>JAKOND010000293.1 GCA_022702125.1 Burkholderiaceae bacterium
GCCCTGGGGCTGCAACTCCGGTCGATTCTAGTCACCCACCACCACGGGGACCACGTGGGCGGCGTCGACGCGCTGCGCGACGCCACCGGAGCCGAGGTCCACGGCCCCGCGCACGAATCCATCCCCCAGCCTGCGACGCCGGTCGCCGGGGGCGATGTCGTCCGCGCGCTCGGACTCGACTTCGGCGTGATCGACGTGCCCGGCCACACCGCCGGCCACATCGCCTACTGGTGCGCCGATGCCGGCGGCGCGCCGCTGCTGTTCTCGGGCGACACCCTGTTCTCGGGCGGATGCGGACGGCTCTTCGAGGGCACGCCGGCGCAGATGCTGGATTCGCTCGACAAGCTCGCGCGCCTGCCGGGCGACACGCGCGTCTGCTGCGGCCACGAATACACATTGAGTAACCTTCGATTCGCCCAGGCGGTGGAACCCGGCAACCCGGATGTGCTCCACTACACGGCGCAGTGCGAAGCCCGCCGCCAGCGCGGGCAGCCCACCCTGCCCTCCACGATTGCCCTGGAGCACCGGGTCAATCCCTTCCTGCGCAGCCGCCTGCCTGCGGTCCTGGACGCCGTCCGGGCCCATGCCGCGGCCGCCGATTCCGCCGCTGCGGGCGCCGATGCCGGTGCAGCAGCCCCCCGCGACGAGGTGCAGGCCTTTGCCCGCCTGCGCCAATGGAAAAACGATTTCCGATGAAACTCCTGACCGCGACCAGCCTCGCCTGCGCCCTCTTCCTGACCGGCTGCGCCACCACCGGCGGCGATGCTCCGAAGACGGCCTCCGGCGACGGCACCGGCCTGCAGCCCCATGCGCCCGTCATCCCCGGCGGCCCGCTCACCCCCATCGCGCGTGGCCATGTCACCACCCCCGGCGTGGCCTCGCTGTCGCCGCCGGCCGACCTCTGGGAGCGCATCCGCCGCGGCTTCGCCATGCCGGACCTCGACACCGACCTGGTCCACGACCGCGAACAGTGGTACGCCACCCGGCCCGACTACATCCAGCGCATGACCGAGCGGTCGAGCAAGTACCTGTTCCACATCGTCGAGGAACTGGAGCGCCGCGGCATGCCGACCGAACTGGCCCTGCTGCCCTACATCGAGAGCGCCTTCAATCCGCAGGCCGTCTCGGTGGCCAAGGCCGCCGGCATGTGGCAGTTCATGCCCGCCACCGGCACCGACTACCAGCTCAAGCAGAACATGTTCCGCGACGACCGGCGCGACGTGCTGGCCTCGACCCGCGCGGCGCTCGACTACCTGCAGAAGCTCTACAACATGTTCGGCGACTGGCAGCTGGCGCTCGCGGCCTACAACTGGGGCGAAGGCAGCGTCTCGCGCGCCATCGCCAAGAACCAGCGTCTCGGCCTGCCGACGGACTACGTCAGCCTGAGCATGCCCAACGAGACCCGCTACTACGTCCCGAAGCTGCAGGCGGTCAAGAACATCGTGGCCAATCCGCAGCAGTTCGCCACCGAGCTGCCGCTGATCGAGAACCACCCCTACTTCCAGACCGTGGACATCGGCCGCGACATCGACGTGGCGCTGGCCGCCAGGCTCGCCAACGTCAGCCTGGACGACTTCAAGGCGCTCAACCCCGCCGCGCGGCGGCCGGTGATCCTCGCCTCGGGCACGCCGCAGATCCTGCTGCCGTGGGACAACGCGGCGGTCTTCAAGCGCAACCTCGAGGCCTTCACCGACGGCCAGTACGCCAGCTGGACGGCGTGGACCGCCCCCAGCACCATGAGCGTCTCGGCCGCGGCCGAGCGCGTGGGCATGACCGAGGCCGACCTGCGCAGCAGCAACAGCATTCCGCCCCACATGCTGATCAAGGCCGGCTCGACGCTCATCGTGCCGCGCACCGCCGCCATGCAGGACGATGTGCAGGCGCATGTGGCGGACAACGCCACGCTGGCGTTCATGCCGGAGATCGTCACCCGCCGCACCGTGGTCAAGGCCGGCAAGCGCGAGTCGGTGGCCACCATCGCGCGGCGCTTCCGGGTCATGACCGCCAGCGTGGCCCAGTGGAACGACGTGGCATCCAGCGCGGTCTTCCGTCCCGGCCAGGACGTGGTGGTCTACCTGCCGGTCAACATGCGGGTGCCGGCGGTGGCCTCCTCGCCCGCCGTGGCCACCACGCCGGCGCGCATCGCCGTCGCCCCCGCACCCACCGGCAACCGCAAGGTCGCCGCCTCGGCCACCGCGCCCGTTCGCAAGACGGCCACGGCCGCCGTCCCGGGCCGCAAGTCGGCCCCATCCGCAGCGCAAGCGACGGCACGCAAATCCACCACGCCCGTGGCGACTGCCAAGTCCTCGGTGCAGGCCAGCAAACGCGGCAAGTAACCGGGCGGCAGGTCTGCGACTCGCGCGCAGTGCGACTGGCGGCGTCGGGCCGTCTGGCCCGTCCGCCCTCGCGTCACGCCACGAAGAAGATCGCCAGGTTCACCAGCAGGCCGGCCGAGAAGACCAGGCTGCGCACGGTCGGCAGGTCCGCCAGGTACACCGCCAAATAGACCCCGCGGATGGCGATATAGGCCATGGACAGCAGATCGACCGTCTCCTGCGATGCGCCCGATTGCTGCGCGAACAGCACGGCGCCGATGAACAGCGGCAGGCTCTCGAAACCGTTGGACTGCGCGGCATTGGCCCGGGCACGCCAGCCCTGCTGCTGCTGGAGCCACGCCCGGGGTTGTCCGTTGTCGTAGCGCTTCTGGCCGGCCGAGCCGCCCGATTTCGCGATGCCGGCGCTGACGATGGGCAGCAATGCCGCCACCACCAGGCACCAGGCGGCGACGGTCATGTGGATGGTCGTGAACATGGCGAAAATCCTCGTGGAAGGCAACCTCGTAGCCGATGCAGGGTGAACCGGGGCGCTTGGCCGGCGATCGACCCTGCAGTTCTCTCAACGCCGGTCCGACAGGGCATGGGCGATGGTGCCCGCATCCACGTATTCGAGCTCGCTGCCGACCGGCACGCCGCGGGACAGACGGGTGACCCGCAATCCCCGCGCCTTCAGCCCTTCGGCGATCACATGGGCGGTCGCCTCACCCTCGGCG
The DNA here is from genome assembly GCA_022702125.1 of Burkholderiaceae bacterium. GTDB lineage: Bacteria > Pseudomonadota > Gammaproteobacteria > Burkholderiales > Burkholderiaceae_C > JAKOND01. The sequence continues at coordinate 3,050 of JAKOND010000293.1, forward strand.
GTGAAATTGGTCGCCAGGATGACCTCGCGCACCGTGCCGTCGCCAGCGCGCTCGAACAGCTTCTGCAGCCCGATCTCCTTGGGGCCGATGCCGTCGAGCGGGCTCAGCCGTCCCATCAGCACGTAGAAATAGCCCCGGAAGGCGCCGGTGCGCTCCAGCGCCGACTGGTCGGCCGGCGTCTCCACCACGCACAACTGGGTGCCGTCGCGCGACGGATCGCTGCAGACGTCGCAGATCTCCGCCTCGGTCAGGGTGTTGCAGCGCGCGCAGTGGTGGATGCGGCTCGATGCTTGGCGCAGCGCCTGCGACAGCAGCTCGGCGCCGCCCCGGTCGTGCTGCAGCAGGTGGTACGCCATCCGCGAGGCAGACTTGGCGCCCACGCCGGGCAGCCGGCGCAGCGCCTGGATCAGCGCATCGAGCGAACCGGTATCGGTTGCCATCGTCTCGCGGCCCGGGGGATGCGGTCGGCCGCGCTCAGAACGGAAGCTTCATGCCGGGCGGCAGGCCGGCGGTCAGCTTGCCCATCTTTTCCTGCGAGGTCTCCTCGGCCCGGCGCACCGCGGCATTGAAAGCGGCGGCCACCAGGTCCTCCAGCATGTCCTTGTCCTCGGCCAGCAGGCTGGGGTCGATGGTGATGCGCTTGACGTCGTGCTTGCAGGTCATCAGCACCTTGACCAGGCCCGCCCCGGACTCGCCCTCCACCTCGATGGTCGCCAGTTCGTCCTGGGCCTTCTTGAGGTTGTCCTGCATGGCCTGGGCCTGCTTCATGAGGCCGGCGAGTTGTCCTTTGTTGAACATGGAAGCGATTTCCTTATGGGGTCGATTGAAACGGGAAGATGTGCCGCGGTTCCGCATCCCCTTGCCGGGGACGGGCGCGTCGTCAGGCGGTCTGGAGCGGCTTGATGCTGCCTGGGACGATTCTCGCCCCAAATTCGCTCACCATCTGCTGCACGAAGGGATCGTTGCGAATCAGCTCCTCGGCCTGGCGCTGGCGCGCCTGCGCGGCGGCGGCGTTGCGGCGCGCCGGGCTGTCGACGACGACGCCGACCTCGATGGCCAGCGTGTCGGCATGGCCGGCCGCCGACAGCGCGGCGCGCAGGCGCTCGCGGCTCACCGGCTGGTCGAGCGAACCGCGCTCGATGCGCAGCGTCCAGTGCCGTTCGTCGCGGGCGACCAGTTGGGACTGCAGCGCCAGTTCGCGCACCAGGGCCGTCACGGCCTCGGCCGCGATGAGCTGCCGCACCACGCCATGCCAGAAGTCCCCATGCTCCGCGTCGGGCGTGAAGGCAGGCGTGGGCGGCGCGGCGCTTTGTCCCGGGGGAGCCGGAGGCGCCTGGCGTGGCGCCGGAGGCTGCGCGGCCTGCGGTGCCGGCGCGATCAGGGCGGTCGGCTGGGCACGCGGACCCGCGCCCGGGCGCGGCGCTGTCGGGGGTGCCGGTTCCTGCTCCGCAGGATGCTCGACGGGCATGCCCCCGTCGCTGGCGTAGGCCTCGTCGGGAACCTCCTCCCAGGGAGGTGGCTCGGGCATCTCCCGGGCAGGCCGTGGCGAAGCCGCGGCGACTGCTGCGGGCGCCGCCTGTGCATGCGGCCGCCGCTCCGCCAAGGGCGTGGCCTGCGCCGTCGCGGGAGGAACAGGATTCGGTACAGGCGACGCGATCGGCGGCACTTCGGGAGCGGGCACCGGTGCAGCGTGCCCAGCCCCGGACGACGCCTGCGACGTGAACGGCGTGGCCGCCGCCATCGGAGGCGCCGGGCGCGGCTCCTGGCGCTCAGGACGCGTCAGGCTTTTTTTTTCCTCGGCCGGCACGGGCAACGGCAAGGGCTCGCCGTCGACGTCCGTTGCCGACGGCACCGCGGACGGCTTGAAGGCCAGCAGCCGCAGCAGCGCCATGGTCAGCGCGGCGTATTCGTCGGGCGCCAGGCCCAGTTCCCCGCGACCGTGCAGGCAGATGCTGTAGAGCAGCTGGGTTTCGTCGGCGGGCATGCGCCGGGCCAAGCGCGCGATCGACCGGGCCTCGTCGTCGGTCGTGTCGATCGCGGCCGCCATGTCGGGAACCGCCTGGAGCACCGCCATGCGTTGCAGCACCGATGCCATGTCCTCGAGCGTGCTGGCGGCAGAGAGACCGTGGGTGCGCAGCGCATCGGCCGTCTCGACCACGGTACGGCCGTCCCCGCGCGCCAGGGCGTCGATCAGGCGGAAGACGTAGCCACGGTCCACGCTGCCGAGCATGCGCCGCACCGCGTCCTCATGCAGGCTGCCGTTGCCGAAGGCGATCGCCTGGTCGGTCAGCGACAGCGCGTCGCGCATCGATCCGTGCGCGGCGCGCGACAGCAGGCGCAGCGCCTGCGATTCGGCCTCGATGCGCTCGGCCTGCAGTACGGCACCCAGGTGGTCGAGCACCGTCTCGGGTGCCATCGGCCGCAGGTTGAACTGCAGGCAGCGCGACAGCACGGTGACCGGCACTTTCTGCGGGTCGGTGGTGGCCAGTACGAACTTCAGGTACTCGGGCGGCTCTTCCAGGGTCTTCAGCATGGCGTTGAAGGCCGTGTTGGTCAGCATGTGGACTTCGTCGATCATGAAGACCTTGAAGCGCCCCTGCACCGGCTTGTAGACCGCCTGCTCCAGCAGCGCCTGGACCTCGTCAACGCCCCGGTTGGAGGCGGCGTCGAGTTCGGTGTAATCGACGAAACGGCCGGAGTCGATTTCGGTACAGGCCTGGCAAACGCCGCAAGGGGTGGCGGTGATACCGCCCTGCCCGTCCGGTCCGGTGCAGTTGAGCGACTTGGCCAGAATGCGCGACACCGTCGTCTTGCCCACGCCCCGGGTACCGGTGAACAGGTAGGCATGGTGCAGCCGACCGGTCGTGAGCGCATTGGTCAGGGCCTGGACCACGTGTTCCTGCCCCACCATCTGCGAGAAATTCTTGGGACGGTACTTGCGGGCGAGCACGAGATAGGACATTCATCCGATTCTACGGTTGGCCCCGCTCCGATCGCGCGAGGCCAAAAGCCCCTAGGGCGTGTCAGCGATTGAACTTTATCCTCCGTCCCAGCCCCAAGGGTCGAACTAACGGAGGCGGAGATGCTCAAGCGATATGCCCTGCGCGACGATCAGTGGGAGCGCATCGAGGACCTGCTGCCCGGCCAGCCCGGTCATGTGGGCGCCAACGGTGCGAACACGCGGCTCTTCGTCGAC
>JAKOND010000067.1 GCA_022702125.1 Burkholderiaceae bacterium
GCAAGCCCACCAGCTTGGCTTCCCAGCCCTCCGGGTATTCCGCCAGCAGCCGGGCGCCGCTCGTCGCGATCGCCTGCATCGCGACGCCGTGTGCGTGGATGTAGTCTCTCCTGAGTTCGGCGGAGGAGACCTCGCGGGTGCCGACCCGCTTCCAATCGGGCATGTTGTCGATGACGGCGGCCCAGAACCTGTCGGCGATCAGTCGGTCCTTGTCCTCGACGGCTCCGTTGCGCGCCTTGCCGATCAATTCGGCAGTCGCCTGATGGATGCTGCTCAGCGTGAAGAGCTTGAGCGACCTGTTCGAGATGCTGGAGCTGTCCATGCAGGTGAAATCCCGGAACAAAGGAATGGAATTGATCACCTCCCGCGTGAGGCCAGCCAACGCATCCCGATGATCGTACAGCAGCTTGATCGATCTGGTCGGGCGGACCGCGTGGATGTTCAGGTCGGCGAACATCTGCTGACAGCGCTTGAGACCGCGATCGGCGAAGACCACGACCGAGATGGTCTCGTCACCGATCAGGGGCCTTTCGCGCAAGGCCTCCTCGATGGCGGCGCGTCGGTGCTGGCCGTCGTTGATCAGGATGGTCGCGTTCATGGAGATGCGCAGCCGACCCACACCCCGTAGGTGGCCTGACGTCGAGGCCGGCTCGAACTCGATCTCGCCGTCGACCGAGGCGCACAGGGCGGAGAGGATGTACTCCGTCGGATTCCGGGTGATGTAATTCGCGATTTCGGGGACACGCGCCCGGTTCAGCGTACGTTGCGCCCTGAGGGCGGTCGGCATTGATTCGTCGTCGAACTTGAAAAGGGTGGGGACCACCTTCAGGGGGACCATGATGACGTAGTAGGCGGTCCCCGCCTGGACGCCGCGGATCGCCGTGAAATCCAGGCTGTTTTCGGTCACTGGCGCCTCTCAGGAAGTTTTTCGAGCCGAACTGGAAGTCAGCTTAGTGTGATTGGAAGTGGGCGTAGCGCCTTCCGAGTCGAATGGAAATGAGTTTGTTAAAAATACCACACTTGCGCACAGGCTTTCTCCCGGCGGGGACATCCTGCCGCGGAGGGGCGGGTTCGCCTGCGGCCTTGGATCGACGGAGCCTATGGAAGCGGATGCAGCCCTCGGCCCAGCCGCGGTGGATCTTCAGCCTCAGGCACCGTGCCGACCGGCGTCAGCGGCGTGCAGCTGTCCTTGTAGCATATCCTCATGGCCGGGCTTCAGGCTGGGTAAAGCCGAAGAATCGGGACCGGCCCCCCCTATGAACCCGGCGTCCGACATCGGGTCCGACGATGCGGATTTGTCGCGAGCGGGGGATTGAGCTCGATCGGGAGATCGTCTTCGGCCACGCCGGAACGGGTGGGGATGGCGATGCGCGGTCGATGCTGCGACACGACGCGGGTATGGAAGAAGTTGGCTTGGCCAGGCCTACCACCCGTGACATCGGAGCGCCTGTTCGATTGGGTATGTGGCGTAGCGGCATACATTCGGCTGCTGTTCGGCGGTTTCGAAGCTGGCCTCTCGGGAGGAGAGTTGCGACCTCGGCGTGCCGACGTCGTCGAGGAGGATCTCTATGGACGGCTGCGTCCACAAGGGCGGCCAGAGTTGGCAGCTTGAGCATACGGCCGATGGCCGCGTGGAGAGGGCTGCTGTGGGGATGTCAGCGCGTCGGGCGGCATGCCGTTTCGCGACCTTGGGGTGAAATTCGGAGCAACGCCAGCCTCGGCGAATGCCCGAATAGCCGCGTCTGTCTCCTCTCCCGAGGCCCCTCGGCCGACGCTCTACACCAGGCTGCATGAGTGGCCGAAGTCGAGCCGAGCCATCGTCTTATAGATCTTGTTAGGAGCGGTTCGGCAAAAGGTCGTTACGCGTTTGGAAAGGGCTTGCTCCTGACTTCACCCCAGTGTCACAGCAGGCCGGCGAAAAATCGCCCCAAACGAAGATCGGATCTGGGACATGAGGAGTATTGCAGGGGGTTGGAGGCCTGCCGACCCGTGATAGGTTGGCGTAACGACCGCGAACGGGTCGGGATCCGGACAGGGGCGGGCATACGGGTATGACGATTGCCGAGGATGTCATCCACGATGCGGTCGCCCGCTACGGCCGCGAGCGCGACCGTTATTTGAAGCTGGCAGCGCGCATCGCCGACATCGCACGTACGGAGATCGTCGAGGCGAACGCCATCCGCGCGCAAGTCACCTCACGAACGAAGTCGGTTCGTAGCTTCGAAGGAAAGCTGCGCAGGTTCGCGAGAAATCCCGATAAGAACTTCGATAACGTGGATGCGATCTTCAATCGCATCGGCGACTTCGCGGGAGTGCGCGTCGCGACCTACAGTCCCGAAGACCAGGAACGCGTCCAGGATCTGGTCTGCCGCGTGTTCAGCGGCAACGCCGGCGAGGTCGTCGTGCCGGACAGGAAGGACGCGATTGATCCGAAGGCATCCCGTTTCTACCGAGCGACGCACTGTCAGGTCTATCTGCCGGAGATCGATCTGGTCGGCGAATACGAGAACCTGCGCGGGACGAGTTGCGAGATCCAGGTCTGCTCCATGATGGCCCATGTCTGGAACGAGATTGAACACGACATCGCCTACAAGCCGGAGGGTTCCGGCCCCGGCACGGTCGAGAAGGGTCTCCTCGGAGCGCTGGGACATCTCACCTGCTCGGGCGATGCGACCATCACGAGGCTTCTCGAAGCCACGGAGCAGCGACTCGCGGAGCAAACCGGGGACTTCGTCGACATCCATGATTTCGTCGCGCGATTGCGCAAGAACTTCCCGGGAATCGAGTTGTCGGTCAATGCCGGCGTGGCGTTCGACGTATGCCGGATCCTGGGGCTCACGAATCCGGTACTCGTGGTCCGCGAATTGAACGGCTCTTTCCCGACGGCGGAGGCGGCGCGCGAACGCGTGCAACGTTTCAACGAGC
>JAKOND010000068.1 GCA_022702125.1 Burkholderiaceae bacterium
GCATGACGTGCCGCTGCTTCGTGACTTCGCGGGTTTGAGCAGTTGGGATGATGCGTTACCCAGTGAGACAAGCATCTTGCGCTTTGGCAAAACCCAGAATCCACGCCATCGGCTGGAGCGGCATAAGATCTCTCCAAATCCTGGCAGTAGTCAACGGCCTGCTCACGGCAAAGGGACTGTTGCTGAATAGCTGGCACCGTGTGGATGCCACGCTCATTGCCGCACCGAGCTCGACAAAGAACAAGGACCGTACGCGCCATAGATGCTCCAGAGCAAGAAGGGCCCGCAGTGTTACAACGGCCAAGAAGGCCCACATCGGCGTGGATGCCGATTCGGGCCTGGTGCACACGGTGCGAGGCACGGCGGGCAACATTGCGGACGTGGCGGAAGCCAACAGCCTGCTGTACGGCCGGTAAACGGATGCCTTTGGCGATACGGGCTACCAGGGAGTCCGCAAACGTCCGGATGCGAAAGACGGCGTCCTATGGCATGTATGCGGGACCTGCTGCTAGGCCACATCGCCGAGTGGGTGCGTTCCCTCCTGGCCACCGACCACGAAGCGGGATGCCGTTGAAGGGCGTGCGGTCGTCGCACGGTCAACAGCCTTGCCTGGAGCTGGTCTTGCACCCGGGCCTCGCGTCACTGGTAACTGCGAAGCTCGCGCTCCAATGGTTGCCCGAGCAGATTGCCGGCAGGCTCAAGCAGACCTATCCTGGCGACCTGACCCTGCAGGTGTCCCAGGAAGCGATCTACCGCAGCCTCTTCATCCAGACGCGTGGAGCATTGAAGAAGGAACTGCTGGAGCACCTTCGACGTACTCGTGGCATGCGCCGCTCACGCCGCCACACGCAGAAGACCAGCCTCCACGGTCAGATCCCCGACACTGTCTCCATCAGCGAGCGCCCTGCGATGGTAGACGGTACGGGCCGTGCCAGGGCATTGGGAAGGTGACCAGGTGCTCGGCAATGCGACCCGGTAGATCGCAACGTTGGTGGAACGCCAGCCCGGTACGTGATGCGGGTCAAGCTCGCCGACCGCAACACCCACACCGCAGTGCCAGCCCTCATCCTGCATGCTCAGGCCCTACCGCAGGAACTCTATCAATCGCTGATCTGGGACCGGGGCAAGGAGATAGCATCCCACAAACGCTTCAGCCTAGCCACCGACATCCAGGCGTACTTCTACGATCCGCAGAACCCGCGGCAGCGCGGGACCGACGAAAATACTAACGGCTTGCTCAGGCAATACCTGCCGAAGGGCCTGGATCTATCGGACCACTCGATGGAAGCGCTCGATGCGATTGCACGGCAACTCAACGAGGGGGCGAGAAAAACGCTGGGTCAACGAACCCCGGCAAAGATATGCTGCATCGACCGGTTGAATCCGTAGTCAAAATCCTTTCAACACCGCCTTGCAAAAGGTTCCCATGAATCTTCGGCAAATTGAAGTATTTCGCGCAGTGATGATCGCTGGATCGGTTAGCGGAGCATCACGCTTGCTGCATGTGTCGATACCTGCCGTAAGCCGCGTCATCTCGCATACCGAGGGGAGACTTGGATTCTTATTGTTCGAGCGCCTGAAGGGACGGTTGCATCCCACAGACGAGGCAAGGCGCCTTTATTTGGAAGTCGAGAAAGTCTACGGCGGGGTGCAGCGAATTAGCAGCCTTTCGCATGAACTGGCCGTTCGGAGGCAAGGATTGGTGAGCATTCTGTCGAGTCCCAGTTTCGGGCAAATGCTGGTGCCCATGGCAATTGCACAAATGCGTACCGCATTACCGGGGGTCCAGGTGCATTTCCACTGTTTGACGCACGAGGCCCTCAAGGAACGCATCCTGCAGCAGCATGCCGATATCGGGATTTCCACATTTCCGGTAGACCATCCGAACTTGGCCACACAGCCCTTGGCGAGCAGCCGCTTGGTTTGCATCTGTCCTCGCACACACGGGTTGGCTGCAAAGTCCGAAATCGATGTGGATGATCTGATGCCTTACGAGTTCATCGGGTATCCGCATGGCTCGCCGCTAGGCTTGCGCATCGATCAGATGTTTGCTTCGCATGGCGCGGTTCCTCATTTCGACATCGAGGTCATGTCGCCGCAATACGCCTGCGCGCTGGTCCATGCAGGAGGAGGCATAGCGCTGGTGGATGAATTTTCACTCCAAGGATGGGCCAATCCGAACTTTGTGGCCGTTCCGGTGCGCGGCGTGGCACCTATTTTGGCCGACTTGGTATATCTTGCGCCCCAGCCGCTGTCGCCAGCGGCCCGCGCGCTGCTACGGGCACTCTACAGCGTACTTCTGCAACGCGGACTGGCCTTGCCGATGCTAGACCCAAGCGCTTTCGATTGAATTTGGTTCGCCGCGTTTACCGATTCAATAACAACGCCGACGCTCAAGAAATGGGCATTTCGCACGGGACTGGTGCGGATTGCTGTCTCGGTGCCTTGGCAGAGTGCATGCCTTTAACGCTGGGTTAAACCTACGAGACAAAGCAGCATTCGACGTCACAAGGTCGCCTTCGAATAATTGGACCCAACTGCTTGGTCGCCAATAAAGAAGGTTCTTATGACATCGCGCTCCGGTTCTACGACCCGCCACTTCGGACTCGCCATCGCCCAGATGGGCCCGGTCCATCTGTCTGACTCACGCGCGGTGGTAATCGAGCGGCTGGTCGCGCTGCTGCGCGAGGCGCACCGGCGCGGCGCGGAGTTCGTGACCTTCCCCGAACTCGCGCTCACCACATTCTTCCCGCGCTACTGGATGTCCGAGGCCGAGGCCGAGGAGCGCTTCTTCGAGCGCAGTATGCCCGGCCCGTCGACGCAGCCGCTTTTCGACGAGGCGCGCCGGCTCGGCCTGGGCTTCTACCTCGGCTACGCGGAGCTGACGCCCGAGGGCCGGCGCTTCAACGCCGCCGTCATCGTGGGGCGCGACGGTACCATCGCCGGCCGTTACCGCAAGATCCACTTGCCGGGCCATGCGGAACACAAGCCCGAGGCACCGTTTCAGCACCTGGCGAAGAAGTTCTTCGAGGTGGGCGACCTGGGCTTCCGCGCCTTCGACACCGACGGCGCCCGTATGGACATGTGCCTGTGCAACGACCGCCGCTGGCCCGAGACCTACCGGGTGATGGCGCTGCAGGGCGCCGAGGTGGTGGTACTGGGCTACAACACGCCATCGGTCAATATCCACTGGGACGAGCCGGCGCACCTGCGCACCACCACCCACCTGATATCGCTGCAGGCCAACGCGTACCAGAACGGCATCTGGGTTGCCGCAGCGGCCAAGTGCGGCGCCGAGGACGGCCACCACATGATCGGCAGCTCGGTCATCGTGGCACCCACCGGCGAGATTGTCGCCCGCGCCACCGGCGAAGAGGACGAGGTGATTTGTGCCCAGGCCGATCTCGCGCTCGGCGCGCACTTCCGCGAGCACGTCTTCAATTTCGCAAAGCACCGCCGTCCCGAGCACTACCGCCTGATTGTCGAGCGTACCGGCGCGGGCGAGCCCCTGCCGTGAACGGAGACCGCAAGGTCACGTCCCGGACCCTGGGCGTACCGGGAGGAACAGGGCCGTCGGCGGGTGCGGCCCTCGCCGACGATCCTGTGCAACGTCCCCCCGGATCCCGGAAGGTTCCACAGCCAAGAAGGACAGTGGCGGCGATGCTGGGCTGCATCGAATTGCCGCTGGCCGTCCCCGCCGCGCGGCGAGGCCCGTTCGGCGCGGTGCTGACGAACGCGATCGATGCCCCGGCATGTGTTGCGATCGCGCGCTGCCGGCCGCTGCACTGAGGCCATGGCCTGGACATGTCCGGCCTGCCTGCCCTGTCCTCCATTCCCCAATCGTTCATCAATCCCGAGAAAGAGCCCTCCCATGTCCCCCCGGAACTTTTCCCGACTGCTGGCTGTAGTGGCGACTGCCAGCGGCCTCCTGGCGACCGCCGTTCCCGCGGAGGCGGCCTGGCCCGATCGTCCGATCACCTTCGTCGTGCCATCGGCCGCCGGCGGCTCGCCCGACGTGCTGTCGCGGCTCGTGACCCATGAACTGTCGAAATCCCTAGGCGTTCCGGTGGTGATCGAGAACCGCCCGGGCGCTGCCGGCAATATCGGCATCCTGCAGATCAAGGGCAAGCCGGCCGATGGCTACACCATCGGCTACGGCAACGTGAACACGCTGGCGGTCAATCGCACCCTGTTCATGAAGCTTCCCTACGACGTGGACCGCGACCTGGTACCGGTGGCCCACGCCTTCGACCTCTACAACGTGCTGATCGTGCCCAAGGACTCGCCGATCCAGGACGTGGCCGGCCTGGTCGCCGCGGCGCGCAAGGCGCCGGGCAAGCTATCTTTCGGTGCGCCCGGAGTCGGCACCACCGGGCACATGGGCGGCGAGCTGTTCCGCAGCATGGCGAACATCGACGTGCTCTTCGTGCCCTACAACGGCGGCCCGGCCGCGCTGCAGGATCTGCTCGGCGGGCGCATCGACTACCTGTTCGCCAACTCGTCCGAGGTGGGCCCGCTGGTCACGGCCGGCAAGGTCCGCGCGCTAGCCGTCAGCAGCGCCCGGCGCATCGCGATGCTGCCCGCCGTGCCGACGCTGGACGAGTCCGGCGTCAAGGGCTACGAGACGGTAGCCTGGGGCGGCGTGGTCGCGCCGCACGGTACCCCGCCCGAGATCGTGCAAAAGCTCAATGCCGCGATCAACGCGGCCCTGGCCACGCTGGCGGTGCGCGACGGCCTGGCCAAGCTCGGCGCCGTGCCGGCCGGCGGCACGCCTGCCGACTTCAAGCGCCTGATCGATCGCGAGACCAAGCGCTGGAGCGACCTCATCGAGCGCAACAAGATCGAGAAATTGGACTGATGGCGCAAGCGAATTCCCCTGTCCGCCCCGTGCTCCTGCAAGGCGCGGATGTCATCGACGGCAGCGGCTCCGCGCCGCGTCGCGCCGATGTGCTGATCGACGGCGACACGATCGCCGCGTTGCTGGAGCCCGGCGCTTTCGTCGAAGGAGCGGAAGTCGTCGCGCTCGACGGCCTGGCCCTCGCGCCGGGTTTCATCGACTCCCACACCCATGATGACGGCTACCTGCTGGCCCACCCGGAGATGGTCCCCAAGGTTTCGCAGGGGATCACGACGGTGGTGACCGGCAACTGCGGCATCAGCTTGGCGCCCGTGCCGCCCGACCGTCCGCTGCCCCAGCCGCTCGACCTGCTGGGGCCGTCCGACCTGTTCCGT
>JAKOND010000077.1 GCA_022702125.1 Burkholderiaceae bacterium
TCGCGACCAGCTGGCGCGGCTTGCCGCCCGCCAGGAAGTAGACCGCCCAGGCCGCGTCGGCCGGCGTCGCCTGCCGCAGGTAGGCCTGCAGCGCGGCCTGCTTCGCGAGGTTGGAGGTGGTGGCGTCGAGCGCCCGGTAGAGCGCGGCGAAGGCCTTCATCGCGCGGCCTCCCCGGCGGTGTCGGGGGCGACATCCGGGGCCGGCGCAGCGGCCTTGCTGCCGACAGAGTCCTCGCCGTCGCCGTCCTCGTCGCCGTATTCGGTGCGGAAGCCCTGCGCGTCCAGGCCCTGCTCGGTCAGCCAGCGCACCAGGATCGCGATGCTGCCGTGGGTCACGAACACCCGCTGTGCCCCGGTGCCGCCGATGGCGCGCACCAGGCCGGGCCAGTCGGCGTGGTCGGACATCACGAAGCCCCGGTCCACCCCGCGCCGCCGCCGCGCGCCGCGCAGCTGCATCCAGCCGCTGGCGAAGGCGTCGGAATAGCCCGGGAACCGCTTGAGCCAGGGCGTGCCCTGCACCGAGGGCGGCGCCACCACCAGGGCGCGCTTGAGCATCGCCGCGTCCAGGCCCTCGTCGCCGGCGCGCCAGGTCGGCGGCAGCGCCACGCCGGCGGCGCGGTAGACCGCGTTGAGCGTCTCGACCGCGCCGTGCACCACGATCGGCCCGATGGAGGCATCCACCCCGTGCAGGATGCGCTGCGCCTTGCCGAAGGAATAGCCCATCAGCACCGAGGGCCGGCCCGCGTCGGCGTTGGCACGCCACCAGGCGTCGATGTCGTCGAACAGCGTGCGCTGCGACGGCCAGCGGTAGATCGGCAGCCCGAAGGTGGATTCGGTGATGAAGGTGTGGCAGCGCACCGGCTCGAAGGGCGCGCAGGTGCCGTCGTCCTCCAGCTTGTAGTCGCCCGAGGCGACCCAGACCTCGCCGCGGTGCGCGATGCGCACCTGCGCCGAGCCGAGCACGTGGCCCGCCGGATGCAGCGAGACGGTCACCCCGTGGTGGTCGATGGCCTCGCCGTAGGGCAGCGTCTGCAGCGCGATGTCCCGGCCCAGCCGCGCGCGCAGCGTGCCTTCGCTGTCGGTGTGCGCCAGGTAGTGCGCGTGGCCGGTGCGCGCATGGTCGGCATGGGCATGGGTGATGACCGCGCGCTCCACCGGACGCCAGGGATCGATGTAGAAATCGCCCGGCGGGCAGTACAGGCCTTCGGGCCGGGCAACGACGAGGTCCATGGGCGGCGGCGGAAGAGGGGTGGCGGGACGGTCCGATCCAGCATACGCAGCCCGCGCGCCGGAGCTGCATCCAGATGCGTCTCGGGTGCCGGGCCGGCGGATGCGGTGGCCCATGGCCGCGCAGCCCGCGTTCCGCCTTCGGTCGCAGCTATCTTTTCCGCAGCATCGGATCCGGCCGGCACCTAGCCGTCGACGGGCGCGGCGCCCCGTGCGTCGCCGTCCTGCCCGACGGCCAGCAGCGCCTCGCCGTGCGCGCGCCACCAGGCGATGAAGGCGCGCAGGGCCGGCGAGGCCTGCCGCCGGCCCGGGTAGTAGAGCTGGAAGCCGGTGCCCGCCGGGCACCAGGCGTCCAGCACCGCCACCAGGCGCCCGGCGCGCAGGTGCGGGGCCGCCACGGCCTGGTAGAGGTAGGCCCAGCCGGCACCGTCGAGCGCGGCCTGCAGGGCCAGCGGCTGGTCGTCCACCGTCAGCCGGCCGGGCACGTCCAGCGCCAGCCGTTCGCCGTTCCGGGCGAACTCCCAGCGGTAGAGCTCCCCCTGGGGAAAGCGCTGGCGGATGCAGGGATGGTCCAGCAGGTCCCACGGCCCGGCCGGCTCGCCGAGGGCGGCGCGCAGCGCGGGCGCGCCCGCCACCACGAAGCGCTGCGGTCCGCCCAGCGGCCAGGCCACCATGTCGCGCGGCACGGATTCCTCGAAGCGGATGCCGGCGTCGCAGCCGGCGGCCACGATGTCGACGGCGTCGTCCTGCGACCGCACCTCGAGCGCGATGCGCGGATGCGCCGCCAGGAAGGCCGACATCACCGGTGCCATGACGAGTCGGGCCGCGCTGCGCGGCATGTTCAGGCGCAGCGTGCCGGCGGGCGTGCCGCTCGCGTCCTGCACGTCGTTCCAGGCGGCGTCCAGGCCGTCCAGGTGGGGCCGCAGCCGGGCGAGCAGTTGGAGTCCGGCCGCGCTCGCCGCCACGCTGCGCGTGGTGCGCTGCACCAGCGGCTGGCCCAGCGCCGCCTCCAGGGCGCGCACCGACTGGCTCACCGCCGAAGGGGTGACGCCCAGGCGCGCGGCGGCGCGGCGGTAGCTTCGCAGTTCGGCCACGGCGGCGAAGGCACGCAGTTGGCGCAGATCGGGCAGGGACGGCGGCATGGCGGCCCCGATTGTGAAGCGCGGCTGGATGCCGCATGCAGCCGCGGCGGGATTGCGGCCCCGGGCGCGCCCGGCGCACGATGCGGGCCTTGTCCGACGCCCCGTCCGCACCGCCCGGGCCCCCGGTCGCGGTCCGCCGCACGCATTCCGCCGCCCGCTGCGCATTTTTTCTTCCACCATCCGAGGATTCCATGAACGCATCCACCGCCCGCCCCGCCGCGCCCGGAGCGCGCCCGCTCGCCGGCCGCTCCGTCTTCCCCATCGGCCTGGGCTGCATGGGCATGAGCGAGTTCTACGGCGCGAGCGACGACGCCGAATCGCTGGCCACGCTCCGCGCCGCCCTCGACCTGGGCGTCGAGCACTTCGACACCGCCGACACCTACGGCTTCGGCCACAACGAGGCGCTGGTCGGCCGCTTCCTCGGCGGCCTCTCCGGCGCGGACCGGCAGCGCCTGACCGTGGCCACCAAGTTCGGCATCGTGCGCGAGCCGGGCCGCTACGAACGGCGCATCGACAATTCGCCCGCCTACATCCGCGCCGCCTGCGAGGCATCGCTCCGGCGGCTGGGCACGGACCGCCTCGACCTCTACTACTGCCACCGGCGCGACCCCGCCGTGCCCATCGAGGAGGTGGCGGGCGCGATGGGCGACCTGGTGGCCGCCGGCAAGGTGCGCGCCATCGGCTTCTCCGAGATCGGCCCGGACAGCCTGCGCCGGGCGCACGCGGCGCATCCCCTGGCGGCGCTGCAGAGCGAGTTCTCGCTGTGGGAGCGGCACCTGGAGGCCGAACTGCTGCCGCTGACGCAGCGCCTCGGCATCGCCCTGGTGGCCTACAGCCCGCTCGGCCGCGGCATGCTGACCGGCGCCCTGCCCGCCACCGCCGACCTGGAGGCGGGCGACTTCCGCCGCGCCCTGCCCCGCTTCAACGGCGAGGCGGCCGCGGCCAACCGCCGGCAGGTGGATGCGCTGCGCGCGCTGGCCGCCGACCGGGGCCTGCCCGCGACGCAGCTGGCCCTGGCCTGGACGCTGCACCGCGGCCCGCATGTGGTGCCGATCCCCGGCGCCCGGCGCCGGACGCACCTGGCGCAGAACGCCGGCGCCGGCGCGGTGGCCCTCGACGATGCGCAGGTCGCGGCGCTGGACGCGCTCTTCCCGCAGGGATCGGCCGCCGGGGCACGATATCCCGACGCGGGATGGGTCGGGATCGAGGCGGCGTGACAGGCGCCTGGCCGATGCGATGCGCCCCTAGCGCGCGGGCTCGATGCCGAACGCCCCGGGCGGTGCGGACCCGGGCGCGGCCGCGGGCGCCGCGAGCGGCCGCAGCGCCTGCACGTCGGCGCCGGTCGGGCTCTGGAACACCCGCAGGCCGAAGTCGGGCACGGTGGCCAGCAGGTGGTCGAAGATGTCCGACTGGATGCCCTCGTACTCGGTCCAGACGGTGGTGCTGCTGAAGCAGTAGACCTCGATCGGCAGGCCCTGCGCGGTCGGCTCCAGCTGGCGCACCATCAGGCTCATCGCCTGGTGCACGCCCGGATGGCTGCGCAGGTAGCGCTCGACGTAGATGCGGAAGGTGCCGATGTTGGTCACCCGGCGCGCGTTGACCGGCTTGATGCCCTGGCGCAGCAGGTCGGCGTTCCAGGCGTCCATCTCCCGCGCCTTGGCGTCGAGGTAGTCGTCGATCAGCCGGAAGTCCCGCAGCCGCGCGCGCTCGGCCGCGTCCAGGAAGCGGATGCTGGTCTGGTCGATCAGCAGGCTGCGCTTGATGCGCCGCGCGCCGGTCTCGCGCATGCCGCGCCAGTTGCGGAACGAGTCCGAGATCAGCTTCTTGGTCGGGATGGTGGTGATGGTGCGGTCGAAGTTCTGCACCTTGACCGTGTGCAGCGCGATGTCCACCACGTCGCCGTCGGCGTTGAGCTGCGGCATCTCGATCCAGTCGCCCACCCGCACCAGGTCGCCGGTGGTGATCTGCACGCTGGCCACCAGCGACAGCAGGGTGTCCTGGAAGATCAGCAGCAGCACCGCCGCCATCGCCCCCAGCCCCGACAGCAGGATGGCCGGCGAGCGGTCGATCAGCGCCGCCAGCACCAGGATGGTCGCCACCGCGTAGACCGCGATCTTGACCACCTGCACGTAGCCCTTGACCGACCGCAGCCGGACGTGCGGCCGGCTCTGGTGGTAGGCATTGAAGGTGTCGAGCATGCCCCCGAGCGCCAGCGCCACCGTCAGGACCATGCTGGCCACGCAGACGTTGCGCACCACCGCGGTCACGGCGGCCGGCAGGTCCGGGATCAGCGCCACGCCCGCGTAGACCACCAGCGCCGGCACCACGTTCGCCAGCCGGGCGATCACCCGGTTCTCGGCGATGCTCTTGTCCAGGCCGAGCGCCGCGCTGCGCAGCGTGCGGTAGAGCCCGCGCACCAGGATGTGCTTGACCACCCAGTTGGACAGCCACGCCACCGCCAGCAGCAGCGCGATGGACAGCGGGATGTAGAGCGCCGGGTAGGTCTGGAGACGGTCGAGGGCGCGGGAGAAGTCCTGGGGCATGGGTCGCGGGCAAAGGCTCCGAGGATACGGACCCCGCGGCCTTCGCCTGCCAGCCGATGTATCAGCCGGCGCGCCCCTCGCTCCACAGCGGTGCCAGGGCCTTCAGGAATCCGGGATACAGCACGCGGTTGCCGTGGGCGCTCAGGTGGTCGCCGTCGAAGAACAGCGGCTTGTCCCCGTCGAAGGCCGCGCAGGTCTCGCCCGGGCAGAGCGCCGGGAAGGGGTCCCACACCAGCATGCCGGGATGGCGCGCCTGCAGGAGCGCCAGCGCATCCATCGTCGGCTGCCGGTGGGCCTGCAGGAAGGCCCGGCCCATCGTCAAGCCGCCCGCGCAGATCGGGTTGTGCGCGTTGAACCAGTCCGAGCAGCGGAACGGCGGCGACTTGAACACCGGCTTGGGCGCATCGATCACGACGCGCAACCCCTCCTTCTCGAACCGGCCCACCAGCGCATCCGCCTCCTCGAACGCGAGCGCCCGTTGCCGTGCCTGCGACGCATCCCGCGCCGGGTCCGCCGGTTCCGCGCCCCGGAACACCTCCCACTGGTCGGCCAGCCGCGGCACGCGCAGGGAGGCGAGGAACACCACGTCGCCGGGCGCGGCGTTCTTCTCGATCTCGGCCGCGGCGCCCTGGGCGAAGCGCGCGCAGCCGGCGATCGCCGGCACGAGCAGGTTGGCGACGGTGCAGCCGCCCTGGCCGTACTGGAACACCTGGGCGCCGGTCTCGTCCTGGAGCCGGCGCAGCATGGTGCTGTAGGCCCCGGTGTGCGAGTCGCCCAGCACGAAGAGCTTGCGTCCGGCGAGCGGCTTCTCCCCTCCCGTGGCGGAGGCGGGCCACGGTTCGGGATACCAGGTGCGCTCGTCGCGGGTCACGCTCAGGCTGATCGCGGCGCGGGACTTGAAGACGCCCGCCAGCAGGACGCAGCACAGCGCCATGACGGCGACGCCCGCGAATACGACGCGGCGGTCGCTGCGGCCCGTGACCCACCGGCTCCGGCGGACCGGGTTCTCGATCCCGTGGTAGGACAGCACACCGAGCGCCCCGGTGATCGCGCCGGCGGCGAGCAGGGCCTGGACACTGTCCAGGCCCACGGTCCAGCGGAACATCACCAGCACCGGCCAGTGCCACAGGTAGAGCGAATAGGAGGTCTTGCCGACATAGCGGATCGCGCGCCCCGCCATCAGCCGTCCCGGGAGCGACCGGCCCGCCGCGTCGCCGACGACGCCCGCGACGACCAGCATGGCGCCCAGCACCGACGGCAGCGCCCAGGGGAAGGGGAACAGCTTCGCGTCGGCGCCGACGAATCCGGCCGCGATCGACGCCAGTCCGGCCGCGATGCACGCCCCGGCCGCCGCCGGCGGCATTGCCAGCCCGCGCCCCGCATGGTGCCAGCGGAACAGCAGCGCCCCGCAGGCCAGTTCCCAGAAGCGGCTCGGCAGCAGGTAGTAGGCGCGGTCCGGCTGCGCCGCCGTTTCGAACGCGCACCACGCGAGCGACGCCAGCAGCAGGGCGGCCATCGATGCGGACACCGCCTTCGACACCGCGGGCCGGAAACCGTCGCGGCGCAGCCAGAGGTAGAAGACGACGGGGAAGACCAGGTAGAACTGCTCCTCCACCCCGAGCGACCAGGTGTGGGTGAACGCATTGAACTCGACCCGCGGCGAGAAATAGCCGTCGTTGAGCCAGATGAGCGCGATGTTGCTGACGCCGAAGATCGCGGCCAGCGCGGTCTTCGCCGTGGTCTGGCTCAGCCACGACGAGGGCACGATCAGCGTCTGGACGATGCCCGTGACCAGCACGCAGGCCAGCAGCGCAGGATAGATCCGTACGATGCGCCGCGCGTAGAAACCCAGGATGAAGGGCAGGAACCGGGCCCTGCCGTGCTGCACCAGGCTGCTGCTCACCACGTAGCCGGAGATGACGAAGAACACGTCCACGCCGGTGTACCCGCCGGGCAACAGCGCGCCCCGCATGTGGAACAGGATGACCGACAGCACGGCGATGGCCCGCAGCCCATCGATGCCGGGGATGTATCCACGGCGCCCTCCGGCGGCCCCTCGGTCTGCATGCATGCGATTCCCCTCGTGTTCCTGTCGTTGGATTTTTCGATGCCCGACAGTTTTATCGTTTTGGCTGGCTCAAAAAAAAGCCACCGGCTGGTGGCTTCTCATCTCGGTCGCATCGCGGTCATCCGATGCCGGCACGCATCAGCGCTTCTGCCGGAACCTGCGCAGCGCGGCCAGCTGGGCGGCCATGACGGCGAGTTCGGACTGGGCCCTGGCCAGGTCCAGGTCGCTCTTGGCGTTCTGGACCGCCTGCTCGGCGGCGGCGCGGGCGGCGTTGGCCTTCTCGTCGTCCAGGTCCTTGCCGCGCACCGCGGTGTCGGACAGCACGGTGACGCGCTCGGGCTGGATCTCCAGGATGCCGCCGGCCACGAAGACGAATTCCTCGTTGCCGTCGGCCAGCGAGATGCGCACCGAGCCCGGACGGATGCGGGTGATCAGCGGCGTGTGGCGCGGGTAGATGCCGAGTTCGCCGGCCTCGCCGGGCAGCGCGACGAAACGTGCCTCGCCGGAGAAAATCGACTCCTCGGCGCTGACCACGTCGACGCGCATGGTTGCTTCTGCCATCTTCGATGTCCTTGTTGGTTGAAAGAGCCGGGGGCCGGAGCCGCGGCCGCGCGCCCTGCCGGGCGACGGCCGCGGGCGATCAGGCTGCCGCCAGCTTCTTGCCCTTTTCCAGGGCTTCGTCGATGGTGCCGACCATGTAGAAGGCCTGCTCGGGCAGGTGGTCCACTTCGCCGGCGACGATCATCTTGAAGCCGCGGATGGTTTCGGCCAGCGGCACGTACTTGCCCGGCGAGCCGGTGAACACTTCGGCGACGTGGAAGGGCTGCGACAGGAAGCGCTGGATCTTGCGGGCGCGGGCCACGATCAGCTTGTCTTCCGGCGCCAGCTCGTCCATGCCCAGGATGGCGATGATGTCGCGCAGTTCCTTGTAGCGCTGCAGCGTGCCCTGCACCGCGCGGGCGGTGTTGTAGTGCTCTTCGCCGACCACGTTCGGGTCGAGCTGGCGCGAGGTCGAGTCCAGCGGATCGACCGCCGGGTAGATGCCCAGCGACGCGATGTCGCGCGACAGGGACACGGTGGAGTCCAGGTGGGCGAAGGTGGTCGCGGGCGACGGGTCGGTGTAATCGTCGGCGGGGACGTAGACGGCCTGGGTCGAGGTGATCGAGCCGACCTTGGTCGAGGTGATGCGTTCCTGCAGGCGGCCCATTTCCTCGGCCAGCGTCGGCTGGTAGCCCACGGCGGAAGGCATCCGGCCCAGCAGCGCGGACACTTCGGTGCCGGCCAGGGTGTAGCGGTAGATGTTGTCCACGAAGAACAGCACGTCGCGGCCTTCGTCGCGGAAGGACTCGGCGATGGTCAGGCCGGTCAGGGCCACGCGCAGGCGGTTGCCCGGCGGCTCGTTCATCTGGCCGTAGACCATGGCGACCTTGGACTCTTCCAGGTTCTCCAGGTTCACGACGCCGGAATCGGCCATCTCGTGATAGAAGTCGTTGCCTTCGCGGGTCCGTTCGCCGACGCCCGCGAACACCGACAGGCCGCTGTGCGCCTTGGCGATG
Source organism: Burkholderiaceae bacterium (assembly GCA_022702125.1). Lineage (GTDB taxonomy): Bacteria > Pseudomonadota > Gammaproteobacteria > Burkholderiales > Burkholderiaceae_C > JAKOND01. The sequence goes on from JAKOND010000077.1 coordinate 8,537, forward strand.
TTGTTGATCAGCTCCATCATGTTGACCGTCTTGCCCACGCCGGCGCCGCCGAACAGGCCGACCTTGCCGCCCTTGGCGAACGGGCACACCAGGTCGATCACCTTGATGCCGGTCTCCAGCAGCTCCTGCGACGGCGACAGCTCGTCGTAGGCGGGGGCCTTGCGGTGGATGGAGGCGGTGAGCTCCTGGCCCACGGGGCCGCGCTCGTCGATCGGCGCGCCCAGCACGTCCATGATGCGGCCCAGCGTCGCCTTGCCGACCGGCACGGTGATGGGGGCGTTGGTGTTGAACACGGTCAGGCCGCGGCGCAGGCCGTCGGACGAACCCAGCGCGATGGTGCGCACCACGCCGTCGCCCAGCTGCTGCTGGACTTCCAGCGTCAGCGTCGAGCCTTCGAGCTTGAGCGCGTCATAGATCTTGGGCATCTGGTTGCGCGGGAATTCCACGTCAACCACGGCGCCGATGCACTGGACGATCTTGCCCTGGGCGCCTGCTTGAGTCATTGCTTGAGCCATTGTTTGCTCCAAAAAATATAAGGTGTGGCCGGAGGAACCGGACGGGGCGCCCGGGTCAGACCGCAGCGGCGCCGGAGACGATTTCCGAGAGTTCCTTGGTGATCGCCGCCTGGCGCGTCTTGTTGTAGACGAGCTTGAGTTCGGAGATCACGTTGCCCGCGTTGTCGGTGGCGGCCTTCATCGCGACCATGCGCGCCGACTGCTCGGACGCCATGTTCTCGGCCACGGCCTGGTAGGCCAGCGATTCGACGTAGCGCACCAGCAGGTCGTCGATGACGGTCTCGGCGTCCGGCTCGTAGAGGTAGTCCCAGTTGGAGGACGGCACGCCGCCGTTGTCCGCGCCCTGCAGCCCGGCGGCCGACAGCGGCAGCAGCTGCTCCACCACCGACTCCTGGCGCATGGTGTTGACGAACTTGGTATAGCACAGGTACACGGCGCTGATGCGGCCTTCGGCATACGCGTCGAGCAGCACCTTGACCGGGCCGATCAGCTTGTCGAGGTGCGGCGTGTCGCCCAGGCCGGTGACATGCGACACCACCTTGGCGCCGATGCGGTTGAGGAAGCCCAGGCCCTTGTTGCCGATCGCCACCGTCTCGGCCGAGACGCCGGCCGACTGCAGCTCGCGCAGCTTGCCCGTCACCGCGCGCAGCACGTTGGTGTTCATGCCGCCGCACAGGCCCTTGTCCGTGGTCACCACGATGAAGCCCGCGGTGCGGGCGTCGTTGGCGACCATGAAGGGATGCACGTATTCCGGATTGGCACGGCTCAGGTTCGCGGCGATCGCGCGCACCCGCTCGCTGTACGGACGGGCGGCGCGCATGCGTTCCTGCGCCTTGCGCATCTTCGAGGCGGCCACCATTTCCATGGCCTTGGTGATCTTCTTGGTGTTCTCCACCGATTTGATCTTGCCGCGTATTTCCTTGCCTGCTGCCATTGGTATTCCTTCTCTGGCCCGGCGCGCTCGGCGCGCCGGGCCGGTTCCGATCAGGCGAACGACTTCTTGAACGACGCGATGGCCGCCGAGAGTTCGGCTTCCGCGTCCTTGTCGAGCGCCTTGCTCTTCTCGAGCTTGTCGAGGAGCGCGACGTGGCTGGTCTTGAGGAACTGGTGCAGGCCGTGCTCGAACGCCAGCACCTTCTTCACGTCGATGTCGTCCATGAAGCCCTTGTTCACCGCGAACAGCGTGGCACCCATCAGCGAGATGGGCAGCGGGCTGTACTGCACCTGCTTGAGCAGTTCGGTCACGCGGGCACCGCGCTCGAGCTGCTTGCGGGTGGCCTCGTCGAGGTCGGAGGCGAACTGCGCGAACGCGGCCAGTTCCCGGTACTGCGCCAGATCGGTACGGATGCCGCCCGACAGGCCCTTGATCAGCTTCGTCTGGGCCGCGCCGCCGACGCGCGACACCGAGATGCCCGCGTTGATGGCGGGGCGGATGCCGGCGTTGAACAGGTTGGTTTCCAGGAAGATCTGGCCGTCGGTGATCGAGATCACGTTGGTCGGGACGAAGGCGGACACGTCGCCGGCCTGGGTCTCGATGATCGGCAGCGCGGTCAGCGAGCCGGTCTTGCCGGTGACCGCGCCCTTGGTGAAGGCGGTCACGTAGTCGGCGTTCACGCGGGCGGCGCGTTCCAGCAGGCGGCTGTGGAGATAGAACACGTCGCCGGGGAAGGCTTCGCGGCCCGGCGGGCGGCGCAGCAGCAGCGAGACCTGGCGGTAGGCGACGGCCTGCTTGGACAGGTCGTCGTACACGATCAGCGCGTCTTCGCCGCGGTCGCGGAAGTACTCGCCCATGGTGCAGCCCGAGTAGGCCGAGACGTACTGCATCGCGGCCGACTCGGACGCGGAGGCGGCCACGACGATGGTGTACTCCATCGCGCCGGACTGCTCCAGCGCGCGCACCACGTTCTTGATGGTCGATGCCTTCTGGCCGATCGCGACGTAGATGCACGTCACGTTCTGGCCCTTCTGGCTGATGATGGCGTCGATCGCGACGGCGGTCTTGCCGGTCTGGCGGTCGCCGATGATCAGCTCGCGCTGGCCGCGGCCGATCGGCACCATCGA
>JAKOND010000078.1 GCA_022702125.1 Burkholderiaceae bacterium
CCGCGGCCAGGACCCGGGCGCCCGCGCGCAAGCCGGCGCCGAGCCTGGCGGGCCTGGGGATGGGCGCGGAGCTGCTGGACGAGTCGCAGTTCGCGCGCTATTGACCGGCCCAGGGGGACACACGACATGAACCACGCTTCCGCGCTCCTCGCGCCTTCGGACACGCCGTGAACACTCAGATTTCCGATTCCGAATTCGGGAACTTCCAGCGCTTCATCTTCGAGGCGGCCGGCATCACGCTGTCGCCCAGCAAGAAGGCGCTGGTCTGCGGCCGGCTCTCCAAGCGGATCCGTGCGCGGAAGATGGCCAGCTACACGGAGTATTTCGCCCTGCTCAAGAGCAACCAGGAGCCGGTCGAGGTCCAGACCGCGATCGATCTGCTGACGACCAACGAGACGTACTTCTTCCGGGAACCCAAGCATTTCGATTGGCTCCGGCAGGCCGCGTCGCAGCATGCGGGGCCGTCGCCGTTCCGGGTCTGGAGCGCCGCCAGCTCCAGCGGCGAGGAGGCCTACAGCATCGCCATGGTGCTGGCGGAATGCCGGGGCGAGCAGGCGTTCGAGGTAGTGGGCACGGACATCAGCACGCGGATGCTGGCCAAGGCGCGCACGGGGCACTACCCCGAGCAACGCGCCCGGCAGATCCCGGCGCACTACCTCAAGCAGTTCTGCCTCAAGGGCCAGCGCGAGCAGGCGGGCACGCTCCTGGTGGCGCGGGAACTCCGGCAGAAAGCGCGCTTCGTCCAGGCCAACCTGAACGACAAGCTGCCGGACCTGGGGAGCTTCCACGTGATCTTCCTGCGCAACGTCATGATCTACTTCAACGGCGACACCAAGCGCCAGGTGGTCGCGCGGGTGCTGTCGCTGCTCAAGCCGGGCGGGCACCTCTACATCGGGCATTCGGAAAGCCTGCACGGCATTTCCACCGCGGCGGTGCAGGTCGCTCCGTCGGTGTACCGCAAGCCGTAGGCAGGAACGTGCCGCACGCATGCCGCCGACCTCCTTTCGGCCCACGGACATCTTTCTGCAACCCGGGGAGTATTTCGTAGGCGACGCCACCCAGCGCCTGCGGACGATGCTGGGCTCCTGCGTGGCCATCACCCTCTGGCACCCTGCGCACCGCGTGGGCGCCATGTCGCATTTCTTGCTGGCGGACCGCAGCAGGCGTCCCGCGCAAGGCGCGCTGGACGGTCGCTACGGCGACGAATCGCTCGAACTGATGGCGCAGGACCTCCGGCGCGCGCATGTCGATCCGCGGGAATGCGATGCCAAGATCTTCGGGGGCGGCAACATGTTTCCGGACCGGCCGATGTCCGTGCTGCTGTCCGTCGGCCAACGCAACGGCCAGGCCGCGCGGCGGTTGCTGATGGCGCGCGGCATCCCGGTACGGAGCGAGCACCTCTACGGCGACGGCCATCGGCAGGTCGTGTTCGACATCGCCAGCGGCGCGGTCTGGGTCCGCCAGATCCCGCCGAATATCCTTCACCCGTCAGCATCCTGACAAACAGCCGTCCCCCCAAAATTCATGAAACCCATCAAGCTGCTCATCGTGGACGACTCGGCCGTCGTGCGCCAGGTCCTCACCGCCCTGTTCGGCGCCGTGCCGGGAATCGAGGTGCTGCATGCCGCCGCGGACCCGCTGATCGCCATGGAGCGCATGAAGCAGCAATGGCCGGACGTGATCGTCCTGGACGTGGAGATGCCGCGCATGGACGGCATCACCTTCCTGCGCAAGATCATGGCGGAGCGTCCCACGCCGGTCGTCATCTGCTCCACCCTGACCGAGAAGGGCGTCCACACCACCATGGAGGCGATGGCGGCCGGGGCGGTCGCGATCGTGACCAAGCCCAAGCTGGGACTCAAGCAGTTCCTGACCGACAGCTCCGACGAACTCGTCTCGGTCGTGAAGGCGGCCGCGAGCGCCAACATCCGGCGCCTGGCGCAGCGTGCCGCCGCCCCGCCCCCCGTGCCGCAGGCCAAGCACACGGCGGACATCATCCTGCCGCCGGGCGCGTCCCGGGCGATGGCGCGCACCACCGAGCGCGTCGTGGCCATCGGCACCTCCACCGGCGGCACGCAGGCGCTGGAAGAAATCCTCACCGCGCTGCCGCGGGTCTGCCCGGGCATCGTCATCGTGCAGCACATGCCCGAAAAATTCACCGCCGCCTTCGCCCAGCGCTTGAACGGCCTGTGCCAGATCTCCGTCAAGGAGGCGGAGAACAACGACCGCGTCGTGCCGGGGCGCGCGCTGATCGCGCCGGGAGGCCGGCACATGCTGCTGCGGCGCAGCGGCGCGCAGTACCACGTCGAGGTGGTCGACGGACCGCTGGTGAACCGCCACCGGCCCTCGGTGGACGTGCTGTTCCGGTCGGTGGCGAAATGCGCCGGCGCCAACGCCCAGGGGATCATCATGACCGGCATGGGCGACGACGGCGCCGCGGGCCTGCTGGAAATGCGCGGCGCCGGCGCCCGCACGGTGGCGCAGGACGAGGAGAGCTGCGTGGTGTTCGGCATGCCCAAGGAAGCGATCAAGCGGGGAGGGGTCGAGAAGACGCTGCCGCTGTCGGTCCTGTGGCGCGAGATACTCTCGGCCTGACGCCGGCGCGATCCGCGCACTCCAGCGGGTAAACCCGCTTTCCGCAGGGGGGCGATTCTTCCGATACTGAATTGGTCAGGCCACCATACCCGATGGCCGTCCATGCTTCCCGAGGGAAGCGATTCCGGAAGCACGCCCCCATGCCGCTGCAGACGATCGAGCCCCGCCGCCTCTACCGCCAGATCGCCGACCAGATCCGCGCGCTGGTGGAAGCCGGCGAGTTCGCCGTCGGCGCGCGGCTGCCGCCCGAGCGCGACCTGGCGCTGCAGCTCGGCGTGTCGCGGCCGTCGGTGCGCGAGGCGCTGATCGCGCTGGAGATCGAAGGCCTGGTCGAGGTGCGGATGGGCTCGGGCATCTACGTGCTGCCGCCGCGCGCCGGCACCGCGCCGGACGGCGACGCCGCCGGTGTCACCGGCGAGGGGCCGCTGGAGATCATCCGCGCGCGCCAGTCCATCGAGTCGGGGCTGGCCGCGCAGGCCGCGCTGGCGATGGACCGCCGGCAGGTCGACGGCCTGCGCGACAGCCTGATCCTGATGCGCCGCGAGGCCGCGGCCGGGCAGGTGCCCACCGGCGGCGACCGCATGCTGCACCTGGGCATCGCCGAGGCCTCGGACAACTCGGTGCTGCTGCGCATCGTGGCCGAGCTGTTCGACGAACGCGGCAGCCCGCTCTTCGCGCAGCTCAGCACCTACTTCGAATCGCCCGAGAGCTGGCGCGCCGCCATCGCCGAGCACGAGACGGTGGTGGACGCCATCGCCGCCGGCGACGCCGAGGCCGCGCGCGCGGCGATGCACCGCCACCTGGGCAACTCCTACGAACGCTTCAACGCCAGCTGGTCGCGGGCGGCGCTGCGGCAGGCCGGCGCCGCCGCGCCGCCGCCATCGCCACGCGTGCCGCGCCGCATGGCGGCATCCGGCGGCCCGTAGCGCCCCACCGGCCTGCGGGCACTTTCCCCTTCGCGCGTCCCCCCCACGATTTCCACGAGAGACCACGCCGATGACCTCGCCTGCCGCTTCCCCGACCGCAACGCCCGCCGGCGCCGACGCCGCGCCCACCGCCGCAGGGCCCGGGCTGGCCTGCCGCATCCACGGCGCCCGCGACCTGCGCCTCGCGCCCGAGCCGCTGGACGACCGTCCCGTCGCGCTCGGTCCGCACCAGGTGCTGCTGCGCCTGGGGGCGGGCGGCATCTGCGGCTCCGACCTGCACTACTGGCAGCACGGCCGCGTCGGGGCTTTCGTGATCCGCGATCCGCTGGTGCCGGGCCACGAGGCCTCGGGAATCGTCGAACGGGTGGGCAGCGCGGTCACCCGCGTCGCGCCGGGCCAGAAGGTGGCCATCGACCCGTCGCACGCCTGCGGCGAGTGCGACTACTGCCGCGAGGGCCGGCGCCACCTGTGCCGGCGGATGCGCTTCCTGGGCAGCGCCAGCGTCCATCCGCACGTGCAGGGCATGTTCCGCGAACGCTTCGCCATCGGCGAGTCGCAGCTCACGCCGGTGGAGGAGGACGTCTCGCTCGGCGAGATCGCCTGCGCCGAGCCGCTGTCCATCGGGCTGCACGCGGCGCACCGCGCCGGCCCGCTGCTGGGCAGGACGGTGCTGGTGACCGGCGGCGGCACCATCGGCTGCATGGCGGTGCTGGCCGCGCGGCTGGCCGGCGCGGCGCGCATCGTCGTCTGCGACATCGCCGACCGCCCGCTCGACGTGGCGCGCGGCATCGGCGCGGACGAGGCCGTCCGGTCCGACCGGGCGGCGCCGGCCGACCTGGCGGACATCGCCGACATCGCCATCGAGGCGGCCGGCAGCCCCGGCGCGCTCGCCACCTGCCTGCAGGCCACCCGCCGGGGCGGGCGCATCGTGCAGGTCGGCACCCTGCCGGCCGAGGGGCTGCACTTCCCGGCCAACAGCATCATGGCGCGCGAGCTGGACTACGTCGGCGCCTTCCGCGCCAACGACGAATTCGGCTGGGCGGTGCAGGCGATCCGCGGCCGCCGCGTCGACGTGCGGCCGCTCATCAGCGCCCAGCTGCCGCTCGACCGCGCCGACGAGGCCTTCGCGCTGGCCGCCGACCGCGGCCGCAGCACCAAGGTGCAGCTGGTCTGCGCCTGAGCCGCGCGCCGTAGCGCACCGCTTCCGACCGCACGCCGCCGTCCCGCACGGCGGCCCGAAGAAACCAGGCGCCGCAGAGCGCCACCCCGGGCCGAGACGCCCGTTCCACCACCGGAGACATGCCAATGCCATCGACCGCTTCCCCCCGCGCCCCCCTGCGGCGCCACCTCGTCGCCGCCGGGCTCGCCCTGGCCGCCCTCGGCGTCTCCGGCCTGCCGGCGCAGGCGCAGACCAAGCTCAAGTGGGCGCACGTCTACGAAACCTCCGAGCCCTTCCACACCCAGTCGGTCTGGGCGGCCGAGGAGATCCGGAAGCGCACCGGCGGCCGCTACCAGATCGACGTCTACCCGGCCTCGCAGCTCGGCAAGGAGAACGACCTGAACCAGGGCCTGACGCTGGGCACGGTGGACATGATCATCTCGGGCTCCAGCTTCGCGGCCAAGACCTTCCCGCCGATCGGCGTGACCTACTACCCCTACATCTTCCGCGACCCGCAGCACCTGATCGCCTACACCAAGAGCGACATCTACCGCGAGCTGGTCAAGGGCTACGACGACAAGAGCGGCAACCGCATCCTGGCGACCTCCTACTACGGCACCCGCCAGACCACCTCCAACCGGCCGATCGCCAAGTGCGACGACTTGAAGGGCGTGAAGATGCGCGTGCCCGACGTGCCGGCCTACCTGGCGATGCCGCGCGCCTGCGGCGCCAACACCTCGCCGATCGCCTTCGCCGAGGTCTACCTGGCCCTGCAGAACGGCACCGTCGAGGCGCAGGAGAACCCGCTGACCACCATCGAGGCCAAGAAGTTCTTCGAGGTGCAGAAGCACATCGTGCTGACCGGCCACATCGTCGACCACCTCAACACGGTGGTTTCCGGCGCGCTGTGGAAGAAGCTCTCGGAGGCCGACCGCAAGGTGTTCTCGGACGTGGCGCAGGAGGCCGCCGAGCGCATCGGCAAGGAGGTGATCGCGCGCGAGAACGAGCTCGTCGGCGTCTTCAGGCAGAAGGGCCTGACGGTCACCGAGGTGGACAAGGCCGACTTCCGCGCCCGGGTGCTCAAGGCGGTGCCCTTCGAGCAGTACGGCTACCGCAAGGCCGACTGGGAACGCGTCCAGGCCGTGAAGTAACCCGGAGCGCCCGCCATGTCCGCCCACACTCCCACGGTGCGCGCGCCGATGCCGCCGGCCGGCCCCGCCGCGCCCGCGTCCGCCGAGCCCTCCGCGCCCGGCGCCGGGCCGGGGCCGCACGCCGTCTCGGCCGAGGCGCTCGTCCAGAGCTTCGAGGAGGCCGACCGGCAGGCGCCGGCCGACCTCTCCGGCTACGCGCCGGAGGACTGGCTGGCGCTCGGCTTCTTCTGGCTGATGGCCGCGCTCGTCTTCGTGCAGTTCTTCACCCGCTACGTGCTCAACGACTCCTTCGCCTGGACCGAGGAGCTGGCGGTCTACTGCCTGATCGCGGTGGTCTTCATCGGCTCGGCGATGTGCGTGCGCACCTGCCGCCACATCCAGGTGGACATCCTCTACCGCTACCTGCCGAAGGCGGCCGGGCGGGCGATGTCCACCGCGGTGGACGTGCTGCGCACCGTCTTCTTCGCCTACGCCACCTGGCTGTGCGTGCGCTACATCCAGCTGATCGGCGACGAGCCGATGACCACCATCGACTGGAACAAGACCCACGTCTACTGGCTCGCGGCGCTGGGCTTCCTGCTGATGACCGGGCGGTCCTGCCAGGTCGGCGTGCAGAACTGGCGGCGCGGCTATTCGATCCTGGAGAACCCCGCGGCCTTCGATCCGCCCGAGGACTGACGCCGCCGCGCCCGCGCCCGCCGTCCCCACCGTCCACCGACCGCGAGAACCCTTCCCATGGCCATCCTGATCGTTTCCTTCCTGCTGATGATGCTCGCCGGCCTGCCGGTGGCCGTCGCGATGGCGGGCTCGTCGCTGCTCTTCCTGGTGGTGTCGGGCACGGTGCCCGACGTGGTGCTGGCGCAGCGCATGATCGCCGGCGTCGAATCCTTCCCGCTGCTGGCGGTGCCCTTCTTCATCCTGGCGGGCAACCTGATGAACGTGGCCGGCATCACCGGCCGCATCTACAACTTCGCGGTCGCGCTGGTGGGCTGGATGCGCGGCGGGCTGGGCCAGGTCAACATCATCGGCTCGGTGATCTTCTCGGGCATGTCGGGCACCGCCATCGCCGACGCGGCGGGCCTGGGCACCATCGAGATCAAGGCGATGAAGGACCACGGCTACAGCACCGAGTTCTCGGTCGGCGTGACCGCCGCGTCGGCCACGCTCGGGCCGATCATCCCGCCCTCGCTGCCCTTCGTGATCTACGGGATGATGGCCAACGTCTCGATCGGCGCGCTGTTCCTCGCGGGCATCCTGCCGGGCATCTTCATGACGGTGCTGATGATGGCGACGGTGGCCTACTTCGCCCGCCGCAACGGCTGGGGCAGCGACACGCCCTTCGAGTGGAAGCGCCTGGGCGAGGCCAGCATCGAGGTGCTGGTGGTGCTGGCCTTCCCGCTGGTGGCCTGGCTGCTCACCCGCGCCGGGCTGTCGAGCAACATGGCGGTGCTCGCCGCCTTCGCCGCGCTGCTGGCGCTGGACTGGTACTTCGACTTCTCGGCGGTGATGGCGCTGATGGCGCCGGTGATCCTGATCGGCGGCATGACGCTCGGCTGGTTCACCCCGACCGAGGCGGCGGTGGCGGCGGTCATCTGGGCGCTGTTCCTGGGGCTGGTGCGCTACCGCAGCATGACGATGCGCATGCTCGCCAAGGCCACCTTCGACACGCTGGAGACCACCGCCTCGGTGCTCTTCATCGTGACCGCCGCGTCCATCTTCGCCTGGCTGCTCACCACCACGCAGGCCGCGCAGGCGCTGGCCGACGCGATCCTGTCGGTGACGCAGAACAAGTGGGTCTTCCTGCTGCTGGCCAACCTGCTGATCCTCTTCGTCGGCTGCTTCATCGACACCATCGCCGCCATCACCATCCTGGTGCCGATCCTGCTGCCGATCGTGCTCAAGCTGGGCATCGACCCGCTGCACTTCGGGCTGATCATGACGCTCAACCTGATGATCGGGCTGCTGCATCCGCCGCTGGGCATGGTGCTGTTCGTGCTGGCGCGCATCTCGCGGCTGTCGGTGGAGCGCACCACGGTCGCCATCCTGCCGTGGCTGGTGCCGCTGATGCTGGCGCTGATCGTCATCACCTACGTGCCGGCGGTCACGCTGTGGCTGCCGCAGGCGCTGGGCGTGGCGAAGTAGGGCGGAGGCGGCCATGGCTCCTTGCGCACCGTCATCGTCCGCCCGCATCCGGGCCGTCGGGCTGTTCCTGGCGGACCTGCCGCCGCCGGTGCCGCGCAGCGACGCGATCCAGTCCTTCGCGGTCCAGGAGACGCCGGTGCTGCGCATCCGCTGCGACGACGGCTCCGAAGGCACCGGCTACGCCTACACCATCGGCACCGGGGGCAGCGCGGTGATCGCGCTGCTGCGCGACCACCTCGCGCCGCGGCTGATCGGGCAGGACCCGTCGCGCATCGAGGCGATCTGGCGCGGGCTGCTGTTCGCCACCCACGCCACCGCGGTCGGCGCGGTCACCAGCCTGGCGCTGGCGGCGGTGGACACCGCGCTCTGGGACTGGCGCTGCCGCCGCGACGGCCAGCCGCTGTGGCGCGCCGCCGGCGGCGCCCGGCCCCGGCTGCCGGTCTACACCACCGAGGGCGGCTGGCTGCACCTGGACGCCGACACCCTGGTGCGCGAGGCGCTCGCGGCGCAGGCGGCGGGCTTCCGCGGCGCCAAGCTCAAGGTCGGCAAGCCCCGGCTGGCCGAGGACCTGGACCGGCTGCGCGCGGTGCGCGCCGCGGTGGGCGACGGCTTCGAGCTGATGGTGGACGCCAACCAGTGCTTCACCCTGTCGGAGGCGCTGCGCCGCGCGCCGCGCTACGCCGACCTGGGCATCGCCTGGTTCGAGGAGCCGCTGCCGGCCGACGACATCGCCGGCCATGTCCGGCTGGCCGCCGCCAGCCCGGTGCCCGTCGCCGTGGGCGAATCGCTCTACTCGCCGGGCCAGTTCGCCGACTACGTGCGGCTGGGCGCCTGCCACATCGTGCAGCCCGACGTGGCGCGCGTCGGCGGCATCACGCCCTGGCTCAAGGTGGCGCACCTGGCCGAGGCCTGCAACCTCGCGGTCTGCCCGCACTTCCTGATGGAGCTGCACGCCTCGCTCTGCGCCGCGGTGCCCTCGGCCGCCTGGGTCGAGTACATCCCGCAGCTCGACGCGGTGGTGGGCGAGCGCCTCGCCATCGAGGACGGCCACGCGGTCGCGCCCGAGTCGCCCGGCCTGGGCATCGACTGGAACGCCGAAGCGCTCGACGCCCGCGCGCGATTGCGCTGCGAGATCGCCTGAACCCGCCCATCCCACCCCCTTCCCGCTCATTCCCGCTCCCTCCCATTGCCGTCCGCAGAGGAAACCATGACCGAACGACTCGCCGGAAAGACCGCCTTCGTGACCGCCGCCGGCCAGGGCATCGGCCGCGCCACCGCCGAGGCCTTCGCCCGCGAAGGCGCCCGGGTGATCGCCGCCGACATCAACCCGGAGCTGCTCGCCGCGCTGGACGGCGGCGGCCTGCGCACGGTGCGCCTCGACGTGACCGACGCCGACGCGGTGGCCCGGGCCGCGGCCGACGCCGGCCCGGTGGACGTGCTCTTCAACGGCGCGGGCTTCGTGCACGCGGGCACCATCCTCGACGCCACCGAGGCCGACTGGGACTTCGCCTTCGAGCTCAACGTGCGCTCCATGGTGCGGCTGATCCGCGGCTTCCTGCCCGGCATGCTGGCGCGCGGCGGCGGCTCCATCGTCAACGTGGCCTCGGTCGCCTCCAGCGTCAAGGGCGCGCCGGGGCGCTGCGCCTACGGCACCAGCAAGGCCGCGGTGATCGGGCTGACCAAGTCGGTGGCCGCCGACTTCGTGGGCCGGGGCATCCGCTGCAACGCGATCTGCCCGGGCACGGTGGAATCGCCCTCGCTGCGCGAACGCATCGCCGCGCAGGCGCGCGCCTCGGGCCAGGACGCCTCGGCCGTCGAGGCCGCCTTCGTCGCGCGCCAGCCGGTCGGCCGCATCGGCACCGCCGCCGAGATCGCGGCGCTGGCCGTCTACCTGGCGAGCGACGAGTCGGCCTTCACCACCGGCACCGCGCAGGTGATCGACGGCGGCTGGTCCAATTGACGCTCTCCCCTCCCGAAACCTTGAAGGAAACCTGCTCATGAAGCTCATGCGATACGGCGCCAAGGGCGCGGAAAAACCGGCCCTGGTCGATGCCGACGGCCAGGTGCGCGACCTCTCCGGCGTGCTGCGCGACATCGACGCCGCCGCGCTGGCGCCGGCCGGACTCGACCGGCTGCGCGCCCTCGACCCCGCCACGCTGCCGCTGGTGGCCGACCCGGGCCGCATCGCGGTGCCGTGGTCCGGCTGCCGCAAGTTCCTGTGCATCGGACTGAACTACGCCGACCACGCCGCCGAGTCCAACCTGCCGGTGCCGGCCGAGCCGGTGCTGTTCCACAAGTCGCTCAGCGCGCTGGTCGGCCCGAACGACCCGGTGGTGCTGCCGCAGGGCTCGGTCAAGACCGACTGGGAAGTGGAGCTGGGCGTGGTCATCGGCCGCACCGCGCGCTACGTGGACGAGGCCGACGCGCTGCGCCACGTGGCCGGCTACGTGGTGGTCAACGACGTCTCCGAGCGCGAGTACCAGATCGAGCGCGGCGGCACCTGGGACAAGGGCAAGGGCTGCGACACCTTCGGTCCGGTCGGCCCCTGGCTGGTGACGGCCGACGAGGTGCCCGACCCGCAGGCGCTGGGCCTGTGGCTGGAGGTCAACGGCCAGAAGGTGCAGAACGGCTCGACCCGCACCATGGTGTTCGGCGTGGCGCACCTGGTGAGCTACGTGAGCCGCTTCATGACGCTCCATCCCGGCGACCTGATCACCACCGGCACGCCGCCCGGCGTCGGCATGGGCCAGAAGCCGCCGCGCTACCTGCGCGACGGCGACCGGATGCGCCTGGGCATCGACGGGCTGGGCGAGCAGGCGCAGGCGGTGCACGCCTGGGACCCGGCGCTGATCGACGGCTGACCGGCGACGGC
>JAKOND010000108.1 GCA_022702125.1 Burkholderiaceae bacterium
GGCGTGACGAATTCGGGATAGCTGTCTTCGAAGGCCTGCAGCGCGCGGAACGCCCGGTCGTATTCGGCGTCGGGCACCTCGGGCGCGTCGAGCACGTAGTACTGGTGGGCCCAGCGTTCCAGCTGGGCACGCAGGGCGACGATCTCGGCGGCGACGGCGTCGGCAGGCGCAGCGGACGGGGCCGGAGCCGCATCGGTTGCGCTGCGGATGGATGGCGGAGTCGCGGGTGGTGTCTCGGTGGGCGGCATGGGACGCTTCAGCCGAACAGGCGCCGCGCCAGCACGGAGCCCGCCGCCAGGTCGCGCGCGTCCAGCGTGTCGTAGAGCTTTTCCAGGTCGGCGCCGATGCTGTCCATCGCCTCGGCGCGCAGCGGCTGGCCGTGGTGGTCGGTGATGATGCCTTCCATGTCGGTGGCCAGCGCCTCGGCGACCTCGCGCAGGCGGGCGAAGGGGCGTTCGCCGCGGTGCACCTGCGCCACGTCCAGGCTCAGGGACAGCTCGTGGATCGCCGATTTCGAAAGGTCGTCGGCTTCGGCGGCCTGCGGGTCGAAGGCCAGCGTCAGGATGGGCGGCAGGCCCGGCGTGGCGGTGGGCAGCGCCATGCGGCCGGGGATCACGCTCGGCACGAAGCCGAGGCGGGCGGCGGACTGCTGCAGGTAGCCGGGGCTCCAGGGCGTCTTGCGGGCGCGCAGCATGAAGGCCAGCTGCGCGTCGTGGTCGCCGGCGAACTGGTCGAGTTCGCGCGCGCGGTCCACCTCGTGGCGCATGTCGGGGAATTCCGGGGCCGCATTGACCGTATCGGCGAATTCCTGGGTCTTGAAGACGAATTCAGAGAATTCGATCTCGCTGAGCGCACCGGTGCGGTTGGCCAGCTGCACGCCGGCCTGGAAGGCGCTGTAGCGCTGTCCGGCGACCGGGGTTTCCCAGACCCGGCTGACCGCGTTCTGGCCTTCGATGGCGAAGGGCTTGCTGCCGACGCGGCGCGTCTTCGGAAAGGCGACCAGGGCGGCATCGCCCTTGACGGGGCGCTCGAGCATCAGCGGCGCGATGACATCGATCAGCGGATCGAGGCCGGCCTTCTTCTCGGACACGGCGACCGGCGCCACGTCCGGCTCGGGGACGGCAGCGGCCGCAGGCGCGGCCCCGGCGGTCGGCGCCCCGGCCGCGGGCTGCGGCACGGCGGCCGGCGGTGCCGTGCCCGCGGCTGCCGGCGCCGCTGCGGATGCGGGAGCCGCCGCGGGCACGGGCACGGGCGCGGCAGCGGGCGGGGCGGCCACCGGCGGCACCGGCGCGGGGGAAGCCGCCAGGTCCAGGCCGTCGTCGAACGCGGGCTCGCGGCGGGCCGCGTCGGCGGCCGGCACATCGGCCGCCGCTGCGGCCGGCGCTTTCGGAGGCGCGGCCTCTTCGGGCTTGGGCTGGCGGGGCGTGTGCTTGCGCGACGTCCAGGCGCTGTGGGCGACGATGCCTGCCAGGACCACGCCGCCGGCCATCGCCAGACTGATTTGGAGTGTGCTGCTCATAGTTCTCGGTTCGTTCGTTCGGTTGCGGAGGCCGGGCGGGCAGGACCTGGAGACGGCGGACGACGGAGCGCCAGCGGAAGGCTGAGATTATGACAACGGCCCCGCGGGGTTTTCGCGCCGTTCACGGCCTGTTGCCTGCGGTGCCCGACGGCGTGCCGGGGCGCCCCGCGCCTCAAGCGTCGGCCAGCGACAGGGCCGCTTCCATGTCCACCGCCACGATGCGCGAGACGCCCTGCTCCTGCATGGTCACGCCGATGAGCTGCTCGGCCATTTCCATCGCGATCTTGTTGTGGCTGATGAACAGGAACTGGGTGCCCTTGCTCATGCTGGACACCAGCCGGGCGTAGCGCTCGGTGTTGGAGTCGTCGAGCGGCGCGTCCACCTCGTCGAGCAGGCAGAACGGCGCCGGGTTGAGCTGGAAGATCGCGAACACCAGCGCGATGGCCGTCAGCGCCTTCTCGCCGCCCGACAGCAGGTGGATGGTCTGGTTCTTCTTGCCCGGCGGCTGGGCCATGACCTGCACGCCGGCGTCCAGGATCTCGCCGCCGGTCATGATGAGCCGCGCCTCGCCGCCGCCGAAGAGTTCCGGGAACATCCGGCCGAAGTGCCCGTTGACCGTCTCGAAGGTGCCCGAGAGCAGCTCCCGCGTCTCGGCGTCGATCTTGCGGATCGCGTCCTCCAGCGTGGTCATCGCTTCGACCAGGTCGGCCGACTGGCTGTCGAGGAAGCCCTTGCGCTCGCGGGCGGTCTCCAGCTCCTGCAGCGCGGCGAGGTTGACCGCGCCCAGCGCCGCGATCTCCCGGTTGAGGCGGTCGATCTCGCCCTGCATGCCGGGGATGCGGACCTTGCCCTCCTCCACCAAACGGGCCAGGGCCTCCAGGTCGGCGCCGGCCTCGGCCAGCTGCTCGTCGTACTGCGCGGTGCCGAGGCGCGCCGCCTGCTCCTTGAGCTGCAGCTCGACGATGCGCTGGCGCAGCGGCTCGATGCCGCGCTCGGCCTGCATCCGGCGTTCGTCGGCGGACCGGAGCCGGGCCGCCAGGTCGTCGAGCGCGCTGCGGGCCGCGCCCAGCACCGACTCGCGCTCGGATTTGCGCGCCAGCGCGTCCTGCAGGCCGTCCTGCGGCGTGCCGGCCTCGGCGCGCTCCAGCTCTGTCGCGGCCAGCGCGGCCTCGGCCGACAGCGCGGCGATCTGCTGGGCGGCGGTGTCCACCGTGCGGCCCAGTTCGGCCTCGCGGGCCTGCAGGCTGCGGCCGGCGAAGGCGGCCTCCTGCGCGCCGCGCTCCAGCGCCCGGTGCTGCTCGCGGCTTTCCTGCAGCCGGCGTTCGGCGGCGAGCGCACGGTCGTCCAGCCGGGCATGCGCCTCCTGGCTCTCGGCGAGCCGCAGGTCGAGTTCCTCGAAGCGCTCCTCGGCGATGGCCCGGCGCTCCTGCAGTTCGCCGGCCTGGGCGTCGATCTCCTCCAGGTCGGCGTCGATCCGCTGGCCGCGGCCGCGCGCCTGCTCGGCCTGCTGCGACACGCGCAGCGCCTCGACCTGCAGCGCGTGGGCCTGCGCGCGGATGGCGGTGGCGTCGCGCCGGGCGGTGGCGAGCTGCTGCTGCGCGGCGGACAGGGCGGCCTCGGCGCGCAGCAGCCCGGCCCGTGCGTCGGCGCCGAGCAGCGCCTGGGCCTTGGCCTGGCGTTCCAGGTCGCCGATCTCCTGGGCGCGCGCCAGCAGGCCGGCCTGCTCGGAATCCTGCGCGTAGAAGCCGACGGAATGCGGGCCGACCGCGTGGCCGTCGGGCAGGTACACGGTGTCGCCGGGCTGCAGCCGGTCGCGCGCCGCCATCGCCTGCGCGAAGTCCGGCGCGGTGTAGCAGCCGTGGAGCCAGCCGGCCACCAGCGCCTGCAGCCCGGCATCGTGCAGCCGGAGCCGCGCGGCCAGCGGCGACAGGCCGGGCAGCTCGCGCATCGGCGCCGGCGCGGCCGGGGTCGGCGGGGTGAAGAAGGCCAGTTTCGCGGGCGGCGCGTCGGCGGCGAAAGCGGCCGCCATGTCGAGCCGGCCGATCTCCAGCGCGCCCATCCGCTCGCGCAGCGCGGCTTCGAGCGCGGTCTCCCAGCCGGGCGCGATCCGCAGGCGCGTCCACAGCGCCTGCAGGTCCGCCAGGCCGTGCTTGCGCAGCCAGGGCTGGAGCCGGCCGTCGGTCTGGACCTTGGCCTGCAGCGTGCGCAGCGCGTCGAGCCGGGCCGACAGCTCGGCCTCGGTCGCGGCCTCGCGATTGGCGGCCTGCTGGGCCTGGCGCCGGTCGTCCTCGCGCTGCGGCAGGGACTCCTGCAGCTCCTGCAGCGCCGCTTCCGCCGTCTCGGCATCCAGGGCGGCCGCATCGCGGCGCTCCAGCAGTTCGGCCAGCGCGGCCTCGTCCGGCGCGTCGAGCCCGGCGCGCTCGGCCGCGAGCCGCTCGCGCCGCGCCTCGGCCTGCCGCAGTTGCTCGCCGAGGCTGCGCTGCTCGGCGGCCAGAACCTGGATCTGCTGCTGCACCTGGGCGGCCGCGGCGCGCTGGACGTCCGCCTGGCGGCGCGCCTCGCGCAGCGCGTCTTCCAGGCCGGGCAGCAGGCCGTCCTGCTCCTCGAGCTGCGCGGCCAGCAGCTCGGCCTGCGCCTCGGCGTCGAAGGCCCGGGCGGCCAGTTCCTCGATGGCCGCGGCCGCGTCGTCGCGCCGCACGGTCCACTGCGCGACCTGCTCGTCGAGCGCGGCCAGCCGCTGCGCGAGCCGCTGCCGGCCCTCGGCGGCGAAGCGGATCTCGGCCTCCAGCCGGCCGACCTCGGCGCTGGCCTCGTACAGGGCGCCCTGGGCGGCATGGACCTGCTCGCCGGCGGCGTGATGGGCCTGGCGCAGGGTCTCCAGTTCGGATTCGGCATGGCGCAACTCGGCCACGCGCTGCTGCAGTTCGGTCGCCGCCTGCTCGCCGGCGGCATGCACCGCCGCCCGGTCGGCCCCGGCCTCGGCGCGCTTGAGGAACCAGAGCTGGTGCTGGCGCAGGGTGGCGTCGGCCTGCAGCGCGGTGTAGCGGCGCGCCACCTCGGCCTGCTGTTCGAGCTTCTCCAGCTGGCCGCCGAGTTCGCGCAGGATGTCTTCCACCCGGGTCAGGTTGTCGCGCGTGTCGGACAGGCGGTGCTCGGTCTCGCGCCGGCGCTCCTTGTACTTGGAGACCCCGGCGGCCTCCTCCAGGAACAGGCGCAGGTCCTCGGGGCGCGACTCGATGATCCGGCTGATGGTGCCCTGGCCGATGATGGCGTAGGCCCGGGGGCCGAGTCCGGTGCCCAGGAACACGTCGTGCACGTCGCGCCGGCGCACCGCCTGGTTGTTGATGTAGTAGCTGCTGGCGCCGTCGCGGGTCAGTACCCGCTTGACCGCGATCTCGCCGTACTGCGCCCACTGGCCGCCGGCGCGGTGGTCGGCGTTGTCGAACACCAGCTCGACGCTGGCCCGGCCGGCGGGCTTGCGGACCGTGGTGCCGTTGAAGATGACGTCCTGCATCGACTCGCCGCGCAGCTCGCTCGCCCGCGACTCGCCCAGCACCCAGCGCACCGCGTCCATGATGTTGGACTTGCCGCAGCCGTTGGGCCCCACCACCCCCACCAGCTGCCCCGGCAGCACGAAGTTGGTGGGCTCGGCGAAGGACTTGAAACCGGAAAGCTTGATGGAATTGAGACGCACGGGACGGTAGCGCGCGCCGTCCCCACGGGGGAACGGGCAGGTACGAAGGAAGTCGGGGCAACCCCCAGGGGCGCGCCGGATGATACCCCCCGACCTCCCTTCGTCCCCCAAGCCATCAACCGTTGAAGTAGCTCCGGACCCGCGCCAGATCCGCCCCCTGCGACAGCGCCAGCATGAGCAGGATGCGCGACTTCTGCGGATTCAGGATCCCCGACCCGATGCCCTCTTCCTTCTTCGTCGCGAACCCGCTCCCCGTCCGGCTCGACCGCACCACCGGGAAGCCCTGCTTCGTCAGCTCCTCCAGCCGCTTCTTCACCACCGTCGGCACCGAGCCGTTCCCGTTGCCGGCCAGCACGATGCCCTTGGCCCCGGCCCGGATGGCCGCGTCGATCTGCTCGTTGTCCTGGTCCTCGTGCATGTAGACGATCGCCACCTTCGGCAGCGACTGCATCCCGGCCACGTCGAAGCGCAGCTTGCCGGTCGGCAGCGCCGGCGAGTAGTAGAAGCGCGGCTCGGTCCCGATGAACATGCCGAGGTAGCCCTGCTCCGCCGCGCGGAAGGTGTCCACCGCCGTGGTGTTGGTCTTCGTGGTGTAGAAGGCCGACCCGATGCGGTCGTTGAGCACGATCAGCGCGCCGCGTCCCTCGGCCTGCCTGCTCGCCGCGAGCGACACCGCCTGCAGCAGGTTGAGCGGGCCGTCCGCGCTGATCGCGGTGGCCGGGCGCATCGCGCCGACGATGACCACCGGCTTGCCGCTGCCCGAGGTCGTCAGGTCGAGGAAGAAGGCGCTCTCCTCCAGCGTGTCGGTGCCGTGGGTGACCACCACGCCGTGGGTGCCCGGCTCGGCCAGCTGGCGGTTGATGGACTGGGCCAGGCGCAGCAGCAGCGCCTGGGTGATGTCGTTGCTGGGCAGGTTGGCGATCTGCTCGCCGCTGACGGTGGCCACGTCCTTGAGTTCGGGCACCGCGTCGATCAGCGACTGCACGCCGATGGAGCCGGCCGTGTAGGTGGTGGTGTCGGTGTTGCTCTTGGCCGCGCCGGCGATGGTGCCGCCGGTCGCGTAGATGGTGACGCCGGGCTTGGCTTCCTGCGCATGGGCCGCGGGGGCCGCGAAGGCGGCGGCGAGCAGGAGGGCGAGGACGGGGCGCTTGAACGGCATGGATAGGGTTTCCTGGAATCGGGACGAAGAAATGCCGCCGGAGGGCGGACGGTTCAGACTCTAGCAAGAACCGAACCCCGCGCCGCGCGCCACGCCCGGATACCATGCCGGAAAACGCGCCGCCACCATCCATCCGGGAGACAACGCATGACCGATACCGCCGCAGCCGCGCCGGCCGCCGCCTTCAAGCCCAAGAAATCCGTGGCCCTGTCGGGCACCGCCGCCGGCAACACCGCGCTGTGCACCGTGGGCCGCACCGGCAACGACCTGCGCTACCGGGGCTACGACATCCTCGACATCGCCACCCGCTGCGAGTTCGAGGAGATCGCCTACCTGCTGATCCACGGCAAGCTGCCGACCGACGGCGAGCTGCGCGGCTACAAGGCCAAGCTGCGCTCGCAGCGCGGCGTGCCGGCCGCGGTGCGCGCCGCGCTGGAGCAGCTGCCCGCGTCGGCGCACCCGATGGACGTGATGCGCACCGCCGTCTCGGTCATGGGCTGCATCGCCCCCGAGAAGGACGACCACCAACCGCCCGGCGCCCGCGACGTGGCCGACCGGCTCATGGCCAGCGTCGGCCCGGCGCTGCTCTACTGGTACCACTGGAGCCACAACGGCGTGCGCATCGACCTGCACACCGACGAGGAGTCCGTCGGCGGGCATTTCCTGCACCTGCTGCACGGCCGCCCGGCCGGCGAGAAGTCGGTGCGGGCGATGCACGTGTCGCTCAACCTCTACGCCGAGCACGAGTTCAACGCCTCGACCTTCGCCGCGCGGGTCGTCGCCGGCACCGGCTCGGACATGCATTCGGCCATCGCCGGCGCCATCGGCGCGCTGCGCGGGCCGAAGCACGGCGGCGCCAACGAGGTCGCGTTCGAGGTCCAGAAGCGCTACGACACCCCCGACGAGGCCGAGGCCGACATCCGACGCCGCGTCGCGGCCAGGGAGGTGGTCATCGGCTTCGGCCACCCGGTCTACACCGTGGCCGACCCGCGCAACCAGGTCATCAAGGAGGTCGCGCGCCAGCTCTCCGAAGCGATGGGCTCGACCAAGATGTTCGACATCGCCGAGCGGCTGGAGACGGTGATGTGGGACGAGAAGAAGATGTTCCCCAACCTCGACTGGTTCAGCGCGGTCAGCTACCACATGCTGGGCGTGCCGACCGCGATGTTCACCCCGCTCTTCGTCATCGCCCGCATCGCCGGCTGGAGCGCGCACGTCATCGAGCAGCGCATCGACGGCAAGATCATCCGCCCCAGCGCGAACTACACCGGCCCCGAGGACCGGGCCTTCGTGCCGATCGCCGAGCGCGCCTGAACGCGAGCCGGCCCCCCTCCCACCCCGCCCCCACCTCCACTTCAACGAGACAAGCCATCATGAAAACCCCTCGCCGCGCCGTCCTGTCCTCCACCGCCGCCCTCGCGGCCCTGGCCCTGCTGCCGCTCGCGGCCCAGGCCCAGGCCTGGCCGAGCAAGCCGATCCGCTTCGTGGTGCCGTTCGCCGCGGGCGGCGCCAACGACCTGATGGCGCGCTCCGCCGCCGAGGGCGCGACGAAGGCGCTCGGCCAGCCCGTCATCATCGAGAACCGGCCCGGCGCCGGCGGCTCGATCGGCACCGAGGTGGTCGCCCACAGCGCGCCCGACGGCTACACCTTCCTGATCAGCGCCGCGGGCGTGCTCTCCAACCCGATGATCAAGAAGTCGGTGCCCTACAAGGACGCCGACCTGGTGCCGGTGGCGATGATCGGCCTGGCGCCCTCGGTGATCGTGGTGCCCAAGTCGGCGAAGTACAACAACCTCAAGGACTTCGTCGAGGCCTCCAAGAAGGGCCAGGGCTTCAACTTCGCGACCGCCGGCACCGGCAGCACGCCGCACTTCGTGGCCGAGATGCTCAACGTCAAGTACGGCGCCAAGCTGCAGCCGGTGCCCTACAAGAGCGGCTCGGAAAGCACCACCGCCGTGCTGGGCGGCCAGGTCGAGGGCACCTCGGAGGCCAGCATCATCGCCCTGCCCCACATCCTCAACGACGGCAAGTTCAAGGCGCTCGCCACCACCTGGACGCAGCGCATCTCCGCCTACCCGCAGCTGTCCACCGCCACCGAGCAGGGCTTCGGCGAGCTGCAGATCGCCCACTGGGCCGGCGTGCACGCGCCGCGCGGCGTGCCGGCCGACATCCTCGACAAGGTCGCCGCCGCGGTGGACAAGGCCATGAAGGACCCGGCCACCGTCGCCAAGCTCAAGGGCATGGGCATCGAACCGGTCGGCGGCAGCCGGGCCGACTTCGTGAAGTTCGTCGATGCCGAGCGCAAGCGGCTCGGCGACATCGTCAAGGCGGCGCACATGCGCGAGGACTGAGCCCGCGCCGCCGCGCCTTCCGCCATTCCTTCTTTCGTCCTTTCTCCCCGGGAAGCCATGTCCGCACCCATCAGCAACGTCCGCCCGCCGGCGGACTCCGTCATCACCGACATCGTCGACTACGTCCTCGACTACGAGGTCGCCAGCGACCTGGCCTTCGAGACGGCCCGCAACTGCCTCATCGACACCCTGGGCTGCGGCCTGGAGGCGCTCGAATACCCGGCCTGCACCAAGCTGCTCGGGCCGGTCGTGCCGGGCACCGTGGTGCCGCACGGCGCCCGGGTGCCCGGCACCAACCACCAGCTCGACCCGGTGCAGGCGGCCTTCAGCATCGGCACCGCCATCCGCTGGCTGGACTTCAACGACACCTGGCTCGCCGCCGAATGGGGCCACCCGTCGGACAACCTGGGCGGCATCCTCGCGACCGCCGACTGGCTCAGCCGCACCGCGGTGGCCGCCGGCAAGCCGCCGCTGGTCATGCGCGACGTGCTGCGCGCGATGATCAAGGCGCACGAGATCCAGGGCTGCATTGCCCTGGAGAACTCCTTCAACCGGGTCGGCCTGGACCATGTGGTGCTGGTCAAGGTGGCCTCCACCGCGGTGGTGTCGCAGCTGCTGGGCCTGTCGCGCGAGGAGACCGTCAACGCCGTCTCGCTCGCCTGGGTGGACGGCCAGAGCCTGCGCACCTACCGCCACGCGCCCAACACCGGCAGCCGCAAGAGCTGGGCCGCGGGCGACGCCACCAGCCGCGCCGTCAGGCTCGCGCTCATCGCCCGCACCGGCGAGATGGGCTACCCGAGCGTTCTCAGCGCCAAGACCTGGGGCTTCTACGACGTGCTGTTCGGGGGCAGGCCCTTCCGCTTCCAGCGGCCCTACGGCAGCTACGTGATGGAGCACGTGCTCTTCAAGATCAGCTACCCGGCCGAATTCCACAGCCAGACCGCGGTGGAGGCCGCGATGACGCTGCACGCGAAGCTCGCGGCCCTGGGCAGGACCGCCGACGACATCGCGGGGATCTCGATCCGCACCCACGAGGCCTGCATCCGCATCATCGACAAGAAGGGCCCGCTGGACAATCCGGCCGACCGCGACCACTGCATCCAGTACATGGTGGCGGTGCCGCTGATCCACGGCCGGCTCACCGCGGCCGACTACGAGGACGCCGTCGCCGCCGACCCGCGCATCGACCGCCTGCGCGACCGGATCGAGTGCGTGGAGGACCCGGCTTTCACCGCCGACTACCACGACCCCGACAAGCGCAGCATCGCCAACGCGCTCACCGTCACCCTCTCCGACGGCACGGTGCTCGACGAGGTGGCGGTCGAGTACCCGATCGGCCACAAGCGGCGCCGCGCCGACGGCATCCCGCTGCTGGAGGCCAAGTTCCGCACCAACCTCGCCCGCCGCTTCGCGAAGAAGCAGCAGGACGCGATCCTGGCGGCGAGCCTGGACCAGGCGACGCTCGAAGCCATGCCGGTGCACGACTACGTCGATCTCTACGTCACCCCCTGAAAGGCCGCATCCCATGCCCGACAACACCCGCGCCACCCTGCGCCGCCTGGTCGAGGCCCGGCGCGGCCTGCTGGTCCCCGGCGCCTTCAACGCCCTCTCCGCCCGGGTCGTGGCCGACCTGGGCTTCGAGGCGATCTACGTCACCGGCGCCGGCGTGACCAACATGTCGCTCGGCCTGCCCGACCAGGGCTTCATGGGCCTGCACGAGATCTGCGAGCACACCGCCCGCATCCGCGACGCGGTCGAGCTGCCGCTGATCGTGGACGCCGACACCGGATTCGGCAATGCGCTCAACGTGCGCCACGCGGTGCGCCAGCTGGAGCGCGCCGGCGCCGACGCGATCCAGCTGGAGGACCAGGTCAGCCCCAAGCGCTGCGGCCACTTCAGCGGCAAGGAGGTGATCGACACCGCCGAGATGGTCGGCAAGATCAAGGCGGCGGTCGATGCCCGCCACGACCCCGACCTGCTCGTCATGGCGCGCACCGACGCCTGCGCGGTGCACGGCTTCGAGGCCGCCATCGAGCGCGCCCGGGCCTTCGGCGAGGCCGGCGCGGACATCCTGTTCGTCGAGGCGGTCGAGGCCGAGGACCAGATCCGCCGCCTGCCGCAACTGCTCGGCAAGCCGCAGCTGATGAACATGGTCATCGGCGGCAAGACGCCGATCTTCGGCACCGACGAGCTGGGCGCGCTGGGCTACGGCATCGTGCTCTACGCCAACGCCGCGCTGCAGGGCGCGGTCGCCGGCATGCAGAAGGCGCTGACGGTGCTGCGCGACACCCGCCGCATCGACGAGGACCCGGACCTGGTCGCCCCCTTCCGCGAACGGCAGCGGCTGGTCGGCAAGCCGGCATGGGACGCGCTGGAGAAGCGCTACGTGGGCTGAAGGCGTTTTCCGGGCACCGCCCTTGATCCGCCTTCGTTCGCAGCTACTTTTTTCATAGCGTTACCTGCCGCGCGCGGCCCCGGCGGGCACCGGTTTTCTACAATGCGTTCCGCCACCCGACGGGCGAACCCGCTGTCCAGCCGGTTCGCCCGCGTCGTTTCGTCGCTTCCGAATGCGCCGCGCGCGCATCCCCTTCGCGCCTTTTTCGCGCCTCTTCCCATGTCCAACCTCATCGTCCACGGCGGCACGCCCTTGCGCGGCCGCATCACGCCATCGGCGAACAAGAACGCGGTCCTGCCGGTGCTCTGCGCCACCCTGCTGACCGACCGGCCGCTGCGGCTGCACGGCGTGCCCGACATCACCGACGTCGGCAAGATCCTGGCCATCTTCCGCACGCTCGGCAGCGAGGTCCGCATGGACCACGCCACCGGCACGCTCGACCTGCACCACCACGCCACCCGCTTCGATCCCGCCTGCCACCGGCTGCCGGAGGAGATGCGCTCGTCCATCATGCTGGTGCCGCCGCTGCTGGCGCGCTTCGGCGTGGCGCGGCTGGAGGACAACGTCAAGGGCTGCACCCTGGGCGTGCGCGAGATCGACCCGCACGTGGAGGTCTTCCGGCGCTTCGGCGGCGCGGTCGAGCGCGCCGACGGCTCGCTGCTGGTCCGCCGCGACGGCCCGCTGCGGCCGACCGACCACTGGCTGGACTACGCCTCGGTCACCACCACCGAGAACTTCGTGCTCTGCGCCGCCGCCGCGCCGGGCGTCTCGACCCTGACCAACGCCGCCTGCGAACCGCACGTGCAGGAGTTCTGCCGCTTCATGGCGATGATCGGCGTGCGCATCGACGGCATCGGCACCTCGCGCCTGACGGTGCACGGCGGCCCGACCTTCGGCCGGCTCGGCGGCGGCGAATTCCGCTTCGACGAGGATTTCCACGAGATCACCACCTTCCTCGCGCTCGGCGCCATCACCGGCGGCGACGTGGTGGTGCGCAACAGCGCGCCGGAGCAGTTCCCGCTGATCGACCGCACCTTCGCCAAGTTCGGCGTGGAGATCGTCCATGCCGACGGCTGGTCGCGCGCCAGCGTTCCCGGCGCGCTGCGGGTGCAGACGCCCTTCACCCCCAACGTGCTGACCAAGGTCGAGGCCGCGCCCTGGCCCTACTTCCCGGTGGACCTGCTGCCGATCTTCATCGCGCTCGGCGTGCGCGCCCAGGGCAACGCGATGTTCTGGAACAAGGTCTACGACGGCGCGCTCGGCTGGGCCGGCGAGCTCTCGAAGTTCGGCGCCCACGTCTTCCAGTCGGACCCGCACCGGCTGGTCACCTTCGGCGGCAACCCGCTGACGCCGGCGGTGGTCGAGAGCCCCTACATCATCCGGGTGGCGATCGCGCTCTTCATGGTCGCGTCCAGCATCGACGGCCGCTCGGAGATCCGCAACGCCGCGCCGATCCGCCGGGCGCATCCGCGCTTCGTGGAGAACCTGCGCAGCCTGGGCGTGCAGGTCGAGTGGACCAGCGAGGAATGAACATGACCGCGAACGCCGCGACCATCGTCGTCGACCCCGGGCTCCAGGCCTACATCGATCCCCTGACGCCGGAGGAGCACGCCGCGCTGGAGCGCAGCCTGCTCGCCGAGGGCTGCCGCGACGCGCTGGTGCTGTGGGGCGAGGTGCTGGTGGACGGTCACAACCGCTACCGCATCTGCACCGCGCACGGCCTGCCCTTCGAGACGGTGCAGAACCCCCGCTTCCGGTCGCTGGAGGACGTGCACCTCTGGATGATCGACCAGCACCTGGGCCGGCGCAGCGTCTCGGACTTCCAGCGCGGCGTGCTGGCGCTGCGGCAGCGCGAGATCGTGGCCGCCCGGCGGGCGCAGCCCGCGGCGGCGGAGGCCCCCGCGACCCGCGACGACGCTGCGGAGCCGGTCGGCCCCCCCGGGTCCGCATCCGCCCCGCCCGCGCCGCTGGCCACCCGCGAAGCCGTCGCCAAGGCGGCCCGCCTGAGCAGCGGCCAGATGGGGATGATCGAGAAGATCCAGAAGCAGGCGGCGCCCGAGGTGGTGGCGGCGGTCAAGTCCGGCGCCCTGTCGATCAATGCCGCCGCCGCCGTGGCCGGCCTGCCCGCCGAGGAGCAGGTGGCCGCGGCCAGCGCCGGCGCCGACGAACTGAAGCGGGCGGCCAAGCGGGCGCGCGAGGCCCGGCGCAAACCCGTCGCGGACCCCGCTCCGGCCCGGGAAGCGAGCGACGCATCGGACGCCCTCGCGCCCGCCGACGAACTGCGGGCCCTGCGCCAGCGGGTGGCCGAGCTGACGGCCGAGAACGCCGCGCTGCGCCGGCAGTTGGCGCAGCGGTAGCACGGCCGCCGGGCGTCCTTTCGGAAAGGCCGCTTTCGATCGTGTTTTTCCTACACCGCCGTAGGCAAGCGACGGACGCACCGGGAAAGGCTTTGCTTCGATTCTGGCCCTTGCATCGATGACCGACGCCGACCCGGCCTACCGATCCGTCCCCCGCGGACAGGGACACTCGTATGGATACCTCCTTCATGGCAACGGACTTCCTCTGCCAGCAGGAACTGCACGGCTGGATCGTCTACATGGAAACCTTCGAGATCGCGCCGGGCCTCTGGCGCGGCATGGTGCGCATACGCCCCGAGGGGACCGACCTGCTGGTCCGCATGCGCTGCACGCACGATCGCCCGGCCCCGGCCGACGCCATGGCGGATGCGAAGGAATTCGCCCGTGCCATGCTGGAGAAGATCGCCGCGCGGCTGCGCGCCCCCGAGGCCCCGGGGATCGTTCCGGAAGGTTTCCTGCTGAAATGAGACCGGCCGCCGGATGCCTGGAGGCCTCCCCGTCCGGGCCGACCTCCAGGGCGGAGCGCCGGTTCAGGCCGCCTTGCGCACCGCCCGCAGCAGCGCCACCGGCTTGGTGCGCCAGATCTCGTTGGCGTATTCGGCGATGGTGCGGTCCGAGGAGAACGGACCCATGCCGGCGACGTTGAGGATGGCCTTGCGGGTCCATTCGTCCGGGTCGCGGTAGAGCGCGTCGACCCGCTCCTGCGCCTGCAGGTAGGCGGCATGGTCGGCCAGCAGCAGGTACTTGTCGCCCCAGTCGACCAGGGTGTCGAAGATCTGCTGGTAGCGGGCCGGTTCCTCGGGCGAGAAGGCGCCGTCGCGGATCGCGTCGAGCACCTGGCGCAGCACCGGGCTGTCCTGGTAGATCGCGCGGGGCTGGTAGCCGGCGGCGCGGATGCGCTCCACCTCGGGCGTGGTGTTGCCGAAGATGAAGATGTTGTCCTCGCCGACGTTCTGCAGCATCTCGACGTTGGCGCCGTCGAGCGTGCCGATCGTCAGCGCGCCGTTGAGCGCGAGCTTCATGTTGCCGGTGCCCGAGGCCTCGGTGCCGGCGGTGGAGATCTGCTCGGACAGGTCGGCCGCCGGAATGATGATCTCGGCCAGGCTGACGCTGTAGTTCGGGATGAACACGACCTGCAGCAGGCCCCGGATGCGGGGATCGTGGTTGACCACCGCCGCCACGTCGTGGATGAGCCGGATCACCAGCTTGGCCATCGCGTAGGCCGACGCCGCCTTGCCCGAGAAGATCACCACGCGCGGCACGTGGTCCGCCCCGGGGTTCGCCAGGATGTGCTGGTAGCGGCCGACGACGTGCAGCAGGTTGAGCAGCTGGCGCTTGTATTCGTGCATGCGCTTGACCTGCACGTCGAACAGCGCCTCGGTGTTGAGCGCCAGGCCCAGGTGCTTCTGCACCCAGTCGGCCAGGCGCTGCTTGTTCTGCTTCTTGGCGTGGCGGAAGGCGGCGACGAAGGCCGGCTGGGCCGCCATCGGCCGCAGGGCCTCGAGCTGCGTCAGGTCGCGGCGCCAGCCGCGGCCCAGGCGCTGGTCCAGCAGCGCGGCCAGCGGCGGGTTGGCCTGGCCGAGCCAGCGGCGCGGGGTGATGCCGTTGGTCTTGTTGTTGAAGCGATCGGGGAAGATGCGCGCGAAGTCCGCGAAGATGGACTGGGTCATCAGGTCCGAGTGCAGCGCCGACACGCCGTTGACCGAATGGCTCACCAGCACCGCCAGGTAGGCCATGCGCACCCGGCGGTCGCCGGCCTCGTCCACCAGCGACACCCGGCGCATCAGCTCCGGGTCGTGCCCGAAGGTGCGGGAGAGCCCGGCCAGGAACTTGGCGTTGATGTCGAAGACGATCTGCAGATGGCGCGGCAGCACCCGGCCCAGCATCTCGACCGGCCAGGTCTCCAGCGCCTCGTGCATCAGGGTGTGGTTGGTGTAGCTGAAGATGCGCTGGGCCTGGCCCCAGGCGGCATCCCAGTCCATGCCGTGCTCGTCGAGGAGCAGGCGCATCAGCTCGGGCACCGCCAGCACCGGGTGGGTGTCGTTGAGGTGGATGCTGACCTTCTCGGACAGGCCGTCGAGGGTGTCGTGGGTGTGCAGGTAGCGGTGCAGCAGGTCCTGGATGCTGGCCGAGCAGAAGAAGAACTCCTGGTGCAGCCGCAGCTCGCGGCCGGATTCGGTGGAGTCGTCTGGGTAGAGCACCCGCGAGACGTTCTCCGAATGGTTCTTGCGCTCCACCGCCTGCATGTAGCTGCCGCGGTTGAAGGCCGAGAGGTCGATCTCCTCGGTGGCGCGGGCCGACCACAGCCGCAGCGTGTTGGTGGCCTGCGTGCCGTAGCCGGGGACGATGGTGTCGTAGGCCATCGCCAGCACGTCGTGGGTGTCCACCCAGCGGGCGGCGCCGTATTCCTGGCGGTCCTCGACCCGGCCGCCGAAGCGCACCCGGTAGGTCACCTCGGGCCGCTGGAACTCCCACGGGTTGCCGTGCGAGAGCCAGTAGTCGGGCACCTCGACCTGCTGGCCGCCGACAACCGTCTGGCGGAACATGCCGTAGTCGTAGCGGATGCCGTAGCCGAAGCCCGGCACGCCCAGCGTCGCCATCGAGTCGAGGAAGCAGGCCGCGAGCCGGCCCAGGCCGCCGTTGCCGAGCGCGGCGTCGGGTTCGAGTTCGGACAGCGCGTCCAGGTCCACGCCGAAGTCCGCCAGCGCCTGGCGCACCGTGCCCTGCACGTCGAGCGCCAGCAGCGCGTTGCTGAAGGTGCGGCCGATCAGGAACTCCATCGACAGGTAGTAGACCCGCTTGACGTCCTGCTCGTACTGCGCGCGGGTGGTGGCCATCCAGCGCTCGACCATCTGGTCGCGCACCGCGAGCTGGGTGGCGTGCAGCCAATCCTCGGGACGGGCGGCGAATGGATCCTTGCCGACGGCGTAGATGAGCTTGTTGGCGACCGCACGCTTGAAGGCCGCGACATCGCGGTCCGGGTGGTCGTACTGGAAGTCCTGGATCTGGGGGGCGGCTTGGAAGGGCATGGCGGTCCGGTGCTTGGAAAAGGGAAATCGCTGCGCGGAGCGACGCATCAACCGTGCCGGGCCTCCGTGACGCCATGGCGAACGGACTGCCCGGCCGGGTCGCCGCGCAGTCCGGTCAACGTCCTGCAGGGCATGCACGCCGACACGATTGAAACAGTTTGCATCAATTCCGGACTTCGTGCGCGACCGTTACACCCGCGCGGCCGGTGGCCTTCCGGCGGAGCCGTCCGCCGGATCGCGGGCCGCTGCCCGCCTGCGCTATTGCCGGTCGGACAGGCGGGCCACCATCTCGCGCGTCACCAGCACCACGCCCTGGTCGGTGCGCTCGAAGCGCGCGGCATCGTGGGCCGCGTCCTCGCCGATGACGGTGCCCTCCGGCAGGTCGCAGCGCCGGTCGATCACCACCTTGCGCAGCCGGCACCCGCGGCCGATGGTCACGTCCGGCAGGATCACCGCCTGGTCGATCTCGCAGTAGGAATGGATGCGCACGCTGGAGAAGAGCACCGAGTTGGTCACCTTCGAGCCCGAAACGATGCAGCCGCCCGAGACGATGGTGTTGGTCGTGACGCCGTGGCGGCCGTCGCGGTCGGGCACGAACTTGGCGGGGGGCAGCTGGCGCTGGTAGGTCCAGATCGGCCAGTCGGTGTCGTAGATGTCGAGTTCGGGCGTCAGGCTGGCCAGGTCGAGGTTGGCCGACCAGAACGAGTCGATGGTGCCGACGTCGCGCCAGTAGGGCTCCACGCCCTGCACCCGCGGCACGCTCGACATGCTGAACGGATGCGCCAGCGCGCGGCCGGCCGCCACGGCGTGGGGGATCACGTCCTTGCCGAAATCGTGGCTGGAGTCCGGGTTGTTCACGTCGTCCTCGAGCAGCTGGTAGAGGTAGTCGGCGTCGAAGACGTAGATGCCCATGCTCGCCAGGGCCACGTCCGGGTTGCCGGGCATCGCGGGCGGGTCGGCGGGCTTCTCGACGAAGGCCTCGATCTTGCGGTCGCCGTCCACCGCCATCACGCCGAAGGCGGTGGCCTCCAGGCGCGGCACCTCGATGCAGCCCACGGTGCAGCCCAGGCCGCGCTCGACATGGTCCTTGAGCATCAGCGAATAGTCCATCTTGTAGACATGGTCGCCGGCCAGCACCACCACGTACTCGGGCCGGTTGGAGCGCAGGATGTCCAGGTTCTGGTAGATGGCGTCGGCCGTGCCGCGGTACCAGTGGGCCTCGTCGATGCGCTGCTGGGCGGGCAGCAGGTCGACCATCTCGTTGAGTTCGGGCCGCAGGAAGCTCCAGCCGCGCTGGATGTGGCGCAGCAGCGAGTGCGACTTGTACTGCGTCAGCACCGCCATCCGCCGGATGCCGGAGTTCAGGCAGTTGGACAGCGCGAAATCGACGATGCGGAACTTGCCGCCGAAATGCACCGCGGGCTTGGCCCGGTGGTCGGTCAGCTGCTTGAGGCGCGAGCCGCGGCCGCCGGCCAGGACGAGCGCCATCGAACGGCGCACCAGCTGGTGGGTCTGTAGGGAACTGGACATGGATGTTTGTCTCCTGGGGAAATGCTGGCGGGGCGTTACCGGATGGGTGATTCCGTCACCGTAACAGGGTCGTTGCGCCCGAAACGCATTCTTGCCAGCCAAAGGAGCCGGCCGCCTCCGCGCCTTGCCTATATGGCATCAACTTTTACCATTCGGTACCTTTCGAGCCGACACTGCCGACACCATCGACGCATGGCCCCCTCTTCCCGATCCGCACGCTGCGCGTCAGCCGCTCCCCCGATTTCCGGCGGGCACGCACGGATGCGCGGCACGCGCGCCTGCCTCGCCGCCCTGCTGCTGGCCTGCTTCGCAACCGGGCCGCGCCCGGCGCACGCCCAGGCCGGCGCCGACTGCGACCCGGCGGGCAACCAGCAGCAGATCAACGCCTGCGCGGTGCGCGCCTTCCAGCAGGCGGACGCCCGGCTCAACATCCGGTACCGCGAGGCGATGGAGTCCCTGCCCGCCGACCGGCGCGTCGCGTTGCGCCAGCGGCAGCGCGACTGGCTCCGGACGCGCGATTCCGGCTGCAAGGCGGAAACCCGCCGGTACGAGGGCGGATCGGCCTGGCCGCTCGCCTACTACGCCTGCCTGGAGCGGACGACCTCGCAACGCACGGGCGAACTCGGACAGCGGTAGCCGACCGCGCGGCCATCGCCGCGCGGCGGATGCTACGCTTTCGATAGCTGGCATCCGAGGCGCCATCTGGGCAGGCGCCGTTTTCCCGTCCGGCTTCCGGGCTACAACAGCACGATGCCCGTCAGGCTCTTGAAGCAGCTCTCGCGGGTGATGCCCACGAAATCCGCCAGGTAGGGCCGCGCCGACACGGCCGGCGCGCTCGCCGCGTACAGCCGCCCCGACAGGCCGTCCGGGCCGATCGGCCGCGCGGTCACGTAGCGGCGGTCCAGGTAGTGCTGCACCGCCCACAGCGGCAGCGCCGCCACGCCGCGTCCGCTGGCCACCAGCTGCAGCATCGCCACCGTCAGCTCGGTGGTGCGCCGGGCGGGCCGCACGCCGGCGGGCTCCAGCACCTGCCGCACCAGGTCCAGCATCTCGTCGGGCACCGGGTAGGTGATGAGCGTCTGGTCCGCGAAATCCCGCGCCGCGAGGAAAGGCTTCGCCGCCAGCGGGTGCTGGTTGGCGACCAGCGCGCGGATCTCGAAGCCGAACAGCGGGTGGAAGTCCACTGGCTCGTCCGCGTCCTCCTCCGACACGATGGCCAGGTCGGCCCGCCCCTGGTGCAGCAGGCCGACCGGGTCGGGATGGAAGCCCGAGACGATGTCCAGCTCCACCTCCGGCCAGCGCATCCGGAAGGCGTCCATCGCCGGCATCAGCCAGTCGAAGCAGGTGTGGCATTCGACCGCGATGCGCAGCTGCCCGGCCTGCCCGGACACCAGCCGGGCGATGTCGCGCTCGGCTTCCTCGACCTGCGGCAGGGCCGCGTCGGCCAGCGCCAGCAGGCGCAGCCCGGCGGCGGTGAACTGCGGCGGCACCGACTTGCGCTCGAACAGCGGCGCGCCGTAGCGGTCCTCCAGCAGCTTGACCTGGTGCGACAGCGCGGACTGGGTCAGGTTGAGCAGCTGCGACGCGCGCACCAGGCTGCCGGTGTCGCGCAACGCCACCAGGGTGCGCAGGTGGCGGATCTCCAGCGGGGACTGCACGGACGGGCGCGCGCCATCTTCGATTTTTTTCATGTTGAAAGACAAAAGTTTTCGTTTGAATAATAAACGAGCGCGGGCGACCATCGCGGCCTCTGTCTTCGAGACCTGTCGAACCTGCCTTGAACGCCTGCATTCCATGACCCGCACCACCGCCATCCACACCCTCGGCTTCCCGCGCATGGGCGCCCACCGCGAACTCAAGTTCGCCCTCGAAAAGCACTGGAAGGGCACGCTCGACGCCGACGGCCTCGAAGCCGCCGCCGCCGACCTGCGGGCCCGCCACTGGAACGTGCAGCGCGACGCCGGCCTCGGCCACGTCACCGTCGGCGACTTCGCCTTCTACGACCACGTCGCCCACCACATCCAGCTGCTGGGCTGCGAGCCGGCGCGCTTCGGCTTCTCGGGCGGCGAGCCCGAACTCGCCCGCTATTTCGCGATGGCCCGCGGCGTGGCCGCGACGGCGCCCGCGGACCATGCCTGCGGCCACGGCTGCGCCCACGGCCCGGCCGCCGACGGACAGCCGGCGCTGGAGATGACCAAGTGGTTCGACACCAACTACCACTACCTGGTGCCCGAATTCACCGCCGAGACGCGGTTCCGCGTGGCCTCCGAACGCCTGTTCGACGAGGTCGCGCAGGCCCGGCTGGCCGGCCATGCGGTCAAGGCGGTGCTGCTCGGCCCGCTGAGCTTCCTGTGGCTGGGCAAGGAGAAGCAGGACGGCTTCGACCGCCTCGGCCTGCTCGACCGGCTGCTGCCGGTGTACGAGGAGGTGCTGGCCCGACTGAAGGCCCAGGGCGTCGAGTGGGTGCAGATCGACGAGCCGGCGCTGGGGCTGGACCTGCCCGACGCCTGGCGCCATGCCTACGAACCCGCCTACTGGCAGCTGGCCCGCAGCGCGCCGAAGCTCCTGCTGGCGACCTACTTCTCGCCCCTGGCCGAGAACCTGCGGCTCGCCTGCCAGCTGCCGGTGGCCGGCCTGCACGTGGATGCGGTGCGGGCGCCGGAGGAGCTGGCCGGCGTCGCCGACTGGCTGCCGGCGCACAAGCTGCTGTCGGTCGGCATCGTCGACGGCCGCAACATCTGGCGCACCGACGTCGATGCCGCGCTGCAGCGGCTGGCGCCGGTGGCGGCCAAGCACCGGGGCGCGCTGTGGCTGGCGCCGTCGTGCTCGCTGCTGCACGTACCCTACGGCCTGGAGGCCGAGACCGCGCTGGATCCCGAACTCCGGTCGTGGCTCGCCTTCGCCGTGGAGAAACTCGACGAACTGAAGCTCCTGGCCGCGGTGCTCGACGGTCGCGAAGCCGAGGCGCGGCCCGCGTTCGATGCCGCCC
>JAKOND010000134.1 GCA_022702125.1 Burkholderiaceae bacterium
GATCACGGTGCATGAACACCCAGCCTCAGCATTCGTTCCAGGCGTGCGTGCTCGACGACCCGGCGCTGGGTCCGTACGAAGAAGCCTCTGGCAGGCTCTTGCACGAGCGCTCGCTGCGGATCACGTACGGGGCCAGTCCTGCGCGCGACCTCGGGCCGGGGGCCAGGGATCTGGCCGATCGCCCAGACGCATCGACTGGCGGAGCTGCCGTGCATGCGGGTTCACCCTGCTCGTCGGAATCTGGCGACTCGGACCGAGCAACGGAGCCACTCTCATGACGAGCATCCTGCATCTCGACATTTGTCCCCTTGACCGCGGGCACCAACCCAGGCGTTTTCACCCGATATGGTGTTCACTGGTCCCTGACCCGGGGCTGATTTCGTCTATTTCGTCTTGGCGCCTTCAGGCGAAGGAAGGGTCGCCACACTGTCCGGGAACTCGTCGATGACGCTGAATTCGGCGGCAGGACGCTCAAGACCATCGCGCTCTTTGATGAGTAGCCATGCGTTGTCCTTGCCATGGCGACTCTTGATTTTGATGAGTGCCCAATGGCCGCGCAGCTTGCGCCCATGCAGTTCAAACTTGAGGTTGCCATCCTGGTAGCCCTGGAGCGGGTCGCCCATCGGGCGCCATGTGCCCTCGTCCCAAACGATGACCTTGCCAGCACCGTACTGCCCCTCTGGGATCTGCCCCTCAAACGTGTTGTAGCTCATCGGATGGTCTTCGACGTGCACAGCCATGCGCTTGTCTTTTGGGTCGTAGCTCGGACCCTTCGGCACGGCCCAGCTCTTCATCGCGCCTTCTAGCTCCAGGCGGAAGTCGTAGTGCAATCTGGTGGCCCAGTGCTTCTGGATGACGAAGGCACGGGCTTTCTCGCGCGGAGCGCCGCCCTCTGCCATTTGCAAAGCGCGGGAGGAATCGCGCTCAGCCTTGTACTTCTGGAGGGGATTTGCAGCCATCCCTGCACATTAGCCACAAGGCCAGGAAAAGCCAACAAGATGGCATCGCACGCTGGTACGTTGTCCAATTTTTTCAGGCGGCCTGGTAAATCATCTGAACCGCTTCGGTTTGGCTCCGCCCCAATGCTGAACGGTTGCGGTTCTGCCAGAGGGACGGTGCTGCATGACCATCATTCGGTATGGCCGATGCCCTTTCGTCCGGGCGCGGAGCGCTCAAAACTGCAGTCGGAGGTCGCGGATCTAGTCCGGACCAGTCCGGCGATCGGGTAAACGCTCGCAATGGGAATGCATATCCCACAATTGATCATGGGATACCTCTCCCGTATGAACTCTGCAAATAAGGCCATCTTCGAGCGCAACGCTGAATGGCAGGGCGCCACTGCGGTTGCCGGCCCGACGCATCAGGCCGGCGGCGGCCGCGCCCCCCCGCACCGCTGGCAGGGCAATGCCGCGCTGCCGTAGGAAGCGACGGGCATCGGACGGCGCGTCGGTGGCAACCAGCAGCACTGTCCAGGCCGGATGCGCCAGCGCGAAGGCCTGCAGCCGGGGCAATTCGGCCACGCAGGGCGGGCAGTCGATGCCCCAGACGTTGACCAGGACCGGGCCGCGGAAATCCGAGGGCCCCAGGAAGCGGTCGCCGTCGAGGTCGGGCAGCGAGAAGCCCCAGCGCGGCCACGGACTGGCCGCCGGCTGCGCCGCTGTGGCGGCGGACGCGAATGCCATGGCCAACATGGCGGCAACCCTGACCGCGGCGCGGAGCGGTCGGTCAGAAGAAAGACAGCTTGGCGCCCGCATACATGTACCGCCCGCGCATCGGGCCCCAGATGTGGGTCACGTCGTAGCCGCCCTGCCCGTCGATCCACAGCGGGCTTTCCTTGCGGCTCTGCCGGTAGTCGAACACATTGTCGGCGCCGACGAACAGCGACAGGTGCCGATCGACCGCGAATTGCGCACGGACGTCGATCGTTGCGAAGGTCGGGCTCTTGCCGCGCTTGGGCGTACCGTCGAAGTTGAAGCGGTTCGGGCGGCCCGAGCCGTCGTCGTGGAAGCGATCCAGGTCCATCGGCCCGGTGACCGACAGCTTGGCCGTCAGCTCCACCGGGCCGCGGTCGTAGTCCACGCTGACGAAGGCGCGCGCATTCGGCCGCGCAAAGATCAGCGTGCCCGGCGGGAAGCGGTAACGGAAGGCCTCGCCGCCGACCGACACCGCCAGCGCCGGGGTCAGCAGGTAGGACATGTTCACGTCCGCGCCCTGCACTGTCACCGCCTCGCGCGCGCTAGTGAAGACGGTGACCGGATCGCCGGCCGCATCGGTGCGGCCGGGGTCCAGCAGCGCGAAGTTCCGGATGCGGTTGAAGTGGTAGGACGTGGTGACGGCCAGGCGCTCGTCGGCGTAGTTGAGCGCGTAGCTCAGGTTGTGCGACACCTCGGGTTTCGTGATCCGGCGGTCGATGCGCACCGTGTCGAGGATGCCGTGGTCCTGCTCGAAGAAGCTGGTCGGCGCGCGGAAGCCCTTGCCCGCCGAGACGCGGCTGGAGAGCAGGTCGGTGTGGTGGTAGAGCGCGTTGACGCGCGGCGAGGCGATGCCCCCGTAGACGTTGTGACGGTCGTAGCGCACCGAGGCATTGACTTCCAGCCGGTCGTCCCAGAACGCGCGATAGGCCTGCAGGAAGGCCGCCGGCACGCGGTAGGCGTAATTGTCGAGGCCCTGCGTGGGCGCGCCTTGCGCCGTGACGCCGCGGCTGCGCAGGTCCTCGTAGCGGTAGTTGGCGCCGGCGGTCAGCAGCCAGGCGTCGACCGGCATCTGGTAGCTAGCTTCGGTGTAATACTGAGACTGGCGCGCGTCGTAGTCGGAGAATTCGTAGAAGCTCGACTGGCGGTGGCTGGCCGCGCCGACGGCCAGACGAAGCCTGCCAGGGCCTGCCTGGCCCTCGCCCGCGGTGACGATCTGCTGGCGCTCGGTGCGGATGTACTCCGAGAAGCCCCGACGGCCCAGTCCGTAGGGCAGGAAGGCGCGGTTCGAGGGAACGATCCATCCGCCGGCCAGCGGCGAGCCATGCGGCCCGGCGCGGAAGTCGAATGGATTGCCCGTGCTGTCTGCTTTGACCGCGGCCGGCCGCCGGTAGGTTTCGGTCGCACCGCCGCCGCGCTTCTCGTCCACCAGGTCCAGCCGTCCGCGCAACTTGAAGCCGCCGAGATCGTCGACGAACCAGCCCAGTCCGGCGATGCGGCGGTCATAGCCGGTGTACTCCGAGATACCGTCGCGGTTGCCGTCGACCGCGTCGTGCCGGTTGTAGTGGAGCGAGGCGGTCACTGCGCCGCCTTCCAGCGGCTGGGCGAGGTAGGCGTCGCCCTGGCGCGAACCATATCGGCCGATCTGGGTGCGCAGCTGGGCCTCGGCGCGCGCAGGCCGCTTGGTCACGATGTTGACGGTGCCGGCGAGCGCCTCGGGCGCGATCAGGCTGGCGCCGGCGCCGCGGGCGATGTCGATGCGCTCCAGGCCGTAGGTGCTGACGCTGTCGAGGCCGTAGGCGGAGGACACCGACGAGTAGATCGGGATACCGTCGATCAATAGCGTGGTGTAGCGACCCGGCAGATTGTTGAGCAGGACGTTGCGCACGTTGCAGATCGAGCATTCGACCTGCACCGCGATGCCGGGCTGCTTGTCCACCGCCTCGTTGACGTTGGTGGCGCCCGAGCGCTCGATGGCGCGGGCGCCGATCGATTCGGTCCGCACGATCTCGTCGCGCAGCGCGCCGGCCCGCATCGACCCCTGATTGCCCCGGCTCTCGATGGTGATGGCGCGCAGCGTCGGCGCGTCGTTGCGGTCTGCCGTCTGCGCCTGCAGCAGCGGTGCGGCCACCGCCAACGGCGTCAGCGCCCACCGCCAGCCGGTTCCCGGCGGAGCCGGATGCAGACGCGCACTCGGGCGGAACGATGGCGCAGGAGCTACGCACGGATCAGGATTCATGGCGGCAGGTTCGAAACGGCAGGCGGGGCACGGCGCGAGACCGCGGGCGAGTGTGGCGGATTAAATATAGCCTAGGCTATGTATTGAAGCAAAGTAAAAGTTGCTCGCAGACAAGCAGACCTCTGCTTCGCTTGTCGCCGGCTTCCCGACCAAATCCCCGTCCCATGCGATCCGTCTCATCGCGTGCGGCGCTTCCATTCGCCCATGGCCTGCAGGTCTGATGCATCCGGCAGCAATTCCCCGGTTGCTGCTGCCCGTGATTCGTCCTCCGGATTCGGATACGGATAAGCCGATTTACGGATGCTTTTGATTGGTTCGGTCGATTCGATCACGACCCAGGTTGCGCCACTATCGACTGGCTGATCGCCAATCCAGAGATCTCCGGAGGGTTCGATCCGTGCTGCGGGGAACGCGTGTCACGAATTCAGGAGACTGAGCAGTCAGACTTCTTGCCCGCTGACTCGTTTCCGGCGCAGCTCGGCCTGCTGATGCAGGTGGCAGATCAATCGATTCAACACCAGGTCGCGGGTTGGGTCCGGTCGCTGGTAAATGACGATTTCACGGATTGCCCATCTATCCGTGAGAGTGATCGTCCGCAATCTCCGCATGTCCACAAACTGCTGGACTGCGCCAGCGGCGACGATTGCAATCGCAAGATTCTCGGCGACGATATGGCAAAGGGCCTCCAGCGAGCTGACATGCATTCGATAGCGCATGACCCGGCCGTACTGCGAGGCCAGTGCGATGAGGAACGTCGTGGTGCTCGCAGACGGCTGCGTGCTCACGAACCCGTGGTCGAGCGTGTCCTCGAAAGCCACCGCATCGCGCTGGGCCAGAGGATGCCCGGCCGGCACGAGGGCGATCAGCCGGTCGTGCTCATAGGCGGTCTGGTGCAGCCCCTCGCTCACGTCCTGCCGCAGCGCGACGCCGATGTCGACCTGACTGTCGCGCACCGCATCGATCACTTCGGGCGTGACACGCTCCTCGAGGTCCACCCGGATATCGGGATGGAGAGCCATGAAGGACGCGATGTCGCGGGGCAGGAACTGCACGATGGACGAAACGTTCGCCGCGATCCTCACATGGCCTCGGGTGCCTGCGGCGTAGTCGATCATTTCGCCTTGGAGTCGCGCCATAGTCAGCAGGATCTGCCGGGCGTGGTGCAGGAAAGCGGTTCCCGCTGCGGTAGGTCGGACCCCGCGGTTGCTGCGCACCAATAGCGGCACACCCGTAGCCTCTTCGATTTCGGCGATCCTTTTGCTCACCGCCGAAGGCACGATCGCCTCCCGCTCCGCCGCGCGGCTGATGCTGGCCTCCTCGCACACGGCGACGAAAAGACGGAGGGACAGGAAATCGGGTCTCCAGTTGCGCATGTTCGTTGTCGGTGGGGAGCCGCTCCAGGACTCGACCGGCAGCACGACGCATGCTAGTCCCTCGCCGGGCATCGGCCGTCAGGGTTTAGCCCGCCTCTCCGTTCGAGAACGCCACCGTTCCGAGAGATCACAGCGGACCGTGCCCGATGTCCCTAGAGTTCGCTCCCATGAAGGAGACGAACGTGAACCTCAGCACGCACAAGCCCAGGGTATGCGTCATCGGCGCCGGTGCCATCGGCGGATTCTTCGGGGCGCAGCTCGCCCAGGGTCATGCCGATGTCAGCGTGATCGCTCGCGGCGCCACCCTGCATGCCCTGCGACGCGATGGATGGACGTTCGAGAACGCGGCGGGCCGCACCTCCTCGCCGGTCCGTGCCACGTCCGATCCGCGCGAACTCGGTCCGCAAGACATCGTGATCCTGGCGGTCAAGGCGTATGCCCTCGCCGACATCGCGCCTCTGGTCGCACCGCTCCTGCATTCAGACACGATCGTCGTTCCCGCGCTGAACGGAGTGCCATGGTGGTTCACGCTGGGCGACAACGGCCTTCCGATCGCGGACCGGCTCCGGAGCCTGGACCCGGACGGTACCATCGAGGCGTCGATCCCGACGGGACGGCTGGTGGGAGCCGTCGTCTATCCGGCATGCTCCAGTCCCGGACCC
>JAKOND010000298.1 GCA_022702125.1 Burkholderiaceae bacterium
GGATAACCCCCCCGAAAAAGCTCACCTTATGCCAGCGATGAAGCGCCAGGGAGGGTATCGGCCACAACCGGGAAGGGCACGCGCGCCCTCGCATGGATTTGGCGCGGCTAACGGCCCTCAGGAGGCTTTTGCGATGCCCGCCAACAGGAAAGGTCCGCCATGACCCCCCCGAAAAGTCTCACCTTTGGCGAAACGCTCACTCACCCACGCCGAACCGTGTCCGCAATTCCGCCACCAGCGCAGCCCGGTCCTTGGGATCCGTCATGACCACCTCCAGGGCGACCTTGCCGGAATCCCACTCCTTCAAAGACCCGACCTGCACGCCAGACAATTCGATCTTGTATTGGCGCGACGATTCCTTGCGTTTGCGGGTGCCGGCCGATTCGAGCTTGGCTCGGATCGCTGCCACCTCGCGAGAGGAAAGGTCCTCGACAATGATCCGCTCGACCAGTTGCGTGAGTTCAGACTCGTTGAGGTTCCGGGCGGCCAGGGTCAGCTCGTAGCCAGCGAAAACCCCGAACTTCTCGGGTTTCTCGCGCATCTTCTCCACGACGGACGAAGGAAGCTTCAGCAGCGACATCGTCTTGTTGACCGTGGGCAGCGAGATGCCCAGCAGTTCGGCGATCTGTCCTTCGTTCTCCACATGACCCTGGTCAATCATCACCCGCCAGGCGAGCGCGTTGTCCAGTGGACTTTGCGCGTTGCGCTCGACGTTGAGCAGCCAGCTCATGCGGTAGAGCTCGAGGTCGCCCTCCGCCTCGACCACCATCAGCTCGATCGTCGTCTGGTTGCCGGCCGCCAGGCCGCGTTTGCGGTAATGACCGTCGATCAGCAGGAAATGCTCGGGGAGCGTCGGATGCACGATCGCGGTGGCGGGCACCATTTGTCCATGCGTGGCCAGCGATGCGGCCATGTCCCTGACTTCTTCCGGCTTGTAGATGTGCCGCGCGTTGAGCGGGTTGTCATGCACCCTGTCCATGGTCGCTGTGACCAGGTAGCCCTTCTGCCGTACCCCGCTTTCAGCGCTGAAAGAACGTTTCGGCACGGATTCCGGCAGCGGACGGAATGAAGGCCGGGCCAGCCCTTCCGGCCGGTCGGACAGCACCTTGTCTGCAGCGTCGAATCGCGCGCTGACAGCACGTTTTTCATCGCCCAGCGTCTTGGCCATCAAGGCCTTTCGATCGATTCTCTTGTTCACTGTTGAACTCTATTGAATTATTGGCGAGATGGATAGAGGCATGGGCACGATGAAACACTAGCAAAAGGCGTTTCCCTGGCGAAAACTGCTGTTTCCCATGCGTGTCGTGGACGAAAGGATCCGATGGCTGCGTCACTTGCGAACGCTTTTCTTCCGCAGCGGAAGTTCGACCAGGCTCAGGACTTCGTTGGCCATCGCCTCCACCTCCGCAACCGCCGCCGATGCCCGGGGAACCTGATGGACCGTGGCTCCAAGCAGTTGGGCATCCCTGAAGGCCGTACGGGATCCCAGCGCCGACCGCATCAGCGGGAAATCCTGGTCGGCTTCGAGCAGGCTCATCAGATCCTTCGCCAGCGACGTGCTGCGCTGCACCATGTTGGCCACGACGCGGGCGGCCAGATCCTCATTGCTCGCCTGCGCGGACTCGGCAAGCTTCTTCGCGGATTCCGCTGCCCAGATGTCTGCGGGACTCGGCACGACCGGGATCAGAGCCAGATCCGAGATCAGCATCGCGGACGTGGGAGCTGCCGAATTCATGGCGGGAGGGCAATCGATGAGGATGACGTCGAAGGACTCGATGTGGTTCTTCACCTCCCGGTGCATCTTCCCCTCCATGGGCGCCAGACTCATCACCGAAGCTGGAAACGGCTGCTCTTCAGGCGCCGCGCTCGCCCACCGGCTGGCCGTACCCTGCGGATCCATGTCGACCACGAGTGCCTGGTACCCGCGGAGGCCGAACGCGCCTGCGAGGCTCATCGCGATGGTGGTCTTTCCGCAGCCGCCCTTCTGGTTGAACACCGTGATCACTTTCGCTGTCATTTGGGGATCCTCAGTTTGGGTTTTCAGCGCTGAAAGCCGCAAGACGCTGGACTTCTAGGCTCAATCAAAAAATTAACTCTAATGACAAATTATAGAACTTCAGAATCAAAAATTCATGCTGGATATGATGATTGCCGCGGTCATCCTCGAACGGAGTGATGCTTGATCGTCAGGTGCTGGTTTCAGCGCTGAAACTGGAAATCGCTCGGCTGTTGTGCCATTGACCGGATTTCTCGATGAAGCTGACAGCTCATTGCGTGAGCCATCGAGATACAGAATCACCGTTCATTTTTCTACCGGATCCGTTGTGGCGGTATGCCATCGATGGACGAAACGGCAAAGACGGGTGCAGGAGGTTTCAGCGCTGAAAGCGCGTGTGGAACCGAGTGGCGAGGAGGTACGGGCTACTTATCGGGAAAACTGCCTGGCGACACCAGGCTGTGGATCCTGCGCGAATCAAGGGTGCGGATGCTGGAACGCAAGACTTCTGCGGATCCCGGCGCAGAAGATGCCGACCACGAAAAAGTGACCCCGGCAGGCATTCGTTGAGCAGTCAACGTCTGTGCGACCTTCGCGAGGTTTTCGACGACACGGATAGCAGGGTTCGTGCAGATGCGCTCCGATGTGCGCCGCCTGGAGAATGCGCCCGGAGGAATGCCGATTGGTTGAGCCAGTGTCGAGTG
>JAKOND010000153.1 GCA_022702125.1 Burkholderiaceae bacterium
GGCGTCGGCAAGGTGATGGGCGCGGTGATCGGCGCCTTCATCATGGGCGTGATGAACAACGGCATGTCGATCCTCGGCATCGGCATCGACTACCAGCAGGTGATCAAGGGCCTGGTGCTGCTGGCCGCGGTCTTCGTCGACGTCTACAACAAGAACAAGTGACCGGACCATGGAAGCCGACACCCCAGAACCCGTGCTGGAGCTCGCGGGCATCCGCAAGTCCTTCGGCGACATCCCGGTGCTGCGCGACGTGCGGCTGCGGCTCTACCCGGGGGAGATCCACGCGCTGATGGGCCAGAACGGCGCGGGCAAGTCGACGCTGATCAAGGTGCTGACCGGCGTGCTCGCCTCCAGCGGCGGCGAGATGCGGCTGTCCGGCCGGGCGATCCGCCCCGGCTCGCCGCTGGAGGCGCAGCAGCTCGGCATCAGCACCGTCTACCAGGAGGTCAACCTCTGCCCCAACCTCTCGGTGGCGGAGAACATCTTCGCCGGCCGCTACCCGCGCAAGGGGCTGGCGCAGGGCGGCCGCATCGACTGGGCGATGGTCCACCAGCGGGCGCGCGAGCTGCTGTCCCGCATCGGCCTGGACATCGACGTGACCCGGCTGCTGTCCTCCTACCCGGTGGCGGTGCAGCAGCTGGTGGCGATCGCCCGCGCCCTGGGCGTGTCGGCCAAGGTGCTGATCCTCGACGAGCCGACCTCCAGCCTCGACGACGAGGAGGTGGGCAAGCTGTTCGAGGTGCTGCGCCGGCTGCGCGCCGAGGGCCTGGCCATCGTCTTCGTGTCGCATTTCCTGAACCAGGTGTACGCGGTGTCGGACCGCATCACCGTGCTGCGCAACGGCCAGTGGGTCGGCGAGTGGCGCGCGAGCGAACTCGGGCCCCAGGCGTTGATCACCGCCATGCTCGGCCGCGAGCTGGCGGCGCAGGCGGCCCGCCCCGAGGCGCCGCCCGTCTTCGACGACGCGCCCGGCGCGCTGCTGCAGGCCGAGGGCCTGGCGCAGGCGGGCCAGCTGCAGCCGCTGGACCTGCGGGTGCGCGCGGGCGAGATCGTCGGCATCGCCGGCCTGCTGGGCGCCGGCCGCACCGAGCTCGCGCGGCTGCTCTTCGGGATGGAGCTGTCGGACCGCGGCGTGCTGCGCATCGACGGCCAGGCGGTGCGCTTCTCCGATCCGGTCGACGCGATCGCCC
Source organism: Burkholderiaceae bacterium (assembly GCA_022702125.1). Lineage (GTDB taxonomy): Bacteria > Pseudomonadota > Gammaproteobacteria > Burkholderiales > Burkholderiaceae_C > JAKOND01. The sequence goes on from JAKOND010000153.1 coordinate 1,191, forward strand.
ACGGCATCGCGATGTGCCCCGAGGAGCGCAAGAGCGACGGCATCGTGGCCGACCTCTCGGTGCGCGAGAACATCGCGCTCGCGCTGCAGGCGCGCATGGGCCTGAAGCGCTTCCTGTCGCACGCCGAGCAGGTCGCGATGGCCGAGCGCTTCGTCGCGGCGCTGGGCATCAAGACCGCCAGCATCGAGACGCCGATCGGCCTGCTCTCGGGCGGCAACCAGCAGAAGGCGGTGATCGCGCGCTGGCTCGCGACCGAGCCGCGCCTGCTGATCCTCGACGAGCCGACGCGCGGCATCGACGTCGCGGCCAAGCAGGAAATCATGGAGCAGATCCTGCGCCTGGCGCAGGCGGGCATGGCCGTGGTGTTCATCTCGTCCGAGATGAGCGAGGTGGTGCGGGTGGCGCACCGCATCGTGGTGCTGCGCGACCGCAGGAAGGTGGGCGAGCTGCCGGGCGGCTCGACCGAGGACGCGGTCTACGACATGATCGCCGCGGCATGACGGCGCACGCTGGAGCAAGTGCAATGAACGAGAAACGACCCCGCCCCCTGGCCGCCGCGATGCGCCACCGCCTCGCCTGGCCGGTGGTCACGCTGCTGCTGCTGCTGGCCCTCAACACGGCCTTCAACCCCAGCTTCCTGCATGTCGAATGGCGCGACGGCCACCTCTACGGCAGCCTGATCGACATCCTCAACCGCGCGGCGCCGCTGGTGCTGGTGTCGCTGGGCATGACGCTGGTGATCGCCACGCGCGGCATCGACATCTCGGTCGGCGCCGTGGTCGCCATCGCCGCGGCCACCGGGGCCTGGATGATCGGCGGCGCGGTGTCGGGCGACGCCAGCCGCTTCCCGCTGCCGCTGGCCATCCTCGGGGCGCTGGCCGTGGCGCTGGTCTGCGGCCTCTGGAACGGGCTGCTGGTGGCGCGGGTCGGCATGCAGCCGATCATCGCGACCCTGATCCTGATGGTGGCCGGCCGCGGCATCGCCCAGCTCATCACCAACGGGCAGGTCCTCACGATCTACTACAAGCCCTACTTCTTCCTCGGCAGCGGCTCGCTGCTCGGCCTGCCCTTCTCCGTGTTCATCGTGGCGGGCGTCTTCGCGCTGCTCTACCTCGCGATCACGCGGACGGCGCTGGGCCTGTTCATCCAGGCGGTCGGCATCAACCCGAAGGCCGCGCGCGTGGCGGGCGTGCAGTCGCGGCGGCTCGTGGTCGGCGCCTACGCCTTCTGCGGACTCTGCGCCGGCATCGCCGGCCTGCTGATCAGCGCCAACGTGAAGAGCGCCGACGGCAACAACGCGGGCCAGCTCCTGGAGCTCGACGCGATCCTGGCCGTCACGCTCGGCGGGACCCTGCTCACCGGCGGCCGCTTCAGCCTGGTGGGCAGCGTGATCGGCGCCCTGGTCATCCAGACGCTGACCTACGCGATCTACTCGCTCGGCGTGCCGCCCGAGATCAACCTGGTGGTCAAGGCGGTGGTGGTGTTCCTGGTGATGCTGCTGCAATCGCCGGAGTTCCGCGCGACGGTCCGCCAGTGGAGCCAGCGACCCGCCCTCGGGGAGGCCCGTTCATGAGCATCGTCTTCCATACCCCCATGCCTTCTTCGCCCATCGCCGCCGCCCATGGCGGACCGCGCCGAAAACTCGACGCCAAGTACCTGCCGCTCACCGCCACGCTCTCGCTCTTCGCGCTGATGGCCACGCTGGGCTCGGTGGCCTACGACGGCTTCTTCTCCGCGCAGGTCTTCCTGAACCTGCTGATCGACAACGCCTTCCTGATCGTGGCCGCGGTCGGCATGACCTTCGTGATCCTGTCGGGCGGCATCGACCTGTCGGTCGGCTCGGTGATCGCACTCACCACCATGGTGTCGGCCGCGCTGGTGGAGAAGCACGGCTGGAGCCCCCTGGCGGTCATTCCGCTGGTGCTGGCGATGGGCACGCTCTTCGGCGCCGGCATGGGCCTGCTGATCGAGCGCTTCCGGCTGCAGCCCTTCATCGTGACGCTGGCCGGCATGTTCCTGGCGCGCGGCCTGTGCTACCTGATCAGCATCGACTCGATCAGCATCACCAACGCCTTCTACTCGGAGGTCTCGCAGATCCGCATCCCGGTCTGGGGCGAGGCGTCGCTGTCGATCAACGCGGTGATCGCCATCGCGGTGGTGCTGGTCGCCATGTTCATCGCGCACTGCACGCCCTTCGGCCGCGCGGTCTACGCCGTCGGCGGCAGCGAGCATTCCGCGGTGCTCATGGGCCTGCCGGTGCGCCGCACGCTGATCGGCGTCTACACGCTCTCGGGCTTCTGCTCGGCGCTCGCCGGGGTGATCTTCACCTTCTACATGCTGTCGGGCTACGGCCTGCACGCGGTCGGGCTGGAACTCGACGCCATCGCGGCCGTGGTGATCGGCGGCACGCTGCTGACCGGCGGCACCGGCTACATGGCGGGCACGCTGTTCGGCGTGCTGATGCTCGGCATCATCCAGACGCTCATCTCCTTCGACGGTTCGCTGAGTTCCTGGTGGACGCGCATCGTGGTGGGCGCCCTGCTGTTCGTCTTCTGCCTGCTGCAGCGCTTCTTCAACGCACGCACGCCGAAGTGACCCCGCAGTGACGACCGCTTCCCTGATCGCCCTGGACTGGGGCACCTCCTCCCTGCGCGCCTACCGCCTGGGCCCCGGCGGACGGGTGCTGGACCGCCTGCACCTGCCCTGGGGCATCATGCACCTGCCCCCGGCCCCCGACGGCACGGCCGACGCCGCGCCGGACCGGGGTTTCGAGCGCGCTTTCGACGCCGCCTGCGGCGCCTGGCTGCGGGACGAACCGGAGCTGCCGGTCATCGCCTGCGGCATGGTCGGCAGCGCGCAGGGCTGGCGCGAGGCCGCCTACCTCGACCTGCCCACGCGGCTCGACGGCCTGGCCCGCCGGCTCGTGCGGGTGGACCGCGGCGACCGGGCGCCGGTGCACATCGTGCCCGGCCTGATCGAACGCGACGGCCTGCCCAACGTCATGCGCGGCGAGGAGACGCAGGTGGCCGGCGTGCTGGCCGCGCTGCCCGCCGACCTGGTCGCCGACGGCGACGTGCTGGTCTGCCTGCCGGGCACCCACTGCAAGTGGGTCAGCGTGCAGGCGGCCGAGGTGGGCCACTTCGACACCTTCATGACGGGCGAGGTCTACGCGGCCCTGCGCGGCCACACCATCCTCGGCCGCACCATGCGGGACGCCGGCGCGCCCGACGAGGCCGCCTTCGCGCGCGGCCTGGCGGTGGCCGGCTCGGAAGCGGGCCGGATGGGCCCGCTCTCCACCATCTTCAGCAGCCGCACGCTGGGACTGACCGGCACGCTGGCGGGCACCGCGCAGGCCGACTACCTCTCGGGCCTGCTCATCGGGCACGAAGTGGCGGCCGTCGCCGCCGCGCTGGCGCGCGAGGACCGCCGCCCGCGCATCGTGCTGTGCGGCGACGCCGGGCTGTGCGGCCGCTACGCCCAGGCGCTGCGCCGCCACGGCCTGGGCGAACCGACGCTGACCGAGCAGGCGACCGAGCGCGGCCTCTGGCAGATCGCCGTCGACGCCGGCCTGGTCCGCGACTGACCGTTCCCCGCTTTTCGGAAACCACCCCATGCCCACCTCCTCCCCGGCCCTGCAGGCCGCCCTGGCCGAATGCGGCCTGATCGCCATCCTGCGCGGACTGCGCCCCGACGAGGCCGCCGACACCGGCCGGGCGCTCTACGGCGCCGGCTTCCGCCTGATCGAGGTGCCCCTGAACTCGCCCGATCCGCTCGACAGCATCCGCCTCCTGCGCGAGGCGCTGCCGCCCGACTGCCTGGTGGGCGCCGGCACGGTGATCGAGCCCGCGGCCTGCGCGGACATCCGCGCCGCGGGGGGCCGGATCGTGGTGATGCCGCATTCCGACCCGGCGGTGATCCGCGCCGCCAAGGCGGCCGGCCTGGCCTGCACCCCCGGCGTGGCCACGCCCACCGAAGCCTTCGCGGCCCTGGCCGCCGGCGCCGACGCGCTCAAGATGTTCCCGGCCGAGCAGCTCGGTGTGGCCGCGCTCAAGGCCTGGCGCGCGGTGCTGCGCCCGCCGGTGGGGCTGATCCCCGTGGGCGGCATCACGCCGGCGGACATCGCCCCCTACGCCGCCGCCGGCGCCTCGGGCTTCGGCCTGGGCTCGGCCCTGTACCAACCCGGCCGCGACGCGGCCGACGTGGGCGAGCGCGCCCGGGCCTTCGTCGCCGCCTGGCGCGCCGCCTATCCCCGTCCCGCCTGAGAGAACCGCCAAAGAGACCGCCGCATGAAGATCACCCGACTCACCACCTTTATCGTTCCGCCCCGCTGGTGCTTCCTGAAGATCGAGACCGACGAGGGCGTCGTCGGCTGGGGCGAGCCCGTCGTCGAGGGCCGCGCCCACACGGTGGCCGCGGCGGTCGAGGAACTGGCCGACTACCTCGTCGGCAAGGACCCGCGCAACATCGAGGACCACTGGACGGTGATGTACCGCGCCGGCTTCTACCGCGGCGGCGCGATCCACATGAGCGCGCTCGCCGGCATCGACCAGGCGCTGTGGGACATCAAGGGCAAGGTGCTCGGCCAGCCGGTGTCGCAGCTGCTCGGCGGCAACGTGCGCGACCGCATCCGCGTCTACTCGTGGATCGGCGGCGACCGGCCGTCCGAGACCGCCGCCGCGGCGAAGGCGGCGGTGGAGCGCGGCTTCACCGCCGTCAAGATGAACGGCACCGAGGAGCTGCAGTACGTCGATTCCCACGACAAGGTCGAGCGCTGCCTGCGGAACGTGGCCGCGGTGCGCGACGCGGTCGGTCCGAACGTGGGCATCGGCGTGGACTTCCACGGCCGGGTGCACAAGCCGATGGCCAAGGTGCTGGTCAAGGAACTGGAGCCCTACAAGCTGATGTTCATCGAGGAGCCGGTGCTCTCCGAGCACTACGAGGCCCTGAAGGAGATCGCGCCCCTGTCGTCCACCCCGATCGCCCTCGGCGAGCGCCTGTTCACCCGCTGGGACTTCAAGCGCATCCTCGCCGAAGGCTACGTCGACATCGTCCAGCCCGACCCCTCGCACGCCGGCGGCATCACCGAGACGCGCAAGATCGCCGCGATGGCCGAGGCCTACGACGTGGCCGTGGCCCTGCACTGCCCGCTGGGGCCGATCGCGCTGGCGGCCAACCTGCAGATCGACGCCAACTGCTACAACGCCTTCATCCAGGAGCAGAGCCTGGGCATCCACTACAACGCGGCCAACGACCTGCTGGACTATGTGTCCAACCGCGAAGTCTTCGCCTACGAGGACGGCATGGTGCGCATCCCGACCGGCCCGGGCCTGGGGATCGAGGTCAACGAGGAGTACGTGCGCGAGCGCGCCGCGGTCGGCCACCGCTGGCGCAACCCCGTCTGGCGCCATGCCGACGGCAGCTTCGCGGAGTGGTGACCGGGGAAGGCCCGGGAACGGACAGCAAAAAAGCGGCAGTCACCTGCCGCTTTTTCTTTGGGCCGCCCCGGGAGGCCTCCAGGGGGCGACGCGTTCGTTCCTATCCCGCCCGGTTCCGGCTCCGGCGCCGCAGCACCAGGCCCATGGCGCCGAGCCCGATCAGGGCCAGGGCCGGGCTCGCGGGCTCCGGCACGGCCGACGCAGCGACCTGGAAGTCGGCTCCGGCAACGTAGGCTCCCCCCAGGGTGAAGCGCTTGATGATCGAGGCAGACTCCTGGAAGCCGACGAAGCGGCCCGAATTGAGGCTCCCGTCGGTCCGGAAGTCCAGGTTGAGGGACTCGATCAGCGCATTGTTCGCATCGTAGGCGGCGATGGTGGCGATGCCTTCCCCGGGCGCCCAGTTCAGGAACCCGCCGAAGCCGGCGACCGCCTGGTTGAACGTGAAGGTCATCGTCGCGTTGGCCGCGTTGGTACCCGCCAGCGTCTTGCGGTAGTCCCAGGCGCCGTTGCTGTTGAAGTCATAGCCGTCGGTGTAGCCGAACACGGAATCGCTGCTGGTGCTGCTCCAGGTGATGCCGGGCGCCAGCGTCAGCGGGCCGGCGCTGAAGGTGTTGAGGACCGGCATGGTGAGGCGGGTCCCGCCCGTCAGCGCGGCGACGGGCGCGGCACTGGCCAGGGTGGACACGCCGGCGGCCATGCAGGCGACAGCGATCAAGCGAGTGAGGAGGTTCATGGTCGTTTGCGTGAGTTGCGGAAAAATCGGGCGTCATTGCTTCTCGAGCGCGAACGACGCATCGGTCTTCTGCTGCGCGCTGCCCGTGCTGGGCATCCCCAGGAGCTGGTACGCCATGTGCCGCAGGTAGAGGGAGCTGTTGCCGTACCACTGCAGCGACACCATGCCGGAATCGCCGTTGAGCGCCGGGACCTTGCGGAAGGTGGCATCGCTCTTGAAGGCGGCGGTGTCCGCGTACTCGTCCACCCAGGTCAGGTTCTTCTGGTCGGCCGCCGCGATCCAGCCGAGGCCGTAGCCGCGGTTGGCCTGGCTGGCGCTGTTGCCGGTGGGCCAGCGGCCGGGGTTGGCGCTGTCGATGCGCAGGTAGCGGCCCGGGAAGCCGGCGGCCTCGAAGGACACCAGGTTCGGGTCGGTGGGATCGGCCAGGCCGGGGACGGCGTTCCAGTTGAAGTCGCCCGGCAGCTGGCCCTTGGTGGTGTCGCCCAGGTTGGTGATCATGCCGTGGTACCAGGCATGCGCCACGTAGAACGGCACGCCGCCTTCGGCGTAGGTGGTCTTGATCTGCGTGGAGGGCGCGGGCACGCCGTAGTGCGCCTTCAGCGCGTCGAGCTGGGCCTGGGTCACGCGCACCGTGTTGGCGTGGCGCACGCCGGCGGGCAGGCGGAAGTCCACGCCGTTGGTCAGCTTCTTCCAGCTGGCCGGGTCGGCGTCCAGGTTGTCGGTGGTCCAGCAGCCGAACACGCCGCCGTTGCCGTAGTAGTCCGCGTAGATGTACCAGCGCTGCTGGCCCGGGATCTTGATGACCAGCGGTCCTTCGGTGCCCTGCATCCGGTCCTGGTTGGCGCCGCGCGTGAGGTAGTTGGGCGAGATGCGGGTGAAGGAACCGGCGGTCAGGCCCGCGCCGGACGACTTGGCCACCTGGATGTCCTTGCCCGAGCCGGTCTCGTCCTTGTAGAACAGGTAGTTGAAGCCGTTGTAGGGCACGACGGTGGCGTCGATCTCGTCGTAGCCCGGATCGAACAGGACCTCCGGGTTCGGATTGACCAGGTTGACGAAGTCCTTGGTGTAGCTCACGTAGGTGCGGTTGCGGTCGGCGTCGCCCGACCAGACGATCGCGTACTTGCGCCGGGCCGCGTCGTAGTAGGCCTCGGGCGCCCAGGCGTGCGGCGTGCTGTTGTTGCCCAGCGTGGTGGCCAGGGTCAGGAACCGGGGGTTGGTGAAGTTGATCAGGTCGTCAGAATCGGCCACGAAGATGCGCCCGCTCGGCCGCCGCCAGTAGTTGGAATCGTTGACGGCCAGCGTCCAGTCGGTGGCGATGTAGACGAACTTCCCGTCGTTCTTGCGCAGGATGAACGGGTCGCGGATGTGGCCGGAGCCGGCGATGCCGTTGATCGTCGTGGGGGCCTGGTACACCGGCTGGCCGTTGTTCAGCGCGGTCCACTTCAGGCCGTCGGTGCTGAAGGCCAGGTGCAGGGAGTCGTTGGGCAGGTCCTGGTTGGGGCCGAAGTAGCTCATCACCCACGCCACCGATTGGTCGGGGCTGGTGTCCGGCGCGATATCGCCCGCGCCCGCCAGGGCCACGGCCTTGACCGCATTGCCGACGTCGGCGTCGCCGCGGCTGCTGGTGGACTGCACCGCCGAGGTGCCGGACGGTGCCGATGAGCCCACCGTGTCGCCCGATCCGCCGCCGCACGCGGACAGCAGGGATACCGTGGCCAGGACGGATGCGACGGCTTTTGTCAGCCGCGTCGATAAATCCATTGTCGTCTCCTTGTAGTGATTGGAAAATTCGCGAATGCTTCATGGCGCCCGCGCATCACCGATACCGGGTGGATTCCGATAATCGCGGAAGGAAGGTTTTGCATGCGGTGATGATGCTCGGACGGATTCCGGCCGGTACTCCCGGACCCGTCCGGGCCAACGCGGCTCGCCTGGATGCGCACGTCGATGAAAGCGTATGCAGGGTATGCACACGCCCCGAGTCTAGATAGCAATTTGCTATCTTTAAAATGAAAATTTCGCTATTTTCGATATGTTTCCGGGCATTGAGGAGAACCCCATGTCCTCCCGTGGCGAATGCTGGTAGTCGCCTCCGCGCACCGGGGCCGGCCCGCCCCGCCGCTCTTTTCCTGCCACGCAGAGAAAGATAATCCCGAACCGGTTCGGATCGCATCGATCCATGAATACCGCCATGCAATACCGATCGATCGGGATATTCGTCCCCCTATATTTTTGCCATCGATATTCCGGGAAAACAGTTTTTCGCGGAGCGTTCCCCCGGAAAATGGCACGCCCCGCGAATCCACCGGCCGGCGCTCAACGGCGCCTGGTTTCCCGAATATCGCGCAGCCTTTATCGATCGGATGCCGGTCGATTATCTAACCCGCTGCCGCAGGATCGAAGAACCGGTTGGCCGGCCGCGGCAGGCCCAGGTGCTCGCGCAGCGTCCGGCCCGCGTAGGCGCGGCGGAAGATGCCGCGCCGCTGCAGTTCGGGCACGACCTGGTGCACGAAGTCGTCCAGGCCGTCCGGCAGGTCGGAGAACATGATGTTGAAGCCGTCGCTGCCTTCGGTCTCCAGCCATTCCTGCATCGCGTCGGCGATGGTGCGCGGCGTGCCGACGAAGGACATGCCGCCGTAGCCGCCCAGGCGCTGCGCCAGCTGGCGCACGGTCAGGTCCTCGCGGCGCGCCAGCGCGATGGCGCGTTCGCGGCCGCTCTTGCTGGCGTTGGTGTCGGGGATGCCGTCGGGCAGCAGCGCGTCCGGATCGAATCCCGAGGCATCCACGCCCAGGGCGATGGACAGCGAGGCGATCGCGTTGTCGTAGTGCACCAGGCTGTCGAGGCGCGCCCGCTTGGCGCGCGCGGCCTCGTCCGTCTCGCCCACCACGACGAAGGCGCCGGGCAGGATCTTCAGGTGCCCGCGCGGCCGGCCCAGCGCGTCCATGCGGCCCTTGATGTCGGCGTACAGGCGCTGCCCGTCGGCCAGGGTGCCGGGCGCGGCGAACACCACCTCGGCGGTCTCGGCGGCGAGCTGCCGGCCGTCCTCGGAGGCGCCGGCCTGCACGATCACCGGCCAGCCCTGGGGCGGCCGGGCGATGTTGAGGGGGCCGCGCACCGACAGGAACTCGCCCCGGTGGTCGAGCACGTGCATCTTGTCCGGATCGACGTAGAGGCCGCTGTCCGCATCGCGCACGAAGGCGTCGTCGGCCCAGCTGTCCCACAGGCCGGTGACCACGTCGACGAATTCGCGGGCGCGCCGGTAGCGGTCGGCGTGCGCCATCTGGTCGTCCATGCCGAAATTGCGCGCGGCGTCGGGGTTGGCGGTGGTGACCACGTTCCAGCCGGCGCGGCCGTTGCTCAGGTGGTCGAGCGAGGCGAACTTGCGCGCCAGGATGTAGGGCTGCTCGAAGGTGGTGGACGCGGTGGCGACCAGGCCCAGCCGCTCGGTCACCACCGCCAGCGCCGGTAGCAGGGTCAGCGGGTCGAAGGAGGTGACGGTGTGGCTGCGCTTGAGCGCCTCCACCGGCATGTTGAGCACCGCCAGGTGGTCGGCCATGAAGAAGGCGTCGAAGCAGCCCTGCTCCAGGGTGCGGGCGAAGCGCGCGAGGTGCGCGAAATTGAAGTTGGCGTCGGGATAGGCGCCGGGATAGCGCCACGAGCCGGTGTGGATGCTGACCGGGCGCATGAAGGCGCCGAGATGGAGCTGGCGCGGGGCGAGGCTCATGGAAGGACTCCGGAAGGAACGACACACGGCCCAGTGTGCCGCGCACGGCCCATCTATGCGTATTTGTCACGGATCCGTCGCCCCCGGACGGGGGAATGCCGCCCGGCGCATGGCCTACAGTCGCAGCATCCGCCCCGCGCCCTCCGCGGGCCGCGGGCAGCCGTTTCGCCCCCTTCGCAACCCGTTCTCCAGGATGCTTCCCATGACCGACCGCACCGCCGTCCACCGCCTGCAGGTAGCCACCGAACTGCACCGCTTCATCGAGAACCAGGTCCTGCCCGGCACCGGCGTGGACCGCGACGCGTTCTGGAAGGGCTTCGACGCCATCGTGGCCGACCTGGCGCCCAAGAACGCGGCCCTGCTGGCCGAGCGCGACCGGCTCCAGGCCGAGCTCGACGGCTGGCACCGCGCCCATCCGGGCCCGATCGCCGACATGCCCGCCTACCGCGCGTTCCTCGCGTCCATCGGCTACCTGCAGCCCGCGCCGGCCACGGTGCGGGCCACCACCGCCGACGTGGACGCGGAGCTGGCCCTGCAGGCCGGCCCGCAGCTGGTGGTGCCGGTGCTCAACGCCCGCTACGCGCTCAACGCGGCCAACGCCCGCTGGGGCTCGCTGTACGACGCGCTCTACGGCACCGACGTCATCCCCGAGACCGACGGCGCCGACAAGGGCAAGGGCTACAACCCGGTCCGCGGCGAGAAGGTGATCGCCTTCGCCCGCGGGTTCCTCGACCAGGCGGTGCCGCTGGACGGCGCGTCGCATTCCGACGCGACCGGCTACCGGGTCGCGGACGGCCGGCTGGTCGCCACGCTCGACGGGGGCCGCGAGACCGGTCTGCGGGATCCGGCGCAGTTCGCCGGCTACCAGGGCGAGGCCGGCGCGCCGTCGTCCGTGCTGCTGGCGCACCACGGCCTGCACATCGACATCCGCATCGATCGCTCCACCGCCATCGGCAAGACCGACCGCGCCGGCGTGTCCGACGTGGTGCTGGAGGCCGCCCTGTCCACCATCCTCGACCTGGAGGATTCGGTCGCGGTGGTCGATGCGGCCGACAAGGTGCTGGCCTACGGCAACTGGCTGGGCATCCTTCAGGGCACGCTCACCGAGCAGGTCACCAAGGGCGGCGGCACCTTCACCCGCGGCCTGAACCCGGACCGCATCTATACCGCGCCCGACGGCGCCGGCGAGGTCCGCCTGCACGGCCGCTCGCTGATGTTCCTGCGCAACGTGGGCCACCTGATGACCAACCCGGCCATCCTGTGGGACGGCGGCAAGGAGATCCCGGAAGGCATTCTGGACGCGGTGGTCACCACCGCCATCGCGCTGCACGACCTGCAGCGCCGGGGCAAGGAGGACATCGTCAACTCGCGCACCGGCAGCGTCTACATCGTCAAGCCCAAGATGCACGGCCCGGCCGAGGTCGCCTTCGCCAGCGAGCTGTTCGGCCGCGTCGAGCAGCTGCTGGGCCTGCCCGCCAACACCGTCAAGCTGGGCATCATGGACGAGGAGCGCCGCACCAGCGTCAACCTCGCGGCCTGCATCGCCGCGGCCTCGGCCCGCGTCGCCTTCATCAACACCGGCTTCCTCGACCGCACCGGCGACGAGATGCACACCGCGATGCGGGCCGGTCCGATGCTGCGCAAGGGCGCGATGAAGTCCACCCCGTGGATCGCCGCCTACGAGCGCAGCAACGTGCTGGAGGGCCTGTCGGCCGGCCTGCGCGGCCGCGCCCAGATCGGCAAGGGCATGTGGGCCATGCCCGACCTGATGGCCGCCATGCTGGAGCAGAAGATCGCCCACCCCCAGGCCGGCGCCAACACCGCCTGGGTGCCCTCGCCCACCGCCGCCACGCTGCACGCGCTGCACTACCACCGGGTCGACGTGGCCGCGGTGCAGCAGGGCCTGGAGCAGACGCCCGCCGCCGGCCAGCGCGACGCGATCCTGAACGACCTGCTGCAGGTGCCGGTCGCGCCCGAGGCGAACTGGTCGGCCGAGGAGATCCGCCAGGAACTCGACAACAACGTCCAGGGCATCCTCGGCTACGTGGTGCGCTGGATCGACCAGGGCGTGGGCTGCTCCAAGGTGCCGGACATCCACGACGTCGGCCTGATGGAGGACCGCGCCACCCTGCGCATCTCCAGCCAGCACATCGCCAACTGGCTGCTGCACGGCGTGGTGACCGAGGCGCAGGTCCGCGAGACCTTCGAGCGCATGGCCGCGGTGGTGGACCAGCAGAACGCGGGCGACCCGCTCTACCGCCCGATGGCCGGGCACTTCGACACCTCGTCGGCCTACCGCGCCGCGCAGGACCTGGTCTTCCAGGGCATCGCGCAGCCCAGCGGCTACACCGAGCCGCTGCTCCACGCCTGGCGCCTGAAGGTCAAGGCGCAGGCCTGATCCGCTCTCGTAAAGAGAGCCGCCAGCCCAGGTGCCACCTGGGCTGGCGGGCCTTTCGGCACCGAGCGGCGCCTGCGGGCGCCGCTGTCGCATCGGGCCGGTGCCCGGACGGTCGGATCGACGGGATCGACCGGACTGAAACCATCCGCCGTTTCGCCGCGTAGAAGAGGCAGGCGCACCGCGCCCGCATGCCGGCCGACCGGCATGCCGTCCCTTCCACCCCAGCCCGACGGAGCCTTCCCATGAAACGCCTCATCCTCGCAGCCGGCATCGCCGCACTCCTGTCCGCCTGTGCCAGCGACATGTCCGGGACGTCCGGCAGCGCCATGCCCGGCAGCCGCATGTCGTCATCGGGCATGCCGTCGGGCACGATGTCCGGCGCCCCCGACACCGGCCGCACCGTCATGGTCGGCGGCGCGCCGATGTACCCGACCAAGGACATCGTCGACAACGCGGTCAACTCCAAGGACCACACCACGCTGGTCGCCGCCGTCAAGGCCGCCGGCCTGGTCGAGACCCTCAAGGGCCCGGGGCCGTTCACCGTTTTCGCGCCGACCAACGCCGCCTTCGCCGCCCTGCCGCCCGGCACCGTGGACTCGCTGCTGCAGCCCGCCGCCAAGCCGATGCTGACCAAGGTGCTGACCTACCACGTGGTGCCCGGCCGCATCGACGCCGCGGCGCTCGGACGCCAGATCATGGCCGGCAACGGCCGCGCCACCCTGACGACCGCCAGCGGCGGCACGCTGGTGGCGACGATGCGCGGCCCGGACATCGTGCTGACCGACGCCAAGGGCGGCATGGCGCGCGTCACCACCGCGGACGTCTACCAGTCCAACGGCGTGATCCACGTGGTCGACAAGGTGCTGCTGCCCAACTGAAGACCTGCGGGCGCCGGGCGGCCGGGTCTCCGGGCCCCGGCCGCGCCCGCACCGCCCCCGGGGCGGTCGATCGGCTGCGCCGGATGCATCCAGCTACAGAATCCATAGCTCGGAACGCAGATTCCACCGGCGCCCCGCCCGGTTCTCTCGAAAATTCTTGCAGCGGCACCGGCCGGGTTGGCTAAACTGGCCGGCCCATGCCCGCCCCGCAGTCCGACGCCTCCCGCTGCCCGTTGTGCAGCCAGCCCAACGGCTGCGCGGAGACCTGGCGTGGCGCGCCGGGCGCGTCCGCCCCGCGCTGCTGGTGCATGGACGTCGCCATCGATCCGCTGCAGCTGGCGCGCATCCCGGACGACCTCCGCGGACAGGCCTGCATCTGCGCGATCTGCGCCGGGACGGCTTCTAAGATCGGGGCTTCCCTCAACCCCGCACCCAGGAGCATCCCATGCCCACCTACCACATCGAAATGATGGAAGGCCGCACCGTCGAGCAGAAGCAGAAGCTGGTCGCCGAGATCACCCGCGTCACCGTCGAGATCCTCGGCGGCGCGCCCGAGTCGGTCGACATCCTCATCACCGACATCCCGCGCCACAACTGGGCCACCGGCGGCAAGCTCTGGTCCGAGCCGCGCGAGTAGTCCGGCCCTCCGCGTCCCGCCCGACCGCCATGCCCGCCCGCAGCCCCCCGACCTCCGCCGCGGACCTGCGGGAACGCTACGGCGACCGCTACCGCTGGATGCTGCTGCTGGCGCTGATGATCGGCACGATGGCCTCGGTCATGTCCTCGACCATCGTCAACGTCGCCATCCCCGACATGAGCCACCACTTCGGCCTGGGCCAGGAGCGGGCGCAGTGGGTGTCCTCCGGGTTCATGGTGGCGATGACCGTCTCCATGCTCACCACGCCCTGGCTGCTCTCGCGCTACGGCTACCGCGCCACCTACGCCGGGGCGATGCTGGTGCTGCTCGCGGGCGGCCTGGCGGGCGGCTTCGCCGGCGATTACGGGCTGGTGCTGGCCGCCCGTGTCGCCGAGGGCCTGGCGGCGGGCGTGGTGCAGCCGATCCCGGCCATCGTGATCCTGCGCGCCTTCGCGCCCCACGAGCAGGGGCGCGCCAGCGGCATCTTCGGCATGGGCGTGGTGCTGGCGCCGGCCCTGGGGCCGAGCATCGGCGGCGTGCTGGTCGACCTGTTCGGCTGGCGCTCGATCTTCTTTCTGGTGGTGCCGCTGTGCCTGGTGTCGCTGTGGATGGGCGCGAAGTTCGTCCCGTCCAGCGCGCCCGGCGGCGCCGCACCCGGCCGCGCGGACGGCAACCTCGACTGGCGCGGCCTGCTGCTGGGCGCCGTCGGCACCCTGTGCCTGCTCAACGGCCTGGTCGCGCTGCGCACCGACGGTCCGCAGGCGGGGCTGCTGCTGGCCGCCGCCGCGCTCGCGCTGGCCGCCTTCATCGGCTGGCAGCGCCGCGTCATCGCGCGGGGCGGCCATCCGCTGATGCATCTGGCGCTGTTCCGCCAGCGGCCTTACGCCATGGGCAGCATCGTGTCCTTCATCTACGGCACCGCGCTGTTCGGCTCCACCTACCTGCTGCCGGTCTACATGCAGCTCGGCCTGCAGCTGTCGGCCTCGCATGTGGGCACCATCCTGCTGCCGGCGGGCGCGGTGCTGGCCATCACCATCGCCGGCGTCGGCCGGCTGGCCGACCGCTATCCCACGCACCTGCTGGTCTGCACCGGGCTGGGGCTGCTGGCGCTGTCCTTCGGGCTGATGGCACTCGTCCAGCTGCACACCGCGCTCTGGGCGCTGGTGGCCTTCGCCGTCCTGGGACGCATCGGGCTGGGATTCATCCTGCCCTCGCTCAACCTGGGCGCGCTGCGGCCGCTGCCGCCCGACCTGATCCCGCAAGGCGCCAGCGCCATCAATTTCCTGCGCATGCTGGGGGGGGCCGCCGGCGTCGGCCTCTGCGGCATCGTCCTCGAATGGCGGCTGGCGGCTCACGGCGATTCCCTGGCCCGCACCGCGACCAGTCCCGCGCGCCTCGCGGCCTTCAACGAAACCTTCCTGATTCTCGCGGCCCTGAGCCTGCTGGCGCTGCTCGCCGCTTCGCAGCTGCGCGCACCTCCCCATCCCCCCCGGTCCGACCAAGACGGCGGCACCGCCCCGGTCCGGCCCCACCACGGAAACTGATCGCACCATGTGCCAACTGCTCGGAATGAACTGCAACACGCCCACGGACGCGACCTTCAGTTTCTCCGGTTTCGCCCAACGCAGCGGCCGGACCGGCGATCATTCGGACGGGTGGGGCATCGCCTTCTTCGAAGAAGAACGGGGCCTGCGGCATTTCGTCGACCACCAACCGGCCATCGACTCCCCGATCGCCGAACTGATCCGCCGCTACCCGATCAAGAGCCGCAACGTCATCGCCCACATCCGCAAGGCGACCCAGGGGGCGGTCAACCTGCAGAACTGCCACCCTTTCGTGCGCGAGCTGTGGGGCCGGTACTGGGTCTTTGCCCATAACGGGAATCTGACCGACTACCACCCGCGCCTGCACGGGCACTTCCGCCCCGTCGGCTCCACCGACAGCGAGCGGGCCTTCTGCTGGCTGATGCAGGAACTCGCAAAGTCGCACGCCGACGTTCCCAGCGTGGACGAACTGACGCTGACGCTGAAGGAACTCGCGCCCCAGGTCGCACGGCACGGCACCTTCAACTTTCTACTGTCCAACGGCGAAGCGCTTTGGGCACATGCCTCGACCTCTCTCTATTACATCGAACGCAAGCATCCCTTCATGCCAGCCGAACTGACGGATGAGGACCTGTCTATCGACTTTGCCGCACACACGACCGTCAATGACAAGGTCAGCGTCATCGTCACTGCACCGCTGACGAATAACGAGCAGTGGACAGCTTTCGCGCCTGGAGAACTCAAGGTTTTCACAGACGGGTCATTACGCGATTACTGAGACAGTAATGGCCGTTGGCGGCCTTCTTGTGGAAATAGCGCTTGGCTGCACACTCGGATGTGGCGTTCAGCCGAATCGCAATACTAGCGGCATGAATAAAACGTCATTCCAAAGCAGAAAGCCCCTTCAGTCGAGGGACTGAAGGGGCATCTGGGCTGTAGGAGCCTGACGATGACCTACTTTCACACGGGAACCCGCACTATCATCGGCGCGGAGGCGTT
>JAKOND010000299.1 GCA_022702125.1 Burkholderiaceae bacterium
GACGGAGCATCCGGCGCGCTGTCCCTGCCCTGTGTGATGACGCCGTTCCCGGCCTGCGAATCCCTCCGGAAACTGCAGCCGCGGCCTTGCGTCCGCCCGGGCGGAAACCGCCGTGCGCCACGCAAGCGGGCACAATGTAACAAAGTTTTGTTACATTTGTTCCGGTGCGAAAACGCTTTCCGAACCCCCTGTTTTCCGACCGGATTTCCGCAACCGAACCGCTTCGCCCATGACCCCTACCGCCCTTCCCCCCATCGAACCGTTGTCGCAGGAATGGCTCCTCCTGCAGCAGCAGGACGCGAAACACGAACAGCAGGCGCTGACCGTACGGATCGTCGCCGTCCTCCTGTACCTGGCGGGCTGGGGCCTGGGGCTGGATAGCCTGGCCGCGGCGGTGCTGACGCTGCTCTTCTGGATGCAGGAAGCCATGATCCGGGCCTGGCAGAACCGGGCCGGCGAACGGCTGCTGCGCATCGAGAGCCTGCTGCGCGGAGAAGGGGCGCGGTCAGAAGGAACGGCCTCGCCGGCCTTCCAGCTGCACAGCGAATGGATGGCGAGCCGCCGCGGCACCATGGGCCTGCTGCGCGAGTACGCGGCCCATGCGGCCCGGCCGACGGTGGCCTTCTTCTACATCGTGCTGCTGGCGCTGCTGGCCGCGCCCGGGGGCTGAGCGCCACGTGGAACCCGGCGCGGACCGGGGCCGCGGATCAGGCCCTCACAGCCGGTAGGCCCACACCGGCCGACCGTCCGGCGTGTCCACGCGCAGCGTGGCGGGCAGTTCGGCCACCGGGAATTCCAGGCTCACCAGCCAGCTGCCCGGACGCATCTCGGCCCGCGCCTTGGCGATGGCGCGCGGCATGCTCTCCGGCCGCTGGAACAGGTAGACCAGGTCGTAGCGCGCCCAATCCGCCCGCCAGATGTCGCCCTGGCGCACGGTGGCCCAGGGGCAGCGCAGCGCGCACACCCAGCGCAGCAGCAGGCTGCGTTCGATGCCGTGCAGCAGCGCGTCCGGATAGGCGCCGCGCAGGGCGGCCAGGCCGTGCCCCAGCCCGCAGCCCGCATCCAGCACGCCCGCGCCTTCGGGCAATTCCAGACGCGCCGGCAGATCGCGCAGTGCGTCGCGCGGCGTCGGGAAGACCGGCGCGTCGCGCCAGGCGTTGAGGGGATAGACCAGCAGCAGCAGGCCCAGCGGCAGCAGCCAGGCCCAGGCCGGCAGGCCGCCGCCGGCGCCCGAAGCCAGCAGCGACAGCGGGAACCCCGCCGCGATCCAGCCGCGCCGCCACCAGGTGCGCCCCAGCGGGCTGCAGGCGATCCCCGCGCCGGCCGCCAGCGCCAGGCACACGGCCCCGGGCAGGCCGGCGGCGCGCAGCGCCAGGAACAGCGCCCAGGCGGCGCCCCAGGCCAGCAGCGCCGGCAGCGGCCAGGGCAGGCCCAGTCGGGCATGCGCCGGTCGGCCGGATCGCCCGGGATCAGTCGGCGGCGACGGCACGCAGGCGCTCGATCAGGCCGTTGAGTTCGTCGAGCGAGCCGAACTGGATCGCCACCTCGCCGGTGTCTTCCAGCTTGCCGTGGCGCTTGACCCGCTTCTTCAGCCGCACCTCGACCTGCGCGGCCAGCAGGTCGGCGAGTTCCTCCTCGACGCGCTTGAGGTCGCGCGACTTCTTCCGCGCCGCGCCGCCGTCGGCCGCAGTGGAGGCGGCTTCCGCCGCGGCCGTTCCGCCGAAATCCTCGGCCGCCTTCTTGGCGAGCGCCTCGGCCTCGCGCACCGACAGCTTGCGCGCGGCGATCTGGTGGGCGGTGGCCACCTGCAGCGCGCGGTCGAGCGGCAGCAGCGCGCGCGCATGGCCCATGTCCAGGTCGCCGGCCATCAGCATGGTCTGCACCGGCTCGGCCAGGTTCAGCAGCCTCAGCAGGTTGCTGGCCGCGCTGCGCGACCGGCCGACCGCCTGGGCCGCCTGCTCGTGGCTCAGGCCGAACTCGCCGACCAGGCGCTGCAGGCCCTGCGCTTCCTCCAGCGGATTGAGGTTCTCGCGCTGGATGTTCTCGATCAGCGCCATCGCGGCCGCGGCTTCGTCGGGCACCTCGCGCACCAGCGCGGGCACCGTCTCCAGGCCGGCGAGCTGCGCGGCGCGGAAGCGGCGCTCGCCGGCGATGATCTCGTGCGTCGCGCCGTCCGGCCCGGGGGATCGCAGCGGGCGCACCAGGATCGGCTGCATGATGCCCTGCGCGCGGATGCTCTCGGCCAGTTCGTAGAGTGCGCCCTCGTCCATGCGGGTGCGCGGCTGGTAGGCGCCGGGCTGCAGCGCGGACAGCGGCAGCTGGGCCACGGTGCCGGACGCGGCCGGCCCGGCGGCGCCCGCTTCGGCGGGAACGTCGGCCCGGGGGCCGAACAGCGCTTCGAGGCCGCGGCCGAGGCCCTTGGGTTTCTTGGTGGCCATTGGGGAGAGTCCTTCGGGAGAGATTCGGGAGATTCGGGACGGGCGCGGCCGCGGTGCATGGCCCGCGGCGGCCCGGTGGCGGCCGGTCCGCCGCGCGGGGCGCCTGCGTCGTGCCGGGGTCGTATCGGCCGCGAGGATAGCGCGGCGCTCCGCGTTCAGGCGCCGGTCGCCATGGAATCCGGACGGTGTTCCACGTGAAACGGTTCGACGATGGCCCGCAGCAGCGCTTCGCCTTCCGGCCACGCCCCCGAAGCCGGAGGCGCCGCGACGCCGGCGATCGGCAGGCGCCAATCACGCGCCCACCGGGCGGCGACCGCCGGCGCCGCGCCCGGCGCCACGCAGCCGTTCCAGGGCGGCACGGCGCCCGTCGGGCGCCGCCAGCCCGCCAGCGCCGCGGCGGCCGGGTCGCCCTCCACGTCGCGCGGCGCCGCCAGCAGCACTGCATGCAGCCGGTGCGCCTGCTGCGAATGCGCCGCCCAGGCGGCGGCCTGCAGGCACCCGAGGCCGTCGGCCACCAGCACCAGCGGCGCATCGCTTTCCACGGCCAGCACCGACTCCTCCAGCCGGGCGATCCAGTCGCCGCGCAGGGGCCGGTGCCAGTCGTGCTGCTCCACCCGCCGCAGTCCGAAGCGCGCCTCCCAGCCGGCCAGCCAGTGGTCCGGAGCGCTGCCGCGCCAGTCCGGCAGCGACAGCAGGACCGCCTCAGTCATCGCCTGCGGCCGACGCGGCGGGAGCGGCCGGCGCCGGGGACGCCGCGGGCGCGGAGGCCTCGCCGACGCGGGCGACCATTTCCTCGGCGAAGGCCACGAAGGC
Organism: Burkholderiaceae bacterium; assembly: GCA_022702125.1. GTDB lineage: Bacteria > Pseudomonadota > Gammaproteobacteria > Burkholderiales > Burkholderiaceae_C > JAKOND01. The sequence continues at coordinate 3,252 of JAKOND010000299.1, forward strand.
CTTGGCGCCGCGCGAGGACGGATCGAACACCACGCCCGGCAGGCCGTAGCTCGGCGCCTCGGCCAGCCGCACGTTGCGCGGGATGACGGTCTTGAACACCTTGTCGCCGAAATGCTGCTGCAGCTGCTCGCTCACCTGCTGCTGCAGCGTGGTGCGGGTGTCGAACATGACGCGCAGCAGGCCGATGATCTGCAGGTCGCGGTTGAAGTTGGCATGCACCTGGCCGATGGTGTTGACCAGGTCGGTCACGCCTTCGAGCGCGAAATACTCGCACTGCATCGGCACCACCACGCCATGGGCGGCGCACAGGCCGTTGAGGGTGAGCATCGACAGCGACGGCGGGCAGTCGACGATCACGAAGTCGTACTCGGCGTCCACCGCCGCCAGCGCGGCCTTGAGGCGCTTCTCGCGGCGGTCCAGGCCGACCAGTTCCACCTCGGCGCCCGCGAGTTCGCGGTTGCCGCCGAGCACATCGTAGGCGCAGCCCGATTCCTCGAGCTTGTCGGTGCGGACCCGGGCTTCGGCGACGGTGGCGGACTCGATCAGCACGTCGTAGACGGTGAGCTCCAGCGACCGTTTGTCCACGCCCGACCCCATGGTGGCGTTGCCCTGCGGGTCCAGGTCGACCAGCAGCACCCGCTGGCCGACCTGCGCCAGGCCGGCGCACAGGTTGACGGCGGTGGTGGTCTTGCCGACGCCGCCCTTCTGGTTGGCGATACAAAAAATTCGGGCCATGCGTGCACCTGCAAAACGAAAGGAAACGGAAAAAAGCGGAAGAGCGGACCGGGGGCTGCCCGGCTCGGCTGCCTACGCTAGCGGAGCAGCGCCAGCCGGAGCCCGAAGCCCAGCAGGCACAGCCCGGCGATGCGCTCGAACGCCCGCGCCAGCCGCCGGTGCGCCCGGACCCGGGCGGCGACCGCGCGCGCCAGGCACACCAGGGTCAGGCAGTAGGCCGCCGCGATCAGCGCGATGGTCGCGGCCATCGCGGCGAAGGTCGGCAGGCCCCGGTGCGTGGCCGGGTTCACGAAGAGCGGGAAGAAGGCCATGTAGAACATGATGGCCTTGGGGTTGAACAGCGTGATGACCAGGGCCTGCCGCGCGTAGCGCCGGGGCGCGATGCGCACCGGGCCGGTCTGCCCTTCGCGCGCGGCCAAGAGCCGCAGGCCGATCCAGGCGAGGTAGGCGGCGCCCAGGTACTGCATGGCCGCGAACACCGCGGGGTGGGCCTGGAGCAGCGCGGACACGCCGCCGACCGCCAGCCACAGCAGGACCTGGTCGCCGGCGATCAGCCCGACGGTCGCGGCCGCCCCCGCGCGCACGCCGCCCTGCGCGGCGGAATGCAGCAGCGCGAAGGTGCCCGGGCCGGGCAGCATCAGGAAGAACAGGACGGCGGCGCAGAAGGCGCCGTAGTCGGAAATGCCGAACATGGAAGGCGCAGCTAGCAGGAAGGAACCGGAGGGAAGAGCCGAGGAGGAAGCCAGCGCCCGAGTTTAAGCGCCCGGGTTTCGGCGCCGCCAGCCGATCAGTTTCCAGGCTGCGGACCGTCGGCCTCGCGCAGCCACACGATGCAGCGTTCGGCATCCAGGCCCGGCACCGCGAGCGGTTCCACGTGAAACACCCGCACCCCGGGGGGCAGCGCGGCGATTTCCTCGGCCGGATGCCGGCCCTTCATCGCCATCCACACGCCGCCCGGGGCCAGGGCACCGGCCGACCAGCGGGTGAAGTCCGCCAGCGAGGCGAAGGCCCGCGACGCGACCACCTCGTGGCCCTCCGCGATGCTTTCCACCCGCGCGTGCAGGCCGCGCAGGTTCGGCAGCCGGAGTTCCAGCGCCACCTGCTGCTGGAAGGCCGCCTTCTTGGCGACCGTGTCGACGCAGGTCACGCGGGCCTGCGGCAGGCAGATCGCCACCACCACGCCCGGCAGGCCGGCACCGGCGCCCACGTCCAGCATGCGGAAAGGCGCGGCCGCACCGCCCTCGCCCGCTTCGCCGCGCTGCCGCAGTAGCGGCGCGACCACCGCCAGGCTGTCGAGCAGGTGGTGGGTCAGCATCTCGGCCGGATCGCGGACCGCGGTGAGGTTGTAGACCTTGTTCCACTTCTGCACCATGCCGAGGTAGCGGGCCAGCAGGTCGGCCTGCGCGTCGGACAGCGCCACGTCGAGCCGCGATGCGCCGTGCAGGATGGCGGCGGGAAGCTCCGCGTTCCGGACCGCGTCAACCAAGGTCGGCTCCCGCGGCGGCAGCGGCTTCGACGCCATCGCCATCGGCGACGGCCGCGGATCTGCCGACGCCTGCCGCCGTGCCCGCGAATCCCTTGAAGCCGCTTTTCTTCAGATGCACCAGCAGCAGCGACACCGCGGCCGGCGTCACGCCCGAAATGCGCGAGGCCTGGCCCAGGGTTTCCGGACGGTGCTTCTGCAGCTTCTGGCGCACCTCGAAGCTCAGGGCGGTCACCTGCAGGTAGTCCAGCTCGGCCGGCAGGCGCAGGTTCTCGTAGTGGGCGGCGCGCTGCACCTCGTCCTTCTGGCGGTCGATGTAGCCGGAATACTTGGCGGCGATGTCGATCTGCTCCAGCACCGCGTCGCGCGCATCGCCCAGTGTTTCACGTGAAACAGCATCGGAGGCGAAGCGTCCGCCATCCAGCGACATCAGGCTGTCGTAGCTCACGTCGGGCCGGCGCAACAGGTCGGCCAGGCTGTACTCGTGCTCGATCGCCTTGCCCAGCACCCGCTCGGATTCGGCCGCCGGCAGGTTGCGCGGGTTCACCCAGGTGGACCGGAGGCGTTCGGTTTCACGTGAAACCGCGTCGCGCTTGCGGCTGAAGGCGTCCCAGCGCGCGTCGTCCACCAGGCCCAGCCGGCGGCCGGTCTCGGTCAGGCGCAGGTCGGCGTTGTCCTCGCGCAGCTGCAGCCGGAATTCGGCGCGGCTGGTGAACATGCGGTAGGGCTCGGTCACGCCCTTGGTGATCAGGTCGTCGACCAGCACGCCGAGGTAGGCCTCGTCGCGGCGCGGCACCCAGGCGTCCTCGCCGCGGCATTGCAACGCGGCGTTGATGCCGGCGAACAGGCCCTGCGCCGCCGCCTCCTCGTAGCCGGTGGTGCCGTTGATCTGCCCGGCGAAGAACAGGCCGCCGATCTGCTTCGTCTCGAAGCTGCTGCGCAGCGAGCGCGGATCGAAGTAGTCGTATTCGATCGCGTAGCCGGGGCGCAGGATATGGGCGTTCTCCAAGCCCTTCATCGACCGCACCAGCGCGTACTGGATGTCGAACGGCAGGCTGGTCGAGATGCCGTTGGGGTAGAACTCGTGGGTGGTCAGGCCTTCGGGCTCCAGGAAGATCTGGTGGCTGTCCTTGTCGGCGAAGCGGTTGATCTTGTCCTCGACGCTCGGGCAGTAGCGCGGGCCGATGCCCTCGATCTTGCCGGTGAACATCGGGCTGCGGTCGAAGCCGCTGCGGATGATGTCGTGGGTGCGCTCGTTGGTGTGGGTGACCCAGCACGGCATCTGGCGCGGATGCATGTCGGCCCGGCCCATGAAGCTGAAGACCGGCACGCCGCCGTCGGGATTGGCGCCGCCGGGCATGCCGTCGCCGGGCTGCTCGGCGCACTGGCCGAAGTCGATGCTGCGGCCGTCGATGCGCGGCGGGGTGCCGGTCTTGAGCCGGCCCTGGGGCAGCCGCAGCTCCTTGAGGCGCGCCGACAGCGACACCGCCGGCGGGTCGCCCGCGCGGCCGGCGGCGTAGTTGTCCAGGCCCACGTGGATGCGGCCGTCGAGGAAGGTGCCCGCCGTCAGCACCACGGCGCGCGACCGGAAGGCGATGCCGACCTGGGTCACGGCGCCCACCACCCGGTCGCCCTCGACCAGCAGGTCGTCGACCGCCTGCTGGAAGATCCACAGGTTCGGCTGGTTCTCCAGCCGCCGGCGGATCGCCGCCTTGTAGAGGATGCGGTCCGCCTGGGCGCGGGTGGCGCGCACCGCCGGGCCCTTCGAGCCGTTGAGGATGCGGAACTGGATGCCGCCCTCGTCGGTGGCGATGCCCATGGCGCCGCCGAGCGCATCGACCTCCTTGACCAGGTGGCCCTTGCCGATGCCGCCGATGGACGGGTTGCAGCTCATCTGCCCCAGCGTCTCGATGTTGTGGGTCAGGAGCAGGGTGCGGCAGCCCATGCGTGCCGAGGCCAGGGCCGCCTCGGTGCCCGCATGGCCGCCGCCGACGACGATGACGTCGAATTCTTGGGCGTACAGCATGGTGATGTATGGCGTGACGACCGCCGCCACGCTGGGGAAATGCAAAGGAGCCGGGTATTTTACCGGCCGGCCCTCGCCGTTGACCGCGCAGGGTTGTCGGATTGCGCGCGCCGGAAAAAAGCCGGCACGGGGCCGGCTGGAACGCGACAGGCGCACGGAGCGCGCGGTGTCGCGGAGGGGAGGATTCGGGAGATCCGCGCGAGATGCGTCCGCTGGTGCCTTGCGGGCGGAGAGCGCGGGTGGCTTGCGCCGCGGACCGCGTCTCAGGCCGCCGATAGACGGCCCGACAGGGCGGCCACCGTCGGCACCGGCGCGGCCAGGCGGCGAAGCGCTTGCCCGCGGGAATGCAGGCCCTGGGACACGCTGGAGAACGCCGCGGTCGCCACGGCGGCTGCCGCGTGCACCTGTTGCGCGGCGCGCTGCTGCAGCTGGCCGGCGGCCTGCTGCGCGCGGCGCTTGCGCGAGGGAGGAACGCCGTCTTCCCACCAGTTCATCGCTGTGACCTGCAGCACGCGGCTGGCGTGCCAGAGGGGGGTGCGGACGGTTTCGGGAATGCCGTGTGCCACGGTCAGGGAAACCGGCGCATCCGGGGCCAGCTTCGACAGGGAGGAAGGAGTCTGCATCGTGCCCTCGAAGTTCAACGAATCGCCTTGCGGGCGGCGCCGATCCCCAGCGCGGCCAGCACGATGAAGACCACGGCGACGATCAGGAACAGCACGAAGAAGAACTTGGCGATGGCGGCGGACGCGCCCGCCACGCCGGTGAAGCCGAGGACACCGGCGACGAGCGAGATGAGGGCGAAGATGATGGCGTATTTCAGCATGTCGGAACTCCGGTGGAAGGGGGACCGCAGGGCTGCGGCCGTTGGAGTCGATCCTAGGAGCAGGCCCTTTCCGGACCGGTCGGGAAGCCTCTTTTTGCCCTGTAGGACGAAGGCCCGCAGACAGCCAGCCTGTCTGCCGACCCGGCCGGAGCGGATGCCGCACTAGCATGCAGGCCCGTGCGGCGCTGCGCATCGCCGCAGTTCCTCCCTCACTTTCCCTCACCCAAAGGTTCGACGACATGAAGCTCTATTTCAGCCCCGGCGCCTGCTCCCTCTCCCCGCACATCAGCCTGCACGAGGCCGGCCTGGCGCACCAGGCGGTGCTGGCCCCCACCAAGACCCACCGGCTGCCCGACGGCACCGACTACTACGCCATCAATCCGCTGGGCTACGTGCCGCTGCTCGAACTCGACGACGGTACCCGGCTGCGCGAAGGCCCGGCCATCGTCCAGTACATCGCCGACCAGGTGCCGCACAAGAACCTGGCGCCCGCCAACGGCACGCTGGCGCGCTACCGGCTGCAGGAGTGGCTCTCCTTCATCTCGACCGAGCTGCACAAGAACTTCGGTCCGCTGTTCAGCCCGGACACGCCGGACGCTTTCAAGGAGACCTGCAAGCAGAAGCTGGTCAAGCGCCTGACCTGGGTGGACGGCGAGATCGCCGGCCGCGATTTCCTGCTGCCCGGCGGCTTCTCGGTGGCCGACCCGTACCTGTTCGTCATCCTGACCTGGGCCGAGAAGATGGCGCTGCCCATCGGCGACCTGCGGAACCTGGCGGCCTTCCAGCAGCGCATGGCCGATCGGCCGTCGGTGCGGCAGGCGCTGCAGATGGAGCAGGAGCAGCAGCAGAAGGCGCAGCAGTCGGCCTGACGACGGGCACGGGCCCGCCCCGGCGCCGGCCGGGTGCCGCCGCCTATCGGCCCGATAGGCGGCGGCCGCCTTGCAAGCCCGGGCGGCCGGCCCATCTGAAGGGGCCCGGCGGCGTCGATCCGGCGCGCCGCGCCGGCCCCGTCCGTTTCATCCATAACGTCCAAGAATCCCGCAACGGAGTCCACCGCATGTCCCAGTCTTCCCCCTCTCCCGCGTCTTCTTCCGCACCGGCCGCGCACGGCGCGTCCGCGGGCGCGCTGTTCGAGCCGACCCGCGTCGGCGCCATCGAGGTCGCCAACCGCCTCGTGATGGCCCCGCTGACCCGCAACCGCTCGCCCGGGGCGATTCCCCTGCCGATCACCGCGACCTACTACACCCAGCGCGCCACCGCCGGACTGCTGATCACCGAGGCCACCGCCATCAGCCAGCAGGGCCAGGGCTACGCCGACGTGCCGGGCCTCTACGGCACCGAGCAGCTCGACGGCTGGAAGCGCGTGACCCAGTCGGTGCACGAGGCCGGCGGCAAGATCGTGGTGCAGCTGTGGCACGTGGGCCGCGTCTCGCACGTGGCGCTGCAGGAGGACGGCCAGGCGCCGGTCGCCCCATCGGCGATCGCCGCCAAGGCCAAGACCTACATCATCGAGGACGGCAAGGGCCATTTCGTCGAGACCTCGACCCCGCGCGCGCTCGACGCATCCGAGCTGCCGGGCATCGTGCAGGACTTCCGCCGCGCCGCGCGCAACGCCATCGCCTCGGGCTTCGACGGCGTCGAGATCCACGCGGCCAACGGCTACCTGCTCGACCAGTTCCTCAAGTCGGGCAGCAACCGCCGCACCGACGACTACGGCGGCAGCATCGAGAACCGCGCCCGCCTGCTGCTGGAGGTGGCGCGCGCCATCGCCGACGACATCGGCGGCGACCGCACCGGCATCCGCCTCTCGCCGGTCACGCCGGCCAACGACGTGCACGAGCCGGAACCGCAGCCGCTGTTCGAGCACGTGGTGCGCGAACTGGCCCCGCTGGGTCTGGCCTATATCCACGTGATCGAGGGCGCCACCGGCGGCGCGCGCGCGCTGGACGACCGCCCCTTCGACTACGACGCGCTCAAGGCCGCCTACCGCACCGCCGGCGGCAAGGCCGCCTGGATGGTGAACAACGGCTACCACAAGGCCGACGCCGAGGAGGCCGTCGCCTCCGGCCGCGCCGACCTGGTGGCCTTCGGCAAGCCTTTCATCGCCAACCCGGACCTGGTGCGCCGCCTGCGCGAGGACGCACCGCTCAACACGCCCGACCAGAGCACCTTCTACGGCGGCGGCGAGCACGGCTACACCGACTACCCGACGCTGCCGGAGACCGAAACCGCCTGATCGAACGGCGGTTTCTTGACCCACCGAAAGGGCTGGGGGCCGGGGCAGCACCTTGGTTTCCAGCTCTTTTTTTCATAGCATCCCGTCCGGATCGAGCATCCGCGCTTCGAAGACGATGCCCGCCGCCAGCCCGCGACCCTGCGGCCCGGGGCCGAACTCGAGATCCGCGCCCAGCAGCTGGGCGTAGCGGGCGGTGATCGCCAGCCCCAGGCCGGCGCCCTTGCCCACCCGCCACTGCTGCTCCGACCCCTGCGCCCAGCGCTGCTGCACCCGCTCGATGTCCTCCGCGGCGATGCCCGGCCCGCGGTCCACCACCCGCAGCCGGATGCGCCGGCGCGCCGGATCGGGCGAGGCCCCGTCCGCCGGCGCCAGCACCGGCGCGACCGACAGTTCCACCGTCACGCTCGCCGGCTCGGCGCCGTCGGCCGGCATGCCGTAGCGCAGCGCGTTGGCCAGCAGGTTGTTCAGGATGCCTTCGAGCAGCGCCGGGTCCGACTGCACCACCACCGGGTCGTCGAGCCCGCGCGCGCCAAGGTCCACGCCGGCGGCGTCGGCGCGCGGCAGGAGGCGCAGCACCACGTCGCGCACCAGCGCGTCGAGCGCCACCGGCTGGGGATGCAGCTGCGGCGCCTCGTCGGCCCGCGCCAGCGCCAGCAGCTGGTCCACCAGGTGGCTGGCGCGCTCCTCGCTGCGGGCGATGCGCTGCAGCTGCTCGTGCCAGACCGCCGGATCGCGCTGCGCCAGGCCGTACTCGGCCAGCGCCCGGATGCCGGCCAGCGGCGTGCGCAGCTCGTGCGCGACGTTGCCGGCGAACTCGCGCTGCGCCTGGGTGCCGCGCTCCACCCGGGCCAGCAGCGCGTTGACCGCGCGGCCCAGGCGCTCCAGGTCGGAGGCGGTGGTCGGCACCGGCACCGGCGCCAGGTCGCCGGCGTCGCGCCGGTCCAGCGCCTGCTGCAGGCCGCCCAGCGGCGCCAGGTCGCGCCCGATGCTGCGGCGCAGCCAGGCCGCCAGCAGCAGCAGCAGGCCCACCTGCGGCGCGATGGAATACAGCAGCAGCTGCTCCAGCAGCCGCTGCCGGCTCGCGACCGTCTGCGCCAGCACCACCCGGAAGCCCGCCGGCACGCTGCGCTGCAGCGTCACGGTGCGCAGCCGCTGGTCGCGGTAGCGCAGGTCGGCGATGCCGTAGCGCGCCTCGGGCGGCAGGTCCAGCGGCCGCAGCCAGCTGTGGCCCACCACCAGCGCGCCGCCGGCGTCGAACACCGCGAAATACAGGGTCTCGACCTGGTCGAACAGCACGGTGGACACCTCGCGCGGCGTCAGCCGCAGGTCGAGCGTGCCGTCCTTGCGCACGATCACGTTCGACGCGAGCGAGTAGGCGTCGTCCAGCAGCGACCGGTCGAAGGCGCGCTGGGTGAAGTACTGCGCCACGCCCAGCGCCACCACGGTGCCCAGCAGCCAGGTCAGCGCCAGCGGCAGCATCACGTTGCGCAGCAGCCGGGTGCGCAGGGAGCGGCGGCGGGGCATGGCCGCCCTCACTCCGCCGGCTCGGCCGGCGGCGGGTCGCCGTCCTGCGGCTCGATCATGTAGCCCAGGCCGCGCAGCGTGCGGATGCCCGCGCCGCTGCCGGCGAGCTTCTTGCGCAGGCGGGAGATGAAGGCCTCCAGCGCGTTGTCGCCCAGCGCCTCGTCGAAATCCGAGAGCTTCTGCGACAGGGTGCGCTTGCTGACCACCCGGCCGGGCGGGGTCATCAGCTCGTGCAGCACCTCGAACTCGCGCGCGGGCAGCTGCAGCTCGGTCGCGCCCACCGCCAGCCGGCGGGCGCGCCGGTCCAGCGTCAGCCGGCCCACGACGGCCACGTCGCTGGCGCCCTGGGCACGCCGCGCCAGGGCGCGCAGCCGGGCCTCGACCTCGACCAGGTCGAAGGGCTTGCCCAGGTAGTCGTCGGCGCCGGCGTCCAGGCCCTGCACCCGCTCCTCCAGCCGGCTGCGGGCGGTCAGCACCAGCACCGGGGTGCGGTCGCCCCGGGCGCGGGCGTTGCGCAGGGCGGTCAGGCCGCTGCCCATGCCGCTGTGCGGCGAGTCGCTGGCCGGCAGGTTCAGGTCCAGCAGCACCGCGTCGAAGGGCTGCACCCGCCAGAAATGTTCCGCCGCGTCCAGCGTCGAGGCCACGTCCACCCGGTGGCCGGCGTCATGGAGGCTGCGCACGATCACATCGCGCAGAACGGGATCGTCTTCGACCAAAAGAATTCGCATGGCGGGGATTCTGGGGCAGGCGGGACCGGCGCCCGCCGGCGCGCCGCCCTGCATCCCCGGGTAAACACCGGGCGATATAAAGCATTTTTTAAGCATTTTTCCTTACGGCGCAGTCAGTCGTCCGTCAGGCCCGCGCGTTGATAAACACACCATGCGTATCCGAACGTTTCTTTCCCTCGCCTGCAGCCTGACGGCGCTGGCCGCCGGCCTGCCGCCGGCGTCCGCCCAGGGCGTCGCCCCGCCCCCCATCCGCGCCGGCGGCTCCGGCCCGGCGGCGATGTCGCAGACGCTGCCTTCGTCCACCCCCTCCACCACCCCGTCGTCCGCCGGCGCGGCGTTGCCGGCCACCGGGAGCGGCCTCCCCGCCAACCCGGCCAACCTGCCGGTCACCGCCCCGCCGGCCCTGCCGCCGGACAGCGCCACGGGCGCGACCACCGGCACGGCCGCCTCGGGCCCGGTGTCGCCGCCCTCGGCGCAGGTCGCGCTGTCCCAGGTGCTGCAGGCGGCCCGGACCAACTTCGACGTCTCCATCGCCCAGCGCGAGGTCGTCGGCACCCGGGCCGACCTGCTGGCCGCCAACCGCTCGCCTTTCCCGGTGCTCACCGCCAAGGCCTCCTCCATCGACCTGCAGAACGGCATCGGCGCCGGCAACGACTTCGGCCGCAAGCGCATCGAGAAGGAAATCGGCATCGACTGGACCTACGAGCGCGGCAACAAGCGCGCGCTGCGCACCGCCGCCGCCCAGCGCGCCATCGTCGCCGCCACCTTCGGCGTGCAGGACGCGCAGGTCCAGCAGCTGCTGGCCGCGAACGACGCCTACTACGAGCTGCTGGCGGCGCAGGAGCGCATCGGCCAGGTGCAGGAGATCGAGCGCGGCGCGTCGCAGCTGGCCCAGACCTCGGCGCGCCGGGTGCAGGCCGGCGACCTGGCCGCCCAGGAAGGCGAGCGCCTGACCATCGAGGCCCGCCGCGCCCGCACCAACACCCAGGAAGCCCAGCTCGCGCGCCAGCGCGCGGCGCTGGTGCTGCTGCAGCTCACCGGCTGGACCGCCAACCCCGCCACCCTGTCGGTGCAGGACGCCTGGCCCCGGCTCGACCCCGACGAGGCCGCCGACAAGGTCTACGCCGGCGACTGGGCCGCGCTGCTGGACAACCGCCCCGAGGTGCGCGCCGCCCAGGCCCGCGTGCTGGCCGCCCGCGCCCAGGTGGACCTGGCCGAATCGCAGCGCAAGGCCGACGTGACCGTGGGCGCCTCGGTCACCCACTACCCCGGCGTCTCCAACCGGCTGGTCGAGATCCGGGCGCAGGTGCCGCTGCAGTTCGGCTACAACTTCGAGGGCGAGATCGGCCGCGCGCTGGCGGTGTACAGCCAGGCCCAGGACCAGCTCGACAAGACCCGGCTGGTGGCCGGCGCCGAGCTGCAGCGCCTGCAGGCCGAGGCCCTGAGCGCCGCCCAGCGCGCCCGCGCCTACGAGACCGACATCCTGCCGCGCGCCCGCCAGGTGGCGGCCAACTCCGAGCGCGCCTTCAACCGCGGCGCGCTCTCCATCGCCGACCTGCTCGACGCCCGCCGCACCCTCAACGCCACGCTGCTCGACGCGCTGGAAGCCCGCACCGACTACGCCAAGGCGGCCGGCGCGTGGCAGCTGCGCACCCAGCCGCTCGACACGGTGGCCGCGCCATGACGGTCCCCCGCCCGGCCCGCGCCACCGCCTTCCCGACCCTCCCGATGCCCTCCGCCGCCCCTACCCTGGTGAAACGCTCCATGTCCCACCGTGTCTCCCCGCTGCGCCGCATGCCGTCGCTGCGCGCGCTCGGCGCCCTGCTCGGCAGCCTCGCGCTGGCCGCCTGTTCCGAGGCGCCCGCGCCGGCCGCCGCCCCCGAGGCCGCCCCGCCGGTGGTGCAGGGCAACCAGCTGCGCTACGCGCCCGGCAACCCCCAGCTGCAGCGCTTCGGCGTGCAGGCCGCCAAGCCCGCCACCGCCCTCGCGGTCGAGCTGCCCGCCCGCCTGGTGTGGGACGAGGAGCGCACCCAGCGCCTCTACGCCGCCTTCGCCGGCCGCGTCTCGGCCATCCGCGCCGACGTCGGCCAGGCGGTCAGGCCCGGCACCGTGCTGGCGACGCTCGCCTCGCCCGAGTTCGGCCAGGCCCAGGCCGATACCGCCAAGGCCGGCGTGGACCTGCAGCTCAGCCAGAAGACGCTGCAGCGCCAGCGCGAGCTGTTCAACGACGGCATCATCGCCCGCAAGGAGCTCGAAGTCGCCGAGGCCGAGGCCGCCAAGGCCCGCGCCGACGTGGCCCAGGCCAGCGCCCGCACCCGGCTCTACGGCGGCAGCGGCAGCATCGACCAGCGGCTCGGCCTGACCGCCGGCATCGCCGGCATCGTCGTGGCGCGCAACATCAACCCCGGCCAGGAGCTGCGCCCCGACCAGTCCGGCGCCGACGCGCCCCCGCTCTTCACCATCAGCGACCCGACCTCGCTGTGGGTGCAGATCGACGCGCGCGAGGCCGACGTCGGCACGCTGCGCCCGGGCGCCGCCTTCCGCCTGGTCATCCCCACCCTGCCGGGCCAGACCTTCCAGGGCACCGTCACCGCGGCGGCCGACTTCATCGACCCGAACTCGCGCACCATCAAGGTCCGCGGCAAGGTCGCCAACCCCGACCGCCAGCTCAAGGCCGAGATGCTCGGCACGGTGCGCTTCGAGCGCGCGCTGGGCGCCGGCGGCGTGGCGGTGCCGGCCTCGGCCGTCATGCTGCGCGGCACCAAGCACATCGTCTTCGTGCAGCGCCAGGAGGGCGTCTTCGAGCCCCAGGAGGTCGAGATCGCCAACGAGGGCACGCGCGAGGTCGTCGTCTCCAGCGGCCTGAAGGTCGGCGACCCGGTGGTCACCGACAACACGCTGCTGCTGCTCAACCAGCTGCGCAGCGCGCAGGACGACGCGCCCCGGCCCGGGGCCGCGGCCCCCGCCGCCGGCACCGACGCGAAGGCCGCCCGATGAAGCGCCTGGTCCACCTGTCGCTGCACCAGCCGCTGTTCGTGATGCTGGGCGTGCTGCTGTTCGTGATGGCGGGCGTCGTCGCGTTCAAGAACCTGTCGGTGGAGGCCTTCCCCGACGTGACCGACACCCAGGTCACGGTCATCGCGCTCTACCCCGGCCGCGCGGCCGAGGAGGTCGAGCGCCAGGTGACGCTGCCGATCGAATTCGCCATCTCGGGCATGCCCGGCGCGATCCGGGTGTTCTCGCACACCCAGTTCGGGCTGTCCTTCACGATGGTGACCTTCGACGACAGCATGCCGGTGCTGCAGGCGCGCCAGCAGATCAACGAGCGGCTGCGCGGCGTGGACCTGCCGCCGGGCGTCGAGGCCGAGATGGCGCCCAACGCCACCCCGGTCGGCGAGATCATGCGCTACCGCCTCAAGGGCGACAACAAGACCCCGACCGAGCTGCGCACCCTGGAGGACTGGACGGTCGAGCGCGCGCTGCGCCAGGTGCCCGGCGTGGCCGACGTGGTCGCCATGGGCGGCTCGATCAAGCAGTACGAGGTGCAGCCCGACGCCGACAAGCTGCGCGCCTACAAGCTCACCTACCAGGACATCCTGACCGCGCTGGGCCGCGGCAACGCCAACGTCGGCGGCAGCTACATCGCCCAGGGCGCGCAGCAGTTCGCCATCCGCGGCATCGGCCTGCTGACCTCGCAGGACGACATCGGCAACATCGTCGTCGCCGCCCGCGAGACCACCCCGATCCTGGTCAGGGACGTGGCCACCGTCGCCATCGGCGGCGTGCCGCGCCTGGGCGTGGTCGGCCAGGACAACGAGGACGACGTGGTCACCGGCATCGTCATCATGCGCAAGGGCGAGAACCCGAGCGTGGTGCTCAAGGCGGTGAAGGACCGCATCGCCGAGCTCAACGCCCGCGGCCTGCCCCAGGGCGTGCAGATCGTGCCCTTCTACGACCGCACCTGGCTGATGGGCAAGACGCTCTCGACGGTGTTCAAGAACCTGATCGAGGGCGCGGTGCTGGTGTCGCTGGTGCTGTTCGTCTTCCTGTCGAACCTGCGCGCCAGCCTGGCGGTGGTGGTGGTGATCCCGCTGGCGCTGCTGGGCACCTTCCTCGGCCTGAAGATCATGGGCGTGCCGGCCAACCTGCTGTCGCTCGGCGCGATGGACTTCGGCATCATCGTCGACGGCGCGGTGATCGTGATCGAGAACATCCTGCACCGGCTCTCCGAGCGCAAGGAGACCATGTCCAACGCCGAGCGCCGCGAGGTGATCGCCAAGGCCACCAACGAGGTCGGCCGGCCGACGCTGTTCTCGATGCTGATCATCATCGCGGCGCACATCCCGATCTTCGCGCTGCAGCGCCACGAGGGCCGCATCTTCCAGCCGATGGCGCTGTCGGTCACCACCGCG
>JAKOND010000175.1 GCA_022702125.1 Burkholderiaceae bacterium
GGTCGGGCAGGCCGGGGGGCGCGGCGGCGCCCGGGGACAGGTCGGTGGGAAGGTTCGCGCTCACCGCAGGGCTCACTTGTAGGTGTCGGGATAGTCGTGGTACTTGCCGATCTCGACGTCGTCGAGCACCGCCAGCGCGTCGGGCACGTGCACCGCGAGCGAGCAGTAGAGCGAAATCAGGTAGGACGCGATGGCGTGGTTGTTGATGCCCATGAAGCGCACCGACAGCCCCGGGCTCTGCTCCCCGGCGACGCCGGGCTGGAACAGGCCGACCACGCCCTGGCGCTTGTCGCCCACGCGCAGCAGCAGGATCTTGCTCTTGCCGTCGACCACCGGCACCTTGTCCGACGGGATCAGCGGGACGCCGCGCCAGGTGACGAACTGCGAGCCGAACAGGCTGACCGTCGGCGGCGGGGTGCCCCGGCGGGTGGCCTCGCGGCCGAAGGCGGCGATGGCGAGCGGATGGGTCAGGAAGAAGGCGGGTTCCTTCCACACCTTGGCCAGCAGCTCGTCGAGGTCGTCCGGCGTCGGCGCGCCGGTCAGCGGGAAGATGCGCTGCGCTTCCGCGACCTGGGCCAGCAGGCCGTAGTCGGGGTTGTTGATCAGCTCGCTCTCCTGGTGCTCCTTGATCGTCTCGATCGTCAGGCGCAGCTGCTCCTTGATCTGGTCGTGCGGGCTGCTGTAGAGGTCCGAGATCCGGGTGTGCACGTCCAGCACGGTGCTGACGGCGTTGAGGAAATACTCGCGCGGGTTCTCCTCGTAGTCCACGTAGGTGCGCGGCAACTGGCCCTCTTCCTCGCGCGAGGTGCAGGCGACGCGGACCGCCTCGGGGTTCTTGACCTGGTTCAGGCGGTAGATGCCGGCCTCGACCGGCACCCACTGCAGCAGGTGGGTGAGCCAGCGCGGCGAGATGGTCGCGAGCTGGGGTGGGGTCTTGGTGGCGTTCGCGAGCTGGCGTGCTGCGCTATCGCCCAATGCGGTGGTGCCGCCGACTGTTGCCGTCATCTTGGGGTCCGGGGTGGTTGGAGGGAGGAAGCACGGGCAGTGTCGGGGGCCTAGGGTTTGCCCTCAACATGCTATAGCCGTCAGCCGGATGCGCTGGAGGGCGCGCTGCCGCTCGATGCGGCCGCAGTGCTGCAGCAGCGACGGCAGGTCGACGCCGAGCGCCAGGGCCAGCTTGTGCGCCGTCACCAGCGAGGCGATGGCCGCGCCGCGTTCCACCTCGCCGACATAGGACCGGTTCAGGTCCGAGGCCTCGGCCAGCCGCTCCTGCGACCAGCGGCGCTGCTCGCGCAACTGGCGCACCGCCAGGCCGAACAGCTCGACCAGCACCCCGGTGCCGATGTCGATGCGCACGTCGACGGGAAGGCTGCGGTCCATGGCCCGCCTCACGCCGCCAGTCGCGGGCCGCCGGCGCGCGGCTCGTTGCGCGAATCGGCCTGCGTCACGTTGCCGCCGGGCGGCACGTCGTGCGTCAGCCAGACGTTGCCGCCGATGGTGGCGCCGCGCCCCAGCGTGACCCGGCCGAGCACGGTGGCGCCGGCGTAGATCACCACGTCGTCCTCGACCACCGGATGGCGCGGCAGGCCCTTCTGCAGGTGGCCGGTCGCGTCGGTCGGGAAGCGCTTGGCGCCGAGCGTGACCGCCTGGTACACCCGGACCCGCTGGCCGATGACCGCCGTCTCGCCGATGACGACGCCGGTGCCGTGGTCGATGAAGAAGCCCGCGCCGATGGCGGCGCCGGGATGGATGTCGATGCCGGTCTGGCCGTGCGCGATCTCCGCCACGATGCGCGCCAGCAGCGGCAGTTCCAGCCCGTAGAGGCGGTGGGCGATGCGGTGGTGGACCATCGCCAGGATGCCCGGGTAGCACAGCAGCACCTCGTCCACGCTGCGCGCCGCCGGATCGCCGTGGAAGGCGGCGAGCACGTCGCTGTCGAGCAGCCGGCGGATCTCCGGCAGCGACGCGGCGAAGGCCCGGGTGGCCTCCAGGGCGCGCGCGTCGAGGGCTTCCGGCGGCCACGGGGCGGCCGCGTCGGCGCGCTGCCGCGCCTCGTGGCGCAGTTCGAGCCGGGCCTGCGCGTAGAGCGCGTGCAGCGCGGCGTCGAGGGTGTGGCCGACGTAGAAGTCCTCGCTCTCCTGGCGCAGCTCGGGCGGGCCGAGGCGCATCGGGAACAGCACGCCTTTCAATTGCTCCACCCACTGCCCCAGCGCCTCGGGCGAGGGCAGCTCGCGCCCGCCGGGCTCGCGCGAGCGGTTCTGCGAGGCCCGCCAGTCCTGGCGGACCGCGCGCAAGGCGCCGACGATGTCGGCGACGTCGAAAGTGGCCATGGTTTCCCTCCCGTGATCGTTGTTCTTGGGCCGCGGCGGCGGGCGGCCATCCTCCGGCCCGCGCATGACGGCGTGGCGACGAGCTCTGCGGCGGCCGCCACGGAAATCCCCTGGTCGCTGTCGCGGCCGGCGTCAGTCCTGCGTCCAGGGCAGGCCGTGGAAGCGCCATCCGCCGGCATGGCCGCGCTGGCCCTGCGCGTCGCGTTCGCCCTCGAAGCCTTCCTGCACGTTGAAGACCCGGCCGAAGCCGGCCTTGGCGGCGGCCTCGGCGGCGGCGGCCGAGCGCTTGCCGCTGCGGCACAGCAGCAGCACGGTCGCGTCCTTGCCGCCGTCCTTGGCGAGCCGGGCCTCGAGTTCGCGCACGAAGCGCGGATTGCGGATCAGGCCGGTGCCGCCGGCCCAGGCCACGTGCAGGCTGCCCGGCACCTGGCCGACGAAGGCGCGCTCCTCGGCGGAACGGACATCGACCAGGACGGCCCGGCCCGAGGACGCCAGTTCCCAGGCGGTGCGGGGCGGCACGCCGCCGGCGTGGGGCAGGCCGGTCGCGAGCGCGACGGCGCGGGCGGATTCGAGTTCGGGCGGGAGGGCGGCGGGGGCGGTGCGGGCTTCGGTCATGGGCGTGGCTCCGGTCTTCTTGGCGGGCATGGACGGCAGGCATTCACTGTAGGAAACCGCGCTGCGATTCCCAAGGAAGCAAAACTCCTTCGGTTATGCGGCGTCCGCATATCCGGCGGGCGCCAGCCGCGGCAGCCGCCGGTATTCCCGCCGCAGCCGCGCCAGGGCGCCGCGCGGCGCGCCCGGGGCGTAGCGGGCGGCTTCCATCCGCAGCAGCCAGTGGCGCCAGCGCTCGGCATCGCCGCCGTCCGGTCCGTGCGACCGGCGCAGCAGCGCCTCGGCCAGCGCGCGGGGCGGTCGGGACGGGCCGCTGTCGAGGCCGGCCCGCGCCAGCCGCGTCCGCGCCCGGTCCAGCAGGCGCAGCCAGGGGTCCTGCTGGCGCCGCTGCCAGGCGGCCCAGCCGGCGGCGGCGAGAGCGGCGGCGGCCAGCAGCCCGCCCAGCACCGCCGCCAGGTCGTGCCAGTCGGGCGTGCCGAAGCCCAGCCACCGCAGCAGGTCCATCTGCCGGCCCTGGGTGTAGTTGAGCACCCACTGGTTCCAGCGGTCGTTGGCCGCCTCCCAGACCGCCCGCAGGTGCTGCACCAGGCCGGGCGCGGCCGCGTCGAAGGTGGCGCCGAAGAAGCCCTGCGGCACCGGCAGCCGCTGGAACAGGCCGATGCGGTCCGGCGCGACCGAGGCGGTCGGGTCGATGCGCAGCCAGCCGCTGCCGGGCTGCCAGATCTCGGCCCAGGCGTGGGCGTCGCGCTGGCGCACCACCCAGGTTCCGTCCACCGGGTTGCGCTCGCCGCCCTGGTAGCCGGTGACGATGCGCGACGGCACGCCCGCGGCGCGCATCAGCACCACGAAGGCCGAGGCGATGTGCTCGCAGAAGCCTTCCTTGCGGTCGAACCAGAACGCGTCGGCGGTGTCGGCGCCGTAGACGCCCGGGTCCAGCGTGTAGCGGTAGCCGCCGGTGCGCAGCCGCTCCAGCGCGGCGCGGGCCAGCGCCAGGGGGGCGCCGGGGGCCTGCGGCACGCCGCGCCGCAGCTCGGCCGCCAG
>JAKOND010000181.1 GCA_022702125.1 Burkholderiaceae bacterium
CTTCGAGCACCTGCAGCGCCAGCGCCTGATGCGGGTTCGCATCGAAGCCATCAGCCCGGACTCCACTCTCGTCAAGGTGCATCCCGATGGCACCGGTGCGCTTGAAAAAGCGGCCCCCACGCCATCGGCCGCAGCCGGGGCGGCTGGAGCACCAAGCTTCATCGGGTTGCCGCGACCGCGCGAGATGTCCTCACCTGGAGCCTGACGCCCGGACAAGCCGGCGATGCGCCCGAGGGGCGGCAGCTCATCGCGGCGCTGGGCCCCAGTTCCGCGCAGGCGCAGGTGGCCCTGCTCATGGACAGCGCCTACCAGGACGATGCCACGCGTGCGCTGGCCGAGTCGCTGTGCTTCGTGCCGGTGGTGCCCCCGAGCCCGCGGCGCAAGCGGCCCTGGCCGCTCGACCGGGCCCGCTATCGCGGGCGCAACGAGGTCGAGCGGCTCTTCCGGCGGATCAAGGCTTGGCGACGGGTCTTCACTCGGTACGACAAGACTAATGCCATGTTCGCCGCCTTCATCACCCTGGCGCTCATCGCTGAGGCTTTGCGATTGCGTTAACACGGCCTAGTTGGAGCGTGTGACACTTCCATGAAGTTTGGCCCGCCTTGCCAGAAAATGGTGCGTGCCGGAGTCCGCGCGGCAGACAAGGCACGGAGTCTGAGTTGGTCCTCCGCAAGCTTCCTGATTTGCAGCTTCGGGTAGGGATGCAGACGCGTAGACTCGGCACCATCAATTTGGTGGAAAAAGAAGCCACGCTCGAGCCAAAGTCAGGGGCATATTTGGGGGCGGAGCCGGGGCAAAGGCGGGTGTCCAGGGGCATCTCCCTGGGACAGAGGTGCGATCGAGGCCCCTGAAAACCCCTTGATACCCCCCGTTTCCGGTTCGTACCGCCCAGAGCATCGGTCAGGTGCTGCGTCGAGATGAGGCAGCGGTTGAAGTAAGTGCCGAGGCCGTTCGTCAGGTGTGGCGTCACTTCGATCTCGTTGGATACCGCGAAGCCGACCACCATCGGCTTGAGCGCACCAACCTTGCCCTCGAGCGGCACGAGCTTGTAGCGAAACTTGCGTTTGCTGGTGGTGTCGCCGACGAGCCGGGCGAATGGGTTTTTCCATCAGAACTTTTGGACCAGGAATTCGTCCGTCGTCTGACCCGGCTTGCGTTCGGAGCCCGGGAAGACGGCCATCGAAGGAAGCGAGGTTTCTTGACCGGCTTCGTCGATGCGACGGACAGCAAAGCCCATGCAGGTCGGCAGCTTGTGTCCGTAGCTCCAAGCGACGACGATGTCGTCGTCCGCGAATGCAATAGCGTTCTCCTGCGTTTTTGAATTGCTCCGTCTTTACAGTGCGACTGCAGTGCAGATTTGTTGACAGTCGCCGCAGGAGATCACTCGTTACCAATCCACTGTGGGTTGGCGCTCGAGCGCTCCGAGCTGGCATGCAAGAAGCATCCCAGGATGCAGGGTGGGCTCGGTCGTATTGGGCCCGTATCTCCAGCGCACCCACCTGTCGTTCTCACCCCGAACCTGTGGCCACTCGGGTCTGCTGGACATGGCCAGCACTTACGGCATAGTCATTCCTCGGCAGCCGCCAGGAGGTTAACCGACTCATTTGGCGTACCCCGAGCCACCAAGGACATGCTGCTGCTCCGAGCTGCCGCGCGTTTTCAACACGGACAGGAAAAGTCTTCCTCCTCCGTGGAGATCGAACAGGAGGTGGGTTCAGAGAGAGTCCGTGCCTGGCAGGCAGCTACGGCCGCTGTCTTGGCGTGGAATATTCGATGCCAGCAAATCCCCGGGCTGACATCCTGAAGTCTGCGAGGACGCCCGGCAGCGAGTCATGCAACAACGACTTCTGGCTCTTTCCTCGGCCTTCGTGGCTGTGCTTCTTTGCGCCGAGCGATGGCTTTTTCGCGGATCGAGATCGCCGCCCTTGCAAGCGGCTATGCATCCCCTTGGTTCGGAACCGCCGACGCCGCAGGCCAACGAACGGACGGCGGACGCGATGCTCCGCAGGTCTACGCGGATCTGGATCGGCCCTCCGGCATCGCGGACGATCCGGGCGAACGACCTGCGCCCGAAAGGGCCTCGCAAACGGTAAGGGCAGGCCGAAATTTCATATTTGGTTCATTTTGCAATCCGCCTTAACCATTGCGGTGTTCAGCCGATATTCAGGGATTCATAGACCTGATATTGCGCAAGGAGAGACGGATGAACTCGCTACGGAAACTGAAGCTCGGGAAGCGCCTGGCGCTGTCGTTCGGCGTGCTGCTGGTCCTCATGACGGCCAGCGCCGCGGTGGGCGTGGCCCGGCTCGGCAGCCTGGCCGACCATCTCGATGCGGTGGCCACCCGGGAGCAGGAGAAGAGCCAGCTCACCACCGAGTGGCTGCACAGCATCGTCGTGAACTCGGTGCGGACCCGGGCGGCGCTGCTCGGGGCGCCCGAGATCGTGCCGGACATCCAGCGGGAGATCGAGGTGACCTCGGCCGGAACCCTCAAAACGCGCGACCGCCTGGAGCAGCTGTTTGTTTCGGCGGAGGACAAGGCGTTTTTCGCGAAGATCGATGCGAGTCGCGCGGCCTACCGCGACACCCGGGGGGCGCTCGCCAAGCGCCGCGCCGCGGGAGACGATGTCCGTGCAGAGGCCGACTCGCAGCTCTCGCCCTTGCTGGAGACCTACGTCGGCAACATCCGCCAGTTCCAAGAGCAGCAGAAGGCGCACTACGACGCGAGGCTGGCGCAGGCCAAGGCCGAAGCGGCGCAAGGTCGGACCGTCCTGATCGCATCGGGTGCCACTGCGCTGGTTCTGGGGATCTTCCTCGCGTTCGCGCTCTCGCGTTCCATCACCTTGCCGCTGCGACAAGGCCTCGCAAGCACCCGCCGCATCGCCGAAGGCGATCTGAGCGAGTCGATCGTGGTCACGGGTCGGGACGAGCCGGCCGAACTGCTGACTGCACTGCAGGCGATGCAGGCGAGCCTCGGCCGCGTCGTTTCGGGCGTGCGGTCGAATGCCGAAGGCGTCGCATCCGCCAGCGCGCAGATCGCCCAGGGCAATAACGACCTGTCCTCGCGCACCGAACAGCAGGCCTCGGCCCTGCAGCAGACCGCCGCCTCGATGGAGGAGCTCAGCTCCACCGTGCGCCAGAACGCCGACAACGCCCAGCAGGCCAACCAACTGGCGGACAGTGCCTCGGCTGTGGCCGTCCAGGGCGGCGAGGTGGTGGGGCAGGTGGTCGAGACGATGAAAGGCATCC
>JAKOND010000190.1 GCA_022702125.1 Burkholderiaceae bacterium
CCGCGATCAGCGCCGGTAGCACGCCCAGGCCGAACATGGTGCGCGCATGCACCCGCAGCACGCCCTGGGGCGCGCTGCTGATCGCGGTGACGTTGCTCTCCAGCTCGTTGATGCGCCAGAGGATGCCTTCGATCTGGCGGGCGTACTCCAGGCCCGACTCGGTGAGCGCCACCTGGCGGGTGGAGCGCAGCAGCAGCTTGACCTTCAGCGCCTCCTCGACGTCGGTGATCATGCGCGACACCGCGGTGGCCGAAATGCCGAAGCGCCGCGCCGTCTCCGAGAAGTTCTGCGTCTTGGAGATGGACAGGAAGAGTTCCATCGCACGCAAGCGGTCCATCGATCCTCCGTTTTCCGCCGAACTGTCCGGCCGTTCCGGCCATGGTGCGTCCGGACCCGCTGCCTAGAATTTGCCGCAGGAGCCGGCGTCGCGCGATGCGACGCCGGTCCGGGGCGGTGAACGGCTCATTATCGGCGGGCCGGCCGGATCCCACGGAGACGAACCATGACCCTCGATCCCATTCCGCGGCGCGGCTTCGTGCTGGGCGGCTTCGCGTTGGGCACCGGCCTGCGGGCGCTGGCGCAAGGCGCGGCAGGCGCCTGGCCCGAACGGCCCATCCGCATCGTGGTCGCCGGCACCGCCGGCGCCGGCGGCGATATCTTCGCGCGCCTGATCTCCGCTCCGCTGCAAGCCACGCTTGGGCAGCCGGTGGTCGTCGAGCCCAAGCCGGGTGCCAATGGGCTGATCGCCTGCGACACCGTGGCCAAGGCGAACGGCGACGGCTATACGCTGCTCTTCGCACCGTCCTCGGCCATCCTGATCAATCCGGTCATCCTCGACAAGATGCCCTACGACCCGAAGAAGGACCTGGTCCCGATCACCCAGGTCGGCGCGGCCGGCATCCTGCTGGTCGCCAATCCCAACGCGGGCTTCCGCGACCTCGCGGGCATGGTGGCGCATGCCAAGGCGCACCCGGGCAAGCTGGCCTACGGATCCTGGGGCACCGGCTCCTCCGGGCACTTGGTGATGGAAGGCATCAAGGCCCACTACGGCCTCGACATGCCGCATGTGCCCTACAAGACCCTGACCGGCGAGATCGCCGACCTCATCGGCAACAACATCAGCGTCGGCTTCACCGACATCGCTTCGCCGATCCCGCACATCCGCGCCGGCAAGCTGGTCGCGCTCGGCACGTCGGGTTCGCAGCGCTGGCCCGCGACCCGCGACGTGCCCAGCCTGACCGAGCAAGGCTATCGTTTCGACGCCGACGGCTGGTACGCGGTCTTCGCCCCGGCCGGCACGCCCCGCGCGATCGTCGACCGGCTGAACGAGGAGATCAACCGCCTGCAGGCGACCGACGAAATGCGCCGGAAGATCGAGGCGCAGAACATGGTCGTGCCGCCCGGCCGCAGCGCGCAGCGCTTCGCCGAGGCGATCCTGGCCGATGCGGCGATCTGGCAGGGGCTGGCGAAGACGGCCGAGCTCAAGGGCAAGTAGCCCGGCCGGCAGCGCCGCCGCGACACGCGGCGGCCTCCTGCCGTTCCTGCGTTTCGAGCAGGACAGAACCGCGGCCCGAGGGTATTCCGTCCCCGCGCACCGGGCCGGAGAATTTCTTCCCATCCCCCACACCACCCAGACCACGAGGCGCAGAGACCATGGAATTCGGCGTATTCATCCTCGCGCAGCAGCGCGGCTACCACCAGACACCGCAGCAGGTCATCCACAACTCGATCGAGCAGACGGTCGTCGCCGAACAGGCGGGATTCGACGCAGCCTGGTATGCGGAGCACCACTTCAACAACTATTCGCTGTCGCCCTCGCCGCTGATGATGATCGCGCACGTGGCTTCCAAGACGCGGCGCATCCGGCTGGGGACGGCGGTCTGCATCCTGCCGCTCTACCACCCGGCGCGCTTCCTGGCGGAGGTCGGCTTCGTGGATACGGTCTCCAACGGGCGGCTGGAGCTGGGCATCGGCTCGGGCTACCAGGAGTTCGAGTTCCAGCGCTTCGGCGTCGACATCGCCGACTCAGGTGCGATCTACAACGAGTTCCTCGACATCCTGCAGAAGGGCCTGACGCAGAAGACCGTCGAGTACCACGGCAAGCACCTCGACCTGCCGCCCAGCTCCATCGCGGTGCGGCCGGTTCAGGATCCGATGCCGCCGCTCTGGATCACTTCCGGCAATCCGGTGACGCTCGGCCGGGGCGTGCGCGAGGGCCACAACCTGTTCGTCACTGCGCTGCTCAAGGGCAACGACGGGATCTCCGAGCTGCGCGGCCGGCTGGAGAAAGTCGCCGCGGATCACGGTAGGAACCTCGACGACGACGTGAAGTTCGGCTTCCTGCGCTGTGCCTTCGCTTCGGACAATGCGGCCGAGGTTGACTCCTACCTGGACAACGCCCGCTTCCAGCGACGCATCTCGGAAAGCCTCAAGTTCCGCCGCGCGCAGTCGGACGACGGCTATATGGTCAGGGAGATGCCGTCCGAAACCGATCCCACCTTCGAGCAGCTGCGACGCAACCTGCCGGTCGGCCCGGTCAACCAGGTGATCGACAAGATGCTGGAAGAGATCAGCATCCTGCGGCCCAAGCACATCGCTCTGCAGACCCAGCTGGGCGACTTCGACCAGAAGACCATGCTGCGGCAGATCGAGCTGTGGGGCGAGCGGATCATCCCGGCGATCCGCAAGGAGATCGGCGCCAATCTCGCAGAGGCCGCATGATGTTTCGCACAGGCCATGCGTCCGGACGATCCCGCGGACCTGCTCGACCTCGCTCGCCTGGTCCTGTCGTGCTTCGCGCCGACGGCGAGGTACGGTCCGAGCTCGCAGGTCGCAGCGGCTGGGAGATCATTCCAGTCGGCAACGGATCTCCAGCATGAGAATCCGGTGTTCGGGAGGGCGCAGACTAAATCAACCGGCCTGAACATTGCGAGTCATCCACCCTCGATGCAGGAGGCGGCGATGGCGAGCAGGCAGTCGGGCGAGGCGGCGGTCCCGCGGCGCCGGCGCCGCAGTGCATTTTCCTGCTGCGCGAGCTCGTTGCCCGGACGCCGCACGCGTCGCTCGACGGGCTCGCAGTCGAGCTCGACCCCCTCGGCGATGTCTGCGCCTGCACCGCAGTCATCCTCTGCCCGAGGTTCGTCGACCGGCGGTGTTAGCGCCTCTCATAAGTCCTGGGGCGCCACCGAAGCGCCTTCGATGCCATGCCGCTGCATCGAGTCTGCGACGAATCCTTGCGCCTTCATGTCCTCAACGAAGTCGTGCAGGATCCGGTCGGCTCCTGCGCCACGCCCCTTGGGCAGGCCCATGGCCTGCTGGATGACCATGAACCGACCCGGCAACAATCGCAAGCCCGGCACA
The DNA here is from genome assembly GCA_022702125.1 of Burkholderiaceae bacterium. Taxonomy (GTDB): domain Bacteria; phylum Pseudomonadota; class Gammaproteobacteria; order Burkholderiales; family Burkholderiaceae_C; genus JAKOND01. Next base: position 3,361 of record JAKOND010000190.1, read on the forward strand.
CGTTGCGCATCGGCCTCGAGTTGCTGACGCACCCCGGCGGCTATGTCGAGCGAATGCTCGATAAACGTATCCACGACTGCCGGAGAGGTGGGCGCGCGATGGATGCTCGCGTTCTTGAGTTCGCGCGTGAGGAAGAGATCGTAGGCACTGCCTTTGCCGACGGTGACGACCTGGCCTTCTCGGTCTACCTGCGAGTTGTCGGTCAGCAGGGAGTCTTCCCGTACGAGGTATGCGCCTTCGATCAGGACGTAGGGTGATGTGAATGCGATGCCTTGTCCACGCAAGGGATCCACCGCGAAGAAGCCGATATCTGCATGTTCCGCGGTCACGGCGTCGACTGATTTCCCTGCGGAGTCGAAGACGACCAGCTCCACCGGGAGCCCCAGGCGGCGGCCGAACGCATGCGCCAGATCGATCGAGATCCCGTAGGGCTGGCCGTCGGCTCCCCGGTTCGCAAGAATCGGATTTCCCAGGTTGATAGATGCGCGCAGCGTACCGGTCGGAGCCAGGGTAGCGACGATGTCGCGTTCGATGAGTTCCATGATCAATTTCCAGTGTCAACAAGGCGGGTGAAGAGGGCGGGATGGGGTTCCGGGCAAAGGTCGATGGCGGTCTCGTCGGAGAGGCTTTCGTTGAACCATGCCGTGATCGCCGCGCGTCGCTCGCCCAGGTACCTCGGGCGGCCGTCCTCACCGAGGACCATGGAGAGATCGTGTCCCGGGACGAGGATAGTTCCAGGAATAGCTTCCCAATGACGCCAGATAAGATCTATCGACGCCCGACTGGCTTGCGCATCGCCTGTGGTGTCCACCTCGCGGCTCAGCAATTCGGCTCGGTTTTTCGCGGCATCGCCCGAGAAGAGCATCGGCACCGGAACGGAATCGAGCAAGAAGATCAGATGGCCCGGCGTGTGCCCTGGAGCGGCGAAGGTTCGCAACCCCGGCAGGAATTCGTCGCCGGCCACGACGGTGCGCACCCGAGGGCTGCACCGCAGCTCGCGGACATAGAGCTCCGGCAACGGATCGAAGCCCGGAGGTTGATCCGCCGCCCAGGCCAGCTCCTGCGCGCCGATCCACACGGTGGCGGACGGGAAGAGGGTGAAGTTCACCGCATGGTCGTAATGGGCGTGGGTGAGGACGACATCGGTGACATCGTCCGGTGCCACGCCATGTGCCCGCAGTTGCTTCGCGAGTTCCTTGCGGATGCCGAAAGCCCCGACATCGAGCAGCATGACCTTCCCACCCCCGCGGATCAAGGTGACCGTGCTCCAGCCCAGCCCCCCATGGCAGACGGCTTTGCCGGGAAAGCCTTGGATCAATACATCGACTCGGTACATGGCTATTCGACCTTGATGCCAGCATCCTTGATCAGCCGGGCGTAATCGGCCAATTCCTGCCGGATCACCGCAGCGAACTCCGACGGCGTACTCCCTACGATGTCGTATCCGCCATCGGTTGTCATGCGCTTGATGACGTCCGGGGACTTGAGCGCCTTGACCGCCTCGGCATGTAGCTTCTCGATGATGGCCGGATCGGTCTTCGCCGGTGCGAGCAGGCCCTGGAACTGCGTGATGTCGAAATCTTTGTAGCCCAGCTCGGCCATCGTCGGCAACTGCGGCAGGGAAGCTGCGCGCTTCGGGCCTGTGACAGCGTAGCCGCGGAGCTTGCCGCTCGAGATCTGCGGCGCAGCGGTGACAACGGTATCGAAGGTGAAGCTCAGCTGGCCACCCAGCACGTCCGCCAATGCGAGCGCGCTGCCTTTGTACGGGACGTGGGTCATCTTAGTCCCCGTCAGACCGGCGAACTTTTCCCCGGCGAGATGTCCGCCACCGCCGATTCCGGTAGAGCCATAGCTCACCTTGCCCTGTCCGGACTTGGCCATCTCCACGAGCTGCGGGATGCTTTTGATCGGCGATGCGGACGAGACGACGAGCGCGTACTGGTAGCTGGTGAGCTGCGAGATCGGCGCCAGGTCCTTGAGGGGGTCGTAGGCGAGCTTAGGATAGAGCGCCTGATTGACGACGATCGGACCGCTGGCCACCAGCAGCAGGGTGTAGCCGTCGGGCGCGGCCTTGGCGACCGCGTCCGTGCCGATGTTGCCATTGGCGCCGCCCCGGTTATCGATGACGATCGCGACGCCGAGACTCTCCGACATCTTCTGCGCTACCACGCGCGCAGTGATGTCCGCGGCACCTCCCGCCGCGTAAGGCACGATCATGCGGATCGGCTTGTTCGGGTAGGGCGCCTGGGCATGCGCCGTAAGCGCGGCGGCGGACAGGGTGAGAAGGAGGACGCGCCTTTCCACGATCACACCTGACCTGCGCGCTGTTGGAGCATCGCGAGTACTGAGGCGTCCATGTCGATGCCGTGCTCGCGTTGGCGGGCCATATTGCGCAATTCGATCTCGCCAGGGACGATCACCGGCTTGCCTTCCTCGGCCGCCGGGCTTCCGTGCAAGATCGCAGCGAAGTCGCGCATCCGCTCGATCAGCCAGGCTCGAGAGCCCAGGCGCGCAGTGTCGATGAGAGTGAAGAAGTGACCCAGGTTTTGCGGCTCGTCCGGCGCGTCCACCCAGGACTTCACATGGGTCAGGTAGGCCGCGTTCGACAAAAGACCAGCGAACAGGTCCACCAGCAGGGCCAAGCCGTAGCCCTTGTGACCGCCGATAGGCAGCAGGAAACCGTCCAGCGCGGCCTTGGGGTCGGTGGTTTTACGGCCGTCCTTGTCGGTTCCCCAGGTGTCGGGAATGGATTCTCCGGCCTTCAACGCGTTGCGGATCTTGGCCCGGGCGACCACGCTCATCGCCATATCGAGCAGGAAGTGCGCACCATCTGCACCGGGTACGGCGAAGCCCAGGGGACTGTTTCCCAGTCGGGCGTCGCTGCCTCCCCAGGGGGCGATGGTGGTGGTGGCATTGCTGCCGATCATGCTGGCGAAGCCCGCTTCGGCGGCGATATAGCCGTAGGGCGAGATCGGACCGAAGTGGTTGCTGCCGCGCACGAAGGCGGCGCCGATGCCGCATTCCTTGGCCACTTCCATCGCAGCGCGCAGGCCATGCATGCCGACCAGGGGCCCCACGCCATTGGCGCCATCCACGGTCACGAGGGCAGGGGCGACACGCTCGATCCGGATGGAGGGAGTCTTCGTGATGCCCCCCAAGTCCAGGCGCTCGCCGTAGGACTCGATGCGGCTGAGTCCATGGGTTGACAGTCCGAAGAGGTCGGCCAGCACGAGCACGCGGACTACGTCGGATGCGTCGGCGGCGGTGAGCCCGAGCCCTCGAAAGGCGCGCTCCCCCAAGGATTGGAGTTCGGACTCGGCGATGCGGGGACGGGTATCGGTACGGGCGTTCATAGGGGAGCCTTGGAAGTTGGATTAGAAAGGGCGGGAGGCGTGAAGTCAGGGGGCCGATGCCGATCAGTCGGCAGTCAGCTTCGCGCTGCGCACCACCGTGCCCCAGCGTTGTTGTTCCGAAGCGATGAAAGACGCGAATTCCTTCGGTCCCATGCCAGCAGCGGTGCTCGAGTCCTCTTCCAGCCGTCGCTTCACGGCGGGCGAGGCCAGCGCCTTCAAGGCTTCCTGGCTAAGCCGTGCGACCACCGCCGGAGGCGTCCTCGCCGGCGCCAGCAGGCCGAACCACTGTGAGCTTTCGAAATTCGGATACCCCAGCTCGGCCACGGTGGGCACCTCCGGGATCGCCGGCAGCCGCTCGGCAGCGCCGACTGCCAGGATCTTCAGCTTGCCGGCCTTCACATGCGGCAGGAAGCCGGGCAGCCCGGCGGATGCGGCCTCGATGTTGCCGGCCAGCAAATCGGTCATCTGCGCGCCGGTGCCCTTGTAGGGGACATGGGTCAGGTCGATACCGGCCTTGAGCTTGAGCATCTCGAACGCCAGGTGACCGGCGCTTCCATTGCCGGCGGAGCCATAGTTCATCGTGCCTGGTGCCGCCTTGGCCTGCGCGATGAATTGCGGGAGAGTCTCGGCCTTGACCTTCGGGCCGATGGCGAAGAGCATCGGCACCTTGGCGAGCAGCGCCACTGGCTGGAAATCCTTCTGCACGTTGTATGGCAGCTTGGGCATCATGGCAGGATTAACTGCCAGAGTGCCAACGTGGCCCAGCACCACCGTGTAGCCGTCGGGAGCCGCTCGGGCGGTTTCCTGCATGGCGATCACGCCCTGACCGCCAGCCTTGTTGTCGACGATCACGGATTGGCCGAGCGTTTTGCCCATCTCTGCAGCCAGCGCTCGTGCGATCACATCGGAACTGCCGCCCGGGCCGTAGGGCACGATCAACCGAATGGGTCGAGTCGGCGTCCACTCCTGCGCCCCTGCGAAGGCTGGTGGTAACAGTGCAAGCGCAGCCAGGGCAAGACCAATTGAGAGTCTTTGGCGCGGCATACGACCGCAGGCAGGCGCCGTCTGAAGCGAAATCATCATGATCGACCCAGTCTTTCGATGACGGCCTGTCGTGCTGTTTGCAACAGTCAGTCAGATCGCGTCTTGTCTCTGTCAAGGAGCACCCCAGGGTGTGCTCCAGCTCGGGACATGAATGATCAGTTCAAAGATTGACGGTGTAAAGTGCAAATATCCGATTAACTTTTGCGTATAAAGCAAGAATTCCAGTGAGCACTTGCACTTATGAACTTCGATCTGGCAGATCTCCGTGCTTTCCTGGCTGTGGCCGACCTCGGAAGTCTTCGAGCAGCTTCTGAGTCGCTCCACCTATCTCAATCGGCACTCTCAAGACGCGTTGACAAGTTGGAGGACGCATTGGGGGTGAAGCTATTCATCCGCACGACACGCAAGGTGGAGCTCACGGCTGTTGGAAGAGCTTTCGTGCACAAGGCACGCAACGTACTCAACGAACTCGACAGTGCACTGCTCGGCATCCAGGATGTGGCGGAAAGAATGTCAGGTGAAGTTACGCTCGCATGCGTGCCTTCCGCGGTGAGCCACTTCCTCCCTTCGGTGTTCGAAGAGTTCAACAATCGCTATCCGCGCATCCGCATCCGGGTGCTGGATGAGTCTTCGAGCGAGGTGCTGCTTGCAGTCACGCGCGGAGATGCGAACTTTGGCGTCACCTACATCGGGACGCAGGAAGCGGACATTGAATTTCAACCGTTGATCGAGGAACGGTTCGTGCTCGCCTGCCCGACGAGCCACCCCTTGGCGCAGCAGGCCTCGGTTCGGTGGGAAGACTTGAAGGACGAACGCTACATCGCGCTGGCGCAGGGAAGCGGGAACCGTTTCCTGATCGACCAAGCTCTCGCCAGGGCGACGATCCGGCCGCGGTGGTTCTGCGAAGTCAACCATGTGCCAGCCTTGGTGGACCTCGTGGCTGCCGGGCTTGGGGTTGGAGTCGTTCCGCGCATGGCACTGCCTCCTGACGGCCACGAAAGACTTGCGGCCGTTCCTTTGACGGAACCCAGGGTGACGAGGACCCTGGGGCTCATTTCCAGACACGGCAGACCCCTGACTGCAGCAGCCCAGATCCTCTATGAGACCTTTCTGGCAAAAAGGGATTCGACGCATCCCCGTTGACCTCTGACAAGTTCAGAGATCGTGCTTGGATTGAAGACAGCGAGGTGTGGGTCAGACAGCTTTCGAGCAACGCAACTTGTGAATTGAAGGGCTGACTACCATACGAATGCGCCCTGACAAATCCAATCGCACCCTGCCGCGACCGCAACGGCGGTCGTCTCAGCGTGCGACAAGATCCCTGCCATTTTTCAGACGACGCCAAAGCGTGCTCCGGCTTATGCCCAGCCGCTGCGCGGTTGCGTCGTAGGAGCCGCCGCACTCCCTCAGCATGCGCTCTATATGCGCGAAGTCCTCCTGCTTGCGACGCAGGGACAGGTCGTCGGTGCGGAGAGACGGTGAGCTGAAATCGATCAGGGTGCGGAGTTGGCTTTTGCCGGGCGCGCCTCCGAGCTCCAGGGTCAAGATCGCCACCCGATGCGCGAAGTTCTGCAGCTCCCGGGCGTTGCCGGGCCACGTGTGCATGCGCAACAGGTCGGGCAGATGGACCCTGACCTTGGGAAGCGTCTGGGATTGGCCGGCCTCGCGCAGAGCGGCTTCCACCATTTGCAGCGCGAGCGTCTCCAGATCCTCCGGCCGGTCCTTCAATGGCAGGATGTCCACCGGT
>JAKOND010000204.1 GCA_022702125.1 Burkholderiaceae bacterium
ACGCTGACCGCGCGCATCGCCGGCGGCGCGGCGGCCGGGCGCGATGCGGTGATGGCGGTCAAGGAGGACTGGTGATGGGCAAGGTTCCGATCGACCGGGGCGGCATGCCGGGGGCTGCCGGGATGGCGTCCCCGCCCGCTCCGCCCTGGGCGCGCCGACGGCTGCTGGCCGCGGCCGGCGGGCTGGCGGCGGTCGGCGGACTGGCTGCCGGCTGGCCCGGCGGCGCCGCCGCCCTGCCGCCGCGCGGCCTGCGCTTTCCGCGCGACCTGGGCGCGCACAACGACTTCCGCACCGAGTGGTGGTACATCACCGGCCAGGCCGGCAGCACGCCCGCGGGGGGCGGCGCCGCGCGGCGCTTCGGCTTCCAGCTGACCTTCTTCCGGTCGCGGGTGGAGGCGGCGCAGCCGCTGCGATCGCGCTTCGCGGCGCGCCAGCTCGTCTTCGCGCATGCGGCGATGACCGACCTGCGGGGCAGCCGGCTGCTGCACGACCAGCGCATCGCCCGCTGGTCGGGACGGGGCCGCGAAGGCACCGCCTGGGCCTCCGAGGAGGACACGGCGGTGGTGCTCGGCGACTGGTCGCTGGTGCGCCAGCCCGACGGCGCCTACCGCGCCCGGCTGCCGGCCGAGGGCTTCGGCCTGGCGCTCGACTTCCGCGAGACCCAGCCGCTGCTGCTGCAGGGCGATGCCGGCCTGTCGCGCAAGGGGCCCGAGGCGGCGCAGGCCAGCTATTACTACAGCCTGCCGCAGCTGGCGGTCGGCGGGACGCTGTCGCTCGGCCGCGAGCGCTTCGCCATCGACGCCGCGACCGCCGCCGCCGCGCCGGCCGACCGCGCCACGGCCTGGCTCGACCACGAATGGAGCCAGGAACTGCTGCACCCGGAGGCCGAAGGCTGGGACTGGGCGGGCATCAACCTCTTCGACGGCGGCGCGCTGACCCTCTTCCGCCTGCGCCGCCGCGACGGCAGCGCCCTGTGGGCGGGCGGCTCGCTGCGGCCGGCGGGCGGCGCGGCGCGGGCCTTCGGCGCCGGGGAGGTGGAGTTCGCGCCGCTGCGCCGCTGGACCAGCGCCCGCACCGGCACCGCCTACCCGGTCGCCTGGCGGGTTCGCAGCCCGGCGGGCGATTTCACGCTCGAGGCCCTGCAGGACGACCAGGAACTCGACAGCCGCGGCTCCACCGGATCGGTCTACTGGGAGGGCCTGAGCGCCCTGCGCGACGCCGGCGGCCGCGAGATCGGCCGCGGCTACCTGGAGATGACCGGCTACGGAGGCGCGCTGCGGCTGTAGCCGCGTCCGCGGGCCCGGCGCGGGCCCGTCAGGACGGCCGGGACGCCGGAGAACCCGCGCGCCCCGCGCCGGCCGGCGCTGCAGCGGCACCGGCCGGCGCCGCGGCGTTCGCCGCCAGCGTCGCGGCGGGGGCGATGGGTGCCGCCTTCGCCGCCCGCCGCCGCTCCCGCCAGGCCAGCACCTCGCCCATCACCCCGCGCCGGAAGGCCATCACGCACACCACGAAGATGAAGCCGGTGACGATGGTGACCGACTCGCCCAGGCCGGCGAACCAGCCGATGCCGGTGACGCCCGCCAGGAAGGCGCCGATCTCGCCGACCCGGTTCTCGATGAACACGACGACCGCCGCGCCCGCCAGCGGCCCCGAGAAGGTGCCCAGCCCGCCGACCAGCGTCATCAGGATGACCTGGCCCGAGGCGGTCCAGTGCACGTCGGCCAGCGTCGCCAGCCCCAGCACCAGCGTCTTGAGTGCGCCGGCCAGCCCGGCCAGCGCCGCCGACAGGACGAAGGCCAGCAGCTTGAAACGCGCGGTGTCGTAGCCGAGCGAGACGGCGCGCGGCTCGTTGTCCTTGATGCCGGCGAGCACCTGGCCGAAGGGCGAGCGCACGGTGCGCACGATCAGCAGGAAGGCGGCCACGACGATGGCCAGCGCCACGTAGTACATCGTCAGGTCGCCCGACAGGTCGATCAGCCCGAAGAGCCGGCCGCGCGGCACGCCCTGCAGGCCGTCCTCGCCGCCGGTGAACGGGGCCTGCAGGCAGACGAAGTACAGCATCTGCGCCAGCGCCAGGGTGATCATCGCGAAATAGATGCCCTGCCGCCGGATCGCCAGCGCGCCGAACACCGCGCCCAGCGCCGCGCCGGTCAGCGTGCCCAGCAGCAGGCCCAGTTCGGGCGACAGCCCCCAGACCTTCATCGCGTGCCCGGCGACATAGGCCGATCCGCCGAGGAAGGCCGCGTGCCCGAAGGACAGCAGGCCGGTGAAGCCCAGCAGCAGGTTGAAGGCCGCGGCGAACAGCGCGAAGCACATCAGCTTCATCGCGAACACCGGATAGACGCCCAGCCACGGCGCCGCGAGCAGCGCCGCCAGCAGCAGGCCGTAGCCGATGGCGGTGACGCGCGAGGCGCCGGCCCGCACCCCGGGGGGCGTCGCGGGAACGGCGGAAGCGACGGCGGGAGCGGTGGGGACGGTTGCCGTATTCATCGCGTCATCGCTCCTTGCCGAACAGTCCGGCGGGCCGCACCAGCAGCACCACGATCATCAGGAGGAACACCACGGTGGACGAGGCCTCGGGCCAGAACACCCGGGTGAAGCCCTCGATCACCCCCAGGCCCAGCCCGGTCAGGATCGATCCCAGGATGGAGCCCATGCCGCCGATCACCACCACCGCGAACACCACGATGATCAGGTTCTGCCCCATCAGCGGCGAGACCTGCGTGACCGGCGCCGCCAGCACGCCGGCGAAGGCCGCCAGCGCCACGCCGAAGCCGTAGGTCAGCGTCACCATCAGCGGCACGTCGACGCCGAAGGCCTGCACCAGGCGCGGGTTCTCGGTGCCGGCGCGCAGGTAGGCGCCGAGCCGGGTCTTCTCGATCGCGTACCAGGTGCCCAGGCAGACCGTGAGCGACGCGGCGACCACCCACATCCGGTAGTTGGGCAGCATCATGAAGCCGACGCTGGTGGCGCCCTCCAGCAGCGCCGGCGTGTCGTAGGGCAGGCCCGAGACGCCGTAGACCGAGCGGAACAGGCCCTCCACCAGCAGCGTCAGCCCCAGGGTGAGCAGCAGGCCGTAGAGGTGGTCGAGCTTGTAGAGGTGGCGCAGCAGCAGCCGCTCGACCACCACGCCGAACAGCCCGACCGCCAGCGGCGCCAGCAGCAGCATCGGCCAGTAGCCGATGCCCAGGTACTCGGCGGCCATCCAGGTCAGCACCGCGCCCATCATGAACAGCGCGCCGTGCGCGAAGTTGATGACGTTGAGCAGCCCGAAGATGACCGCCAGCCCCAGGCTCAGCATGGCGTAGAACGAACCGTTGACCAGGCCCAGCAGCACCTGGCTCATCAGGGCCGGCACGGAGACGCCGAGGATTTCCATGGCGGGGTTCCGGACTCAGCGCGGCGCGTGCCGGGTCATTTCCACAGCGCGCACCGGGAATCGGCCTTCTGGGTGAAGACCTTCTCGCCGGGCAGGGTCGCCACCAGCTTGTAGTAGTCCCACGGCTTCTTCGACTCCGAGGGCGCCTTGACCTGCATCAGGTACATGTCGTGCACGTAGCGGCCGTCGGGGCGGATCGTGCCCTTGCCGTAGAAGTCGTCGATCGGCATCGACTTGAGCTTGGCCATCACCTGGTCGGCGTCGGTGGTCTTGGCGGCGTCCACCGCCTTCAGGTAGGTCATGGCGGTGGAGTAGTCGGCGGCCTGGATGTCGCCCGGCATGCGCTTGGTCTTCTCGAAGAAGCGCTGGGCGAACTTGCGGCTGGCGTCGTTCTGGTCCCAGTACCAGCTGGTGGTCGTCAGCAGGCCCTCGGTGTTGCGCAGGCCCAGGCTGTGGATGTCGCTGATGAAGACCAGCAGGCCGGCGATCTTCATCGTCTTGGTGACGCCGAATTCCCGGGCCGCCTTGACCGCGTTGATCATGTCGCCGCCCGCGTTGGCCAAGCCCAGGATCTGCGCCTTGGAGTTCTGCGCCTGCAGCAGGAAGGACGAGAAGTCCGAGGCGTTGAGCGGATGGCGCACCGTGCCGACGACGGTGCCGCCCTGGGCCTTGACCACCCTGGCGGTGTCGGCCTCCAGCGCCTGCCCGAAGGCGTAGTCGGCCGTCAGGAAGAACCAGCTCTTGCCGCCCTGCGCCACCACCGCCTGGCCGGTGCCGTTGGCCAGCGCGGCGGTGTCGTAGGCGTAGTGCACCGTGTACGGGCTGCACTGCTCGTTGGTCAGCGCGGTCGAACCGGCGCCGTTGTTGAAGTAGACCCGCTTCTTCTCCTGCGCGACCTTCGCCAGCGCCAGCGCCACGCCGGAGTTGGTGCCGCCCATCAGCATGGTCAGGTTCTGGGTGTCGATCCACTCGCGGGCCTTGGTCACCGCGATGTCGGGCTTGTTCTGGTGGTCGGCGGACACCAGCTCCACCGGCCGGCCCAGCACCTTGCCGCCGTAGTCGTCGATGGCCATCTGGATGGCGACCGCGCCGGTCTTGCCGTCCACGTCGGAGTACAGGCTCGACATGTCGGTCAGGAAGCCGATGCGCACCTTGTCCTGCGACGGCTGCTGGGCCTGCGCCATCGTCAGGGGCAGCGCCCAGGCGGCGGCGGTGGCCGCGAGGATGGCGAGGGCGCGGCGGCTGGTCGGCGTGGATGCTTGCATGGGGATCTCCTGGAGGCTTCTTGCGGATGGACGGGATGCGGTTCGGTGCGGGGCGCCGGGCGTCAGACGTTGAGCAGCCGGTCGAGCAGCGGGCGCTTCTCGCCGAGCTGCGCGGCCGAGAAATGCTCCACCACCCGGCCGTGCTCCAGCACGTAGAAGCGGTCGGCCAGCGGCGCGGCGAAATGGAAGTTCTGCTCGACCATCACGATGGTGTAGCCCCGGTCGCGCAGCGCGACGATGGTGCGCGCCAGCGCCTGCACGATCACCGGCGCCAGGCCCTCGGAGATCTCGTCGAGCAGCAGCAGCGTGGCGCCGGTGCGCAGGATGCGCGCCACCGCCAGCATCTGCTGCTCGCCGCCCGACAGCCGCGTGCCCGGGCTGTGGCGGCGCTCGGCCAGGTGCGGGAACATCGCGTAGATCTCGTCGAGCGACATGGCGGCGGCGGGCTCGTCTCCGCTCCCGCCGCCGTGCGCCGGCGCCCGGCGCAGCCGGGGCGGCAGCAGCAGGTTCTCCTCGCAGCTCAGGCTGGCGAAGATGCCGCGCTCCTCCGGGCAGTAGCCGATGCCGCAATGGGCGATGCGGTGGGTGGGCAGGCCGACGGTCTCGGTGCCGTGGACGCGGACCGAGCCGGTGCGCGCGCCCACCAGCCCCAGCACCGCGCGCAGCGTGGTGGTGCGGCCGGCGCCGTTGCGCCCGAGCAGGGTCACCACCTCGCCCGGCATCACCCGCAGGTTCACGCCGTGCAGCACGTGGGATTCGCCGTACCAGGCCCGCAGGTTCTGGATGTCGAGCGCCGGCACCAGCACGTCGTCCTCGTCGGCCGGCAGGCTGTGCGGGAAGGCGTCGACGAAGGCGTGCGCGGGCGATGCGGCCATGTCAGTGCGCTCCCCGGAGTTCGCCGTCGGCGGTGCCCATGTAGGCCTGCATCACCCGCGGGTCGCGCGAAACCTCGGCGTAGCCGCCCTCGGCCAGCACCGCGCCGCGCTGCAGCACCGTGATCGTGTCGGCGATGGTCGAGACCACCTGCATGTTGTGCTCCACCATGAGCACGGTGCGGCCGGCGGCCACGCGGCGGATCAGCTCGGTCACGCGGGCCACGTCCTCGTGGCCCATGCCCTGGGTGGGCTCGTCCAGCAGCATCAGCGCGGGTTCCATCGCCAGCGTGGTCGCCAGTTCCAGCGCCCGCTTGCGGCCGTAGGGCAGGTTCACCGCGGCCTCGCCCGCCAGTTCGCGCAGGCCCACCTCGTCCAGCAGTTCCAGGGCGCGGCCGTCGAGCTGCGCCAGGCTGCGGTCGCTGCGCCAGAAGTGCATCGCCGTGCCCAGCTTGCGCTGCAGGGCCAGCCGCACGTTCTGCAGCAGCGTCAGGTGCGGGAACACCGCCGAGATCTGGAAGGACCGCACCATGCCGCGCCGCGCCACCGCCGCCGGGCGCATGCCGGTGATGTCGTCGCCGTCGAAGAAGATGCGGCCGGAGGTCGGCGGCAGGAACCGGGTGAGCAGGTTGAAGCAGGTGGTCTTGCCCGCGCCGTTCGGGCCGATCAGCGCATGGATGGAGCCGCGCCGCACGGCGAGGTCGATGCCGTCGACCGCGGTGAATCCCGCGAAGGTTCTGGTGAGCCGCTCGGTGCGCAGAAGGATGTCGGGCATGCGGTCCTGTTCGGCGGAAGGCGCCGGCATGGCGTCGGGCCCATCGTATGCAGCACGACAGCGCGCCACCACTTGGGACAAACACCGAGCATGCGTCGCGCCCGTGACTGCCCTCCGCCAAGCCCTCCGCCAGGGGCGCGTCCGCGACCGCAGTAGTCCGCTGCCTACACCCTGTCGTCCAGCATTCCTATCGGCTTCCAGCGCATAAGCAAATACATTTTTCTCCACGCACCGCGATGGGGCGAAGCGGCTCCGGAAGGCACCGCGGCGACCGGCGCGAGGCGGACAAACGTTCCCCATAAACGAAAGGAGATCGCCATGAATAACGACCGCATCGAAGGTGCCTGGCACCAGTTCAAGGGCAAGGTCAAGGAACAGTGGGGCAAGCTCACCGACGACGACCTCGACGTCATCGACGGCAAGCGCGACCAGCTGCTCGGCCGCATCCAGGAACGCCATGGCATCACCAAGGACGAGGCCGAGAAGCAGTTTGCCGATTGGCACGGCCGCAATCCCAGCCAGTTCTTCGAGCACGTCTGATCGGCGCTCCTTTCAAAATCAACCAATCCGATCGTTCCGGAGGAAAACCATGAAAAAGACCCTGATCTCGATGGCCATCGCTGCCACCTGCGCCCTCGGCTTCAGCGCCCAGGCGATGACCCGCGCCGAATACAGCGCCGAGAAGGACCGCATCGGCGCCGACTACAAGGCCGCCAAGGCCAAGTGCGATCCGATGAGCGGCAACGCCAAGGATGTCTGCAAGGCCGAGGCCGAAGGCATGGAGAAGGTCGCCAAGGCCGACCTCGAGGCCCGCTACAAGCCCAGCGCCAGCCACGACCGCAAGGCCCGCGAAGCCAAGGCCGATGCCGACTACAAGGTCGCCAAGGAAAAGTGCGACGACCAGAGCGGCAACGCCAAGGACGTCTGCGTGAAGGATGCCAAGGCAGCCCACACCGCCGCCAAGGCCGACGCCAAGGTCGCCAAGACCGCCGCCGACGTCCGTTCCGGCGACGCTTCGCCCGCCAAGATGGCCGATGTCCGCAAGGACGCCGCCGAAGACAAGCGCGATGCCGAATACAAGGCCGCCAAGGAGCGTTGCGACGCCATGTCCGGCGACGGCAAGGACGTCTGCGTCAAGGACGTCCAGGCCAAGTACGGCAAGTGATCAGCGCACGGTCGCGATGACAGCGGCTCCTGCCTCCCGCCCTTGCTGAGACAAGGAACCGACCCCCATCGCACGACGGGCGGGTGACGAACGCCGATGGCTTCGCACCCGCCCGTCGCCGCATTCGAATCCATGCCCTCCACCATGCCACATACCTTGTCCGTCCTGCCGGTCGACCGGTGCATCGATGCCTCCCGCGAGGCATGGATCGACCGGTTCCGGTCGGTGCGCGCCCATTCCATGGCCCTGGTCGCGCCGCTGTCCGCCGAGGACCAGACGGTGCAGTCGATGCCCGATGCCAGTCCGGCCAAGTGGCATCTGGCGCACACCACCTGGTTCTTCGAGGCGGTCGTCCTGCACCGGCTGCAGGCCGGCTACCAGCCCTTCGACGAAGCGTTCTTCTTCCTCTTCAATTCGTATTACGAGGCCCTCGGGCCCCGGCACGAGCGCCACCAGCGCGGGCTGCTGACCCGGCCCGGCGTGGCCGAAGTCCATCTCTACCGCGCGCATGTCGATGCCGCCATGGTGCGGTGCATCGCCCGCTGCGACGCCGCCACCTGGGCCGAACTGATGCCCATCCTGGAGCTGGGCCTGCACCACGAGCAGCAGCACCAGGAACTGCTGGTGACCGACATCCTGCATGCCTTCTCCTGCAACCCGATGCTGCCGGCCTACCGGCCCTCGACCCGCACGGACCGTCCGCCATCGCCGGACGACGCCACCGGCGCGGCGCGCTGGATCGCCTTCGACGGCGGCATCGAGGACATCGGCCACGACGCCCCTGCCGGGCGCGCTCCGGCCGCGGGCCATCCGGACTTCGCCTTCGACAACGAGACGCCGCGCCACCGCGTGCTGCTGGCGCCCTACCGGCTGGCGGACCGGCTGGTCACCTGCGGCGAATACGCGCGTTTCGTGGCCGACGGCGGCTACCGCGAGCCGCGCTTCTGGCTGTCCGACGGCTGGGCGCTGGTGCGCGCGCAGGGCTGGACCGCGCCGGCCTATTGGGTGGCGCCGGACGATCCGCGCATCGCGCTGTCCGCCCGGCCCCGCGCCGAAGGCTGGCAGGTGTTCGGCGAACACGGCCTGCTGCCCCTGGACGAGGACGCGCCGGTCCGCCAGCTCAGCCTGTACGAAGCCGCGGCCTACGCGGAATGGGCCGGTGCCCGCCTGCCGACCGAATTCGAGTGGGAAGCCGCGTCGTCGCATCCCGGCATGCGCCAGTTGCACGGCCATGTCTGGCAATGGACCCGCTCGTCCTACGACCCCTACCCCGGCTTCAGGCCGATGCAGGGCGTGGCCGCCGAATACAACGGCAAGTTCATGGTGGGCCAGGTGGTGCTGCGCGGCAGCAGCAGCGCCACGCCCGACGGACATGCCCGGTCGACCTACCGCAATTTCTTCCCGCCGGCCGCGCGCTGGCAATTCACCGGCCTGCGGCTGGCAAAGGATGCAGCGTGACGCCCTATCTCTCCGACACCGACCTGCCCGCGCTGCCCGCCACGCGCCCTCCCCTG
>JAKOND010000227.1 GCA_022702125.1 Burkholderiaceae bacterium
CGGCAGCGCCGGTCCCTGCAGCACCACCGACACCTGCTGCCAGGGCCGCGCCCCGGGCAGGACCAGCACATCGGCGCGACGGCAGGCCCGGGTGTAGAGCAGGTGCCGTTCGCACACCCGGAACTGCAGCAGCGCCGCCCGGTCCACCATCACCTCGGCCGTCACCCGCAGCGATCCCGGGCCCGCCGCGTCCACCCGCTGCGTCAGCGCGAAGTACCGGCCGCGCCGGCTGTCGCCGCGCGGGCCGGACAGGCGCGCCACGGGGCGGCCGTCGGCCGCGCGCGCCGCCCGCGCCGCGCCTGGGAATTCGGCCAGCGGATAGGCCGCGGCATAGCGCGACGGCAACTGCCCCAGTCCCAGGCCCAGCGCCCAGTCCAGCGGCGTGCGCAACAGCCCCGCGCCGCGCCGCCAGTGGTCGATGCGGCTGCCCAGGTCGGCCTGGCTGGCCGCCATGCGGCTCTGCAGGAACGAACCGCTGCCCGAGAACACCACCACCTCGGCCACCAGCACGCACGCCAGCAGCGCGCCCGCCTCCCAGCGCCGGCCCAGCGGCCGCCCGGCCCGGCGCACCCCGGCCAGCACCGCGACGACCGCGAGCAGCGCCAGTGCGGCGCCCGCCGGTCCCCCGCGCTGCACCGCCATGCCGACCGCCAGCATGCCGGCCGCCGCCGACGGCACGGCCACCGCGATCCGGCGCAGCCCGGGCAGCCCGGCGTACCGGACATACGCCACCGCCGACAGGCCGGCGGCCAGCAGCGCCGGCAGCGCGACCGACAGGTACACGCCGCGCGCGAAAGTGGTCAGGCACACGTAGCCCGCCGCCAGCGCCAGCGCGGCGGCACCGGTCCAGGCGAGCCGCGTGCGCGCCCGAACCAGCGCCCACAGCACGAAGGGCATCGCCATCGCCAGGTAGGCGTCGATCGCGGCGCCGCCCACGTGCATCTCCCAGAACAGCGCCACCGTGCGGTAGGAACTGCCCACGTCCAGCAGCCCGGGAAAGGCCAGGCGCTCCCAGACCGCCGCCGCCAGCACCACGCACAGCCCCGCCAGCATGCCGGCCGCCAGCCGCCGCCCGGCGCGCAGCGGCCCGGCGACCGCGCACTCGCGCTGCAGCGCCGGCAGCAGCAGCGCGGCGCAGGCTGGCCCCTTGAAAACGCGCCAGGCGTTGGCCGGATCGGTGTAGCCGCCGAACAGTCCGGCGCCGTCCGCGAGGCCGGCCCAGCCGCCGGCCGCCGCCACGCCCCGCGCCAGCCCGAGCGCGCCCAGCGCCAGCACCGCCCCGCCCAACCAGGCGAGTCCGCGCGAATGCGGCGCGGGCGCCGCGTCCCGCGTGCCGGCCCGCCGCAGCCAGACGGCGGCCAGCGTGCCCAGCAACAGCAGGTCGAACTCCTCGACCGCGATCCATCCGGTCCAGGGCGAGAAATTGAGCAGCGGCAACGCCGCCGGCACCACCGCCAGCCACAGCCCCGGCCAGCGCCAGGCCGCCAGGCACCAGGCGCCGAAGGCGGCGGCGGCCGACCACGGCGCCACCGGGTGCCGGCAGGCCAGCAGCAGCCCCGCGACCAGGCACAGGGCACCGATGCCCGCGGCCCCCGGACGCCGCACGGCCGCCGCGAGTCCCGCGGACCGGTCGGGCGCGGCGACCATCAGGACCGCGCCCCGGCGCGTGCTCGGGAGGTTGCCAGCGTGCGGTCCAGCAGCGCCGCCAGGGCCTGCGTCCGCGCCTGCCGCGAGGCACCGGCCACCGCCTCCGGTCGCGGCAGGGGCGCGCGGCCCCGGGCGAGCCGTTCCAGGAAGCGCGGCAACGCCGTGGCGATCGCATCGACGGCGTCGAGCCGGGCGATGGTGTCGATGCCCGCGCCGCGCAGCGCGCCGGCGGTATCGCCCGCCGGATCGGTCAGCGCCAGCACCGGCCGGCCGGCGCGCAGGTACTCGTAGAACTTGGCCGGGATCTGGGCGTTGCAGTTCGATGCCTGCAGCAGCAGCAGGCCGTCGGCCCGCAGCATCTCGGCCAGGGCCTCGCGGTAGCCGAGCGGCGGACAGACCTCGACCACGTCCTCCACGCCGTGGCGGCGCGCCAGGTCGCGCAGCAGCGCGTCGTGCACCGGCGCGCGGAAGCGGATGCGCAGCGCGTCGCGCCGCAGCCGGCCGCCGTCGAGGAGGCGCCGCAGCGCGGCGAACAGCGCGCGCGGGTCGCGCTCGGACGGATAGACGATGCCGCTGTGCAGCAGCGTGGCGCGCCCCGGCACCAGCGGACCGCCGCCGTCCCGGGCCGCCAGCGCGACCGCGGCGGCGAAGCTGCCTTCGTCGTAGCCGTTCTCGATGACCTCGATCCGGGCGGCGGCGTCCGGATAGCGCGCGCGGTAGGCCTGCGCCGCGCCCGGGGTGGTGAACACCGCCGCGGCCGCCTGGCGCAGCGCCCGTTCCTCGATGCGCCGGAAGCTGCGCCAGGTGGCCGGGTCGGCCGGATAGCCGTCCTGCGCCATCGG
Organism: Burkholderiaceae bacterium; assembly: GCA_022702125.1. Taxonomy (GTDB): domain Bacteria; phylum Pseudomonadota; class Gammaproteobacteria; order Burkholderiales; family Burkholderiaceae_C; genus JAKOND01. Next base: position 2,490 of record JAKOND010000227.1, read on the forward strand.
GTCGCGGAAGTCGGCCACCCACGGCAGGCCGCTGCGGCGCTGCAGCTCGGCGCCGATGGCGTGCGCGGTGGCGATCGGATAGGTGGACCAGAGCACGTCCGGCTTCCAGCGGTCGATCAGCCGCAGGCCGTCGCGCACCGCGAAGGCGCGCCAGCTCGCCCAGCGGTCGGGCCGGGCCGTCCAGCCGAGGTAGCGGCCGCGCAGCGCCAGGTCGCGCGCCGCGTCGAGCGCGAAGGACCGGCGCACCGGCACGTCCGCCCCGACCGCGTCGTCGGCCGGTGCGCCGTCCGACGACGCGGGCGCCTGCGGATGGACGCGCGGATGCACCGTCAGCACCGCCGGCTGCCAGCCTGCGCGCGGCAGCTGCTGCACGAAGCGCAGCGTGCGCTGGATGCCGCTGCCGGCCGCCAGCGGCGGGAAATGGAAGGCCACCATCAGGACGCGCTTCATCCGCGGGCCCCGCCGGCATCGGGCCGGTCCAGCGCGGCGATCCAGGCCAGCATCCGGTCCTCCACCACGGCGCGCCAGGCGGCGCTGGAGAAGGTGTGGTCGGCCTCCGGCACGTCGATGCGCTGCAGCCGGGGCGAGGCCAGCACGCCGGACCAGGCGGCGTCGGCCGCGACGGTGTCGAGGAATTCGCGCGCGGTGAAGTCGTTCTCGCTCAGCACCAGCAGCACCGGCCCGCCGAAGCCGCGCCAGGCGGCGGCCATCCGCGCGCGGAAGTCGGCCGGCCCGTCCGGCCCGGCGGCGGCGCCGCGCGACGGCGCCGCCAGCGCCAGGTTGCGCAGCAGCGCGCCCGCCGCCCGCCGCCAGGCCAGCCCGCCCCCCAGCAGCTTGCGCCAGAAGTCCGGCTGCGCCAGCCGCTGCAGGTAGTAGTGCCGCACATGGGTGCGCGCCAGCGTAGCCTCGGAGCGCACCCAGGGATTGAGCAGGCACAGGGCGGCGATTTCCGGCACCCGTCGCCCGGCAGGCCCCGCCGCGCGGCCGCCGAGGTGGAGCAGCGCCGCCGAGGCGCCGTCGCACAGGCCCCACAGCGCCACCCGCCGCACCGTGGGGAAGCGTCGGGCGAAGGCCGCCAGGGCGGCGTCGATGTCCTCGCCCACCGCCTCGAAGCCCTGCGGCGCGCCTTCGCTGTCGCCCATGCCCCGGTAGTCGAAGCGCAGCACCGCGGTGCCCGCGTCCGCCAGCCGCCGCGCCAGCAGGACGAACTGCCGGTGGCTGCCGGCGCGGTACTGCGGCCCGCCCACCACGACCAGCACGCCCAGCGGCCCGGGATCGGCCGGGCAGGACGCGATGCCGAGCAGCCGGTCGCCGCCGCAGTCGAAGGCCAGTACCTCGTCGCGGGACGCGGCCCGGGGCGGCGCGCGTCCGGACGCGGCGTCCTGCGGCCCGTCGCTGGCCGCAGCGGCGGGCCGCCCTGCGCCGCGGTCGGCACGGCCCCGCGTCACGGCGCGTCCTCCGCGACGGCGGCGAGGCTCGCGGCCCGCAGCGCGGGACAGTCCTGCGGCTCCGCGGCGTGCCAGAAGGGCGCGCCCGCCACCGCCACGCCCCGGGCATCGCAGCCGGCGGCGCGCCAGCGGCCGAGCTGGGCCTGCAGCGCGGGCGACAGCTCCAGGCCGCTGCCCACCTCGCAGCACACGATCCGCGATACCGGGCGCGACAGCTCCGCGCCGGCCTTCCCCAGTCCGGCCGCCAGCCCGGGCGACAGCCGGTAGCCGGACACCTCGACGGCGCGGCCGGCCGCCAGCTCGGCGCGCAGGTCCGGCCCGGCCGCCGCCGGCGCTCCGGCGACGATCTGCCGCGCCCGCGCCAGCCGCAGGAACTGCGTCAGCTGCTGCGCGCCCGAGAGCACCGGCTGCCACAGCAGCAGGCCGGCCGGCGCGAGGCCGTCGTGCGCGGCGGCGCAGGCCAGCAGCGCGCCGGCCCGCAGGCCCCACCACCACAGCGGCGCGCCGAACTCGCACGCCAGCCAGTCGCCGGCCCGGCGCGCGTCCTGCCGCCAGCCGTCCCAGTCGGCATCGCCGAAGTCGCCGCTGCTGTCGCCGCAGCCGTGCAGGTCGATCTGCAGCACCGCGAAACCCGCATCGGCGAAGGCCCGCGACTGCAGCGCCGCCATGCGCCGCGACCGGTTCATCTCCTCGGCGAAGGGGTGCAGGTAGACCAGGGCGCCGCGCACCTCCCGCCTGGGCGCGGGCCGGTGCAGGATGCACAGGCGCTGGCCGCCGTCCGCCGCCGGCAGGAAGAAGGCGTCGGGCGGCGGCGGGCGTCCGGCCTGCGCCGCCGGCGGCTGCGGCTGCGGAGACGGATCAGCCACCGGTCTTGGCGCGCACCAGGTCGGCCAGCGTGCCCAGGGTCGCGAAGGCCGCGCCGTCGAGCTCGTCGTCGTCGAAGGCCAGGCCGAAATGCTCCTCCAGCGCGGTGATCAGCGACAGGACCGCCATCGAGTCGAGCTCGGGCAGCGCGCCCAGCAGCGGCGTGTCGCGCCCGAAGTCGCGGCCGCGTCCCTGCAGGCCCAGCACCGTGTCGAGGATGTCGGCGATCTGCGTCTCGATGTGCATGCTTCGTGGCCCCTTTCCGGGCGTTTTCCGGGCGTATCGGCGCGCAGCGAACGGTAACTCCCGGTCGCGACGCTTCGTTATGATGGTCCGTGGCCCCCGGCGGCGCCCCTTGCGGGGCCGCCGGGGGCCGGTATGTTGCCCGCAGCCCGCTGCAGGCGGTTCGGAGAACGGCTCGCGCGGAGGGCGCGGCCATCTTACTTGGCATCTTTCATGAAAATAACAGTGGTCGGAACCGGGTACGTGGGCCTCGTGAGCGGCGCCTGCCTGGCGGAAGTCGGCAACCATGTGCTCTGCCTGGACGTGGACGCGGAAAAGATCCGGATCCTGGAAAGCGGCGGCATCCCCATCTACGAACCCGGCCTGCAGGCCATGGTGCAGCGCAACGTCGCCGCCGGCCGGCTGCAGTTCACCACCGACGTCGACCGCGCGGTGCAGCACGGCACCATGCAGTTCATCGCCGTGGGCACGCCCCCCGACGAGGACGGCTCGGCCGACATGCAGTACGTGCTGGCCGCCGCCCGCAACATCGGCAGCCGCATGACCGACTACAAGGTGGTGGTCGACAAGAGCACCGTGCCCGTCGGCACCGCCGACCGGGTCCGCGAGGCGATCGCCGACGAGCTGCGCAAGCGAGGCGCGGCCACGCCCTACAGCGTGGTCTCCAACCCCGAATTCCTGAAGGAAGGCGCGGCGGTCGAGGACTTCATGAAGCCCGACCGCATCATCGTGGGCGCCGACGACGACCAGGCCATCCTGCTGATGCGCGCGCTCTACGCGCCCTTCCAGCGCAACCGCGAGCGCCTGATCGTCACCGACGTGCGCAGCGCCGAGCTCACCAAGTACGCCGCCAACGCGATGCTCGCCACCCGGATCAGCTTCATGAACGAGCTGGCCAACCTGGCCGAGAAGCTCGGCGCCGACATCGAGATGGTGCGGCGCGGCATCGGCTCGGACCCGCGCATCGGCTACGACTTCCTGTACCCCGGCTGCGGCTACGGCGGATCGTGCTTCCCGAAGGACGTCAAGGCGCTGATCAAGACCGCCGCAGACGCCGCCGACATCGACCTGAAGGTGCTGACCGCGGTCGAGGAAGCCAACGACGCCCAGAAGCACGTGCTGGGCCGCAAGGTGGCGGCGCGCTTCGGCGACGACCTCGCCGGCAAGCACTTCGCCGTCTGGGGCCTGGCCTTCAAGCCCAACACCGACGACATGCGCGACGCGCCCAGCCGCACCCTGCTGGCCGACCTGTTCGCCGCCGGCGCCACCGTCGCCGCCTACGACCCGGTGGCGATGGACGAGGCGCGCCGCGTCTTCGGCGAGGAGCCGCGCCTGCGCTACGCCACCAGCCCGCAGGAGGCGCTCGACGGCGCCGACGCGCTGATCATCGTCACCGAGTGGAAGGAATTCCGCAGCCCGGACTTCGACGGCATCCGCGACACGCTGCGCCAGCCGCTGATCTTCGACGGCCGCAACCTCTACGACCCGGCGCTGGTCCGTGCGCAGGGCATCGAGTACGCGCCCATCGGGCGCTGAACGCCCGGCAGCGAGGCACGCCGTGCATTCCCGGACCGCGCCGGCGGCCCCTCCCGGCATCGCCCTGCACGACGACCTCCGCGCGCTGGACGGCACGGCGCCGGGCGACGGCCCGCGCGACCGGCCGGGCGCCGAGGTCTTCCAGACGGCCGACTGGTTCCGCGCGCTGGCCGGCCACGGCTTTCCCGCGCCGCCGCGCGTCCGCCTGCTGGTGGCGGCCGACGCCGGCAGCGGCCGCAGCGCCGCCCTGGCGCTGCGCGAAGGCGACGACGGCACGCTGGAGAGCCTGTCCAACTACTACAGCAGCCTCTGGGGCCCGGCCGGCGACCTGCATCCGGTGCCGCCCGAGATGCTGCAGCGCGCCTGCGCCCGGCTGCGCGCCGACCGGGCCCGCTGGCCGGTGCTGCGCCTGCAACCGCTCGACACCGAGGACCCGTTCTTCGCCGGCATGCTGGACGCGCTGCGCCGGGCGGGCTACTGGGCGGACAGCTATTTCTGCTTCGGCAACTGGTACCTGCGGGTGGACGGCCGGCGCTTCGACGACTATTTCGCCGCCCTGCCCTCGCCGCTGCGCCATGCGGTCGCCCGCGGCCGACGCCGGCTCGACCGGCAGGGCGCCTGGGACCTCGCGGTGCACCGGTCGCCCGGCGCGGCGCTGGAGGCGGCCATCGCCGACTTCGCCGCCGTCTACGGCCGCAGCTGGAAACCCGCCGAGGCCGCGCCGGGCTTCATCGCCGAACTCGCGCGGGTAGCCGCCGCGCGCGGCTGGCTGCGGCTGGGCGTGCTGCGCATCGGCGGCGAGCCGGCCGCGGCGCAGCTCTGGCTGGTCAAGGACGGCAAGGCCTCGATCTACAAGCTGGCCTACGCGCGGGGCCTGGAGCGCTTCTCCGCCGGCTCGGTGCTGACCGCCGCGCTGATGCGCGATGCGATCGACGGGGACCGGGTCGCCGAGGTGGACTACCTCACCGGCGACGACGCCTACAAGCGCGACTGGATGAGCCACCGGCGCGAGCGGCGCGGCATCGTCGCCTTCCATCCCGGCACCCTGGCCGGCATGCGCGCGGCCGGCCGCCACTGGCTGGGCCGCGGGCTGCGGCGCTGGCAGGCGGCCCGCGCGCCCCGGGCGGTGGCGCCATGACCGCCCCCGTCGCCCTGCTGCACGACCTGCTGGCCCACGCCGCCCGGCGCGACCCGGCGGCGCCCGCCGTCGGCGACGGCACCCTGGAACTGGACTACGCCGCCCTGTGGGCCGAGGCGCGGCGCATCGCCGCCGGCCTGCGCGGGCTGGGACTGGCGCGTGGCGACCGGGTGGGCGTCTACCTGGAGAAACGGGTCGAGGCGGTCGCGGCCAGCTTCGGCATCGCCGCCGCCGGCGCGGTGCTGGTGCCGGTCAACCCGCAACTGCGGCCGGCCCAGGTGACGCACATCCTGCGCGACTGCGGCGTGCGCCTGCTGGTGACCTCGGCCCCGCGCCTGGCCGCGCTCGGCCCGGCGCTGTCCGCGTGCGCCGACCTGCGCCACCTGGTCCTGGTGCCGTCGGCGCCCCCGGCGACCGGCGCGGTCGGCGTCCCGGATGCGGACGACGCGCCGCCGGCCCCGGCGGACGGCCCGGCCCGCACCGCCTGGGCCGACCTGCCCGCCGACGACCCCGCCCCGGCCGGCAGCCGGGTCCACGGCGTCACCGATGCCGACATGGCGGCCATCTTCTACACCTCGGGCAGCACCGGCCTGCCCAAGGGCGTGGTGCTCTCGCACCGCAACCTGGTCGCCGGCGCGCAGAGCGTGGCGGGCTACCTCGGCAACCGCGCCGACGACGTGCTGCTGGCGGTGCTGCCGCTGTCCTTCGACGCGGGCTTCAGCCAGCTCACCACCGCCTGCGTGGCCGGCGCCCGGGTGGCGCTGCTCAACCACCTGCTGCCGCGCGACGTGCTGCGCGCCCTGGAGCGCGAGCGGGTCACCGGCCTGACGGCGGTGCCGCCGCTCTACATCCAGCTCGCGCGGCTGGAGTGGCCGGCGGGCGTCGCCGAGCGCCTGCGCTACTTCGCCAACACCGGCGGCCACCTGCCGCGCCCGACGCTGCAGGCACTGCGCGAACGGCTGCCCCGGTCGAAGCCCTTCCTGATGTACGGGCTGACCGAGGCCTTCCGCTCGACCTACCTGCCGCCCGAGGAGATCGATCGCCGCCCCGACTCCATCGGCCGCGCGATCCCGAACGCCGAGGTGCTGGTGCTGCGCCCCGACGGCACGCCCTGCGCCCCGGACGAGCCGGGCGAACTGGTGCACCGCGGCCCGCTGGTGGCGCTGGGCTACTGGGGCGACGCCGAGCGCACCGCCGCGCGCTTCCGCCCGCTGCCCGCCGGACTGCCGGCGCGCCCGGCCGGGCTGCCGCTGGCCGAGCATGCGGTCTTCTCCGGCGACACGGTGCGCCGGGACGCGGACGGCTTCCTGTACTTCATCGGCCGCAGCGACGAGATGATCAAGACCTCGGGCTACCGGGTGAGCCCGACCGAGGTCGAGGACGCCCTCTACGCGAGCGGCCTGGTCGACGAATGCGCGGTCTGCGGCGTGCCGGACGCGGTGCTCGGGCAGGCGATCCACGCGGCGGTCGCGCCGATCGGCACGGCCGACGTGCCCGCCCTCCTGGCCGCGTGCCGGAGCCGCCTGCCGGCGTACATGGTGCCGCGCAGCATCGACCTGCGCCCCGGCGGCCTGCCGCGCAGCGCCAACGGCAAGATCGACCGTCCCGCCCTGGTGCCGGCACCCGCCGCGCCTGCCGGTTCCGCCGGCCCCGCCCATCCGCCATCCCCTGCCGAAGAGGCCCCGCCATGCGCCGTCCCGCCCGCCGCCTCCTGCTGATCGTCGCCGGCCTGCTGCTGGTCGCCCTGCTCGCCGTCGCCTGGACCCTGGGGCGGGCGGTGTCGCGCGACAGGGACCTGTCCTCGCTGCCGGCGGAGCTGGCTTCCCGCACGCCCGGCGAACTGATCCGCCGCGCCCAGCTGCGGCTGCAGGGCCATCCGCTGCCCGAGAAGCTCCTGCTGCCGGCGCTGCGCTGGGCCCAGCTGCGCGTCGAGCGCGTGCCGGCCGGGGGCCTGCCCACGCTCGGCAAGGGATGGCAGCCGCGCAACGGCAGCAGCCTGCTCGCCGGCATGGAAACCGACACCGTCGCCGTCGCCACGGCCGACCAGCTGGCGCGCGCCCTGGCCGGCGCCCGCGCCGGCCAGACCATCCTGCTCGGTCCCGGCCGCTACCGCGTCAACGCCAACCTGCGCACCGGCGCGGCCGGCACCCGGGCCCGGCCGATCACCGTGCGGTCCGACACGCCGGAGCAGACCGTGGTCGAGTTCACCGCGATCGAGGGCTTCATCGTGGACCAACCCTACTGGACCTTCGAGAACCTGCACATCCGCGGCGTCTGCGAGGGCGACGGCTACTGCGAGCACGCCTTCCACGTCGTCGGCAACGCCCACCACACCCGCATCCGCAACAACCTGATCGAGGACTTCAACGCCCACCTCAAGGTCAACGGCCTGGGCGACAGCTTCCCCGACGACGGCCTCGTCGAGCGCAACACCATCACCAACACCCGGGCGCGCGAGACCCACGTGCCGGTCACCCCGATCGACCTCGTGGCCGCGAGCCGCTGGGTGGTGGCCGACAACCTGATCAGCAACTTCGTCAAGGCCGACGGCGACCGCATCTCGTACGGCGTGTTCATGAAGGGCGCCGGCGACGGCGGCCGCATCGAGCGCAACCTCGTGGTCTGCACCCCGGGCGACGTCTCGGTGCCGGGACAGCGGGTCGGCATCTCCTTCGGCGGCGGCGGCACCGGCAAGCCCTACTGCCGCGACCTGGCCTGCGAGGCCGAGCACACCGGCGGGGTGGTCGCCAACAACATCGTCGCCCACTGCAACGATTTCGGCATCGACGTCAACCGCGCCGCCCGCACCCTGGTGGCCCACAACACCCTGGTCAACACCGCCGGCATCGACGTGCGCAATGCCCCGGCGTCCGCCCGCATCCACGGCAACCTGCTCGAAGGCCGCATCCGCCAGCGCAACCACGGGGAACTGCGCGCCGAGAACAACGACGCGGTCGCGCTGCGGGACTACACCGCCGCGCCCGACGCGCTGGACCTCACGCCGACCAAGCCGCTGGACACCATCCCGTCGGTCGCGCTGGTGCCGCTCGACTTCTGCGGCCGCAGCCGGGGCGACGCCACGCCCACCGGCGCCCTGGCGGGCACGCTGCCCTGCGGCAACGCCGCCGCGCCCCCGCCCGCCCCGGCAACGGCATCGGCGCCGGCAACGCCCGCCCCACGGCCATGACCACGAGCCCGAACGACGCGCTCCCGGACCCTGCGGCGCAGGCGGCGGGGCGGCATCCGGCCTTCGACCACTTCGCGGTCGCGGACGGCGAGCTCCAGGTCGCCGGCCGTCCGCTGTCGGCCTGGGCGGCCGAGGCGGGGCGCACGCCGTTCTACCTCTACGACCGGTCGGTGATCGAGCGCCGGGTGCGCCAGCTGCGCGCGGCGCTGCCGGCGTCGCTCGGGCTGCACTACGCCGTCAAGGCCAACCCGTTCCCGCCCCTGCTGGCCCACATGGCGCCCCGGGTGGACGGATTCGACGTGGCCTCGGGCGGCGAGCTGCGGCGGGCGCTGGAGGCCGGCATGGACCCGCGCCGCATCAGCTTCGCCGGCCCGGGCAAGCGGCAGGAGGAACTGGAGCAGGCCGTCGAGGCCGGCATCCTGCTGCATGCCGAGTCGCCCCGCGAGGTCCGGCTGCTGGCCGACATCGCCGCGCGCCGCGGACGCCCGGCCCGGGTCGCGGTGCGGGTCAATCCCGACTTCGAGCTCAAGACCGCCGGCATGCGCATGGGCGGCGGGCCCCGCCCTTTCGGCGTCGATGCCGAACAGGTACCGGCGCTGCTGGACGAGATCGGCCGGCTGGGCCTGGGCTTCGAGGGCTTCCATCTCTACGCCGGCTCGCAGAACCTGCGCGCCGACGCGCTGGTCGAAACGCTCCAGGCCAGCTACGCGCTGGCGCGGCGGCTGGCCGAGGCGGCCCCGTCGCCGGTCACCCACCTCAACCTGGGCGGCGGCTTCGGCATCCCGTACTTCCCGGCGGACCGTCCGCTGGACCTGGCGCCGGTGGCCGACGCGCTGCACGGCATCGCCGCGCGCGCCCGCGCAGAGCTGCCCGCCGCGCGCCTGTGCATCGAGCTGGGCCGCTACCTGGTCGGCGAGGCCGGCGTCTACGTGGCGCGCATCCTCGACCGCAAGCTCTCGCGCGGCCAGGTCTTCCTGATCGCCGACGGCGGCATGCACCACCACCTGGCGGCCAGCGGCAACTTCGGGCAGGTGGTGCGGCGCAACTACCCCGTCGCCATCGCCGGCCGCCTGCGGGCCGATGCGCCGCGCGAGACCGCCACCATCGTCGGGCCGCTGTGCACCCCGCTGGACATCCTGGCCGCCCAGGCCGACCTGCCCCGCGCCGAGCCCGGCGACCTGGTCGCGGTGCTGCAATCGGGCGCCTACGGCGCCAGCGCCAGCCCGGCCGACTTCCTCGGCCATCCGGCCGCGCTGGAGATGCTGCGATGACCCGCGCCCCGCGTCCGACGACCGCGCCGCCCCAAGGAACACCATGAACCCGCTCCCGTCCCCCCCGACCGACGCCCCGACGCCCCATGGCGCGCCCACCCTGGTGATTCCGGCCTACAACCGGGGAACGCTGATCGGGCAGACCCTGCGCAGCGCCCTCCAGCAGACCCTGCCGTTCGCTGGGATCGTCGTCGTCGACGACGGATCGACCGACGACACCGCCGACCGCGTGGAGGCCTTCCGGCGCGAGGTGCCGTCCGCCCCGCTGCGCCTGATCCGCACCGCCAACCAGGGCGTCCAGGCGGCCCGCAACACCGGCGTCGCCGCCGCCGACACCGAACTGGTCGCCCTCTGCGACTCGGACGACCTGCTGGAGCCGGCCTACTGCGCCACGGTCACCGGCTGGATGCGGTCGCACCCGGACACCGACATCCTCTACTGCAACTTCACCCCCTTCGACGAGAACGGCGACCAGCGCGACAAGTTCTCGGGCGCCCCCGCCGGCTATTTCGACGGCGCCGTGCGCGACGGCGACTTCCTGGAGCGCATCCCCGACCTGTACCGCCGCTCGCTGGCCTACCAGCCGCTGTTCCCGACCGGCCTCGTCGTCCGCACCGCCTTCTACGACGCCATCGGCGGCTACGACACCGCCTTCAACGGCGTGGGCGCGGAGGACTGGGAATTCACCCTGCGCGCCATCGCCCACGGGCAGGTCGCCCTGTGCGCCGCCAGCCTCGCCCGCATCCGCAAGCATGCCGGCAACGATTCGCGCGACTCGATGCGCATGGCGCTCGGGGAAGCGCGGATCCTGGAGCACGGCCTGGACCACCATCCGGGCGCTTCCGCCCTCGACGCGGACATCCGCAGAAGCATCCTGGCGCGCCGCCGGGGCGCCTTCGACGCCGCCTTCGCGCGCGGGGATTTCGGCATCGCCGAAGACCTGCTGCCCCTGCTCGGCGATCCCGGGGACCGCAAGTTCCGCATCAAGCGCTCCATCGTCGGGGCACCGGCGTTCGCCAGGAACCTGCTGTGGAAGCTGTCCCAACGGGCGCAGGCATGACCGCGCCCCTCCCGAATACCTCCCTGGCTGGCACGCCCGCCCCGGCGGAGGCGCCCGCGCTGGACGTCAGCGTCGTCTGCCCGGTCTTCAATACCCGCCCCGCCCTGCTGGAGCAGGCGGTCCGTTCGGTGCTGGCGCAGGACTTCGGCGGCGGCGCGGTGGAGATCGTGCTGGTGGACGATGCCTCCACGGCGGCGCCGACGCAGGCATCGCTGGCCGAGCTGGAGGCACGGCATCCCGCGACGGTGCGGGTCGTGCGCCTCGACCGCAACGGCGGGCCGGCGCGGGCGCGCAACGCCGGGCTGGCCGCCGCCGCCCATCCGTGGATCGGCTTCGTCGATGCGGACGACCTGTGGCCCGCGCACAAGATGCAGGATGCCCGCCGCATCCTGGAGGCCTCTCCGGACGCCGGCTGGATCGCCGGCAACTTCGCGGTGCTGGACGCGTCGGACCGGCTGGAGCCGAGCGTGCCGCTGACCCGCAAGTGCGCGCCGGCCGCGTCCGGGGAATGGTCGCAGCGCATCGACAGCGCGACCCTGGCGCGCACCCTGGCCAACGACTGGATGCACCTGGGCACCAGCCTGGTCAGGAAAACCCTCCTCCAGGCCGCGGGCGGCTTCGACGAACGCCTCACCTACGGCGAGGACTGGCTGCTGTTCCTGAAGCTCGCCACCCTGACGCCGGTGGAATACTCGCGGCGGGAGACCTACGTCCTGCGACGCCAGGAGGGCAGCATGATGCGCTCCGCGGCCCGCATGACCCGCCGCTTCTCCCGGAGTTCCGAGATCGCGGCCGCGGATCCCGCCCTGCGGGGCGTGCGGCGCGAGATCCGCTGGTTCCGCTACAAGGTCTACAAGGACCTGGCGATGAACAACTTCGTCAACGCCCACTATCCCCGGGCCTGGTATTTCGCGACCCGCGCGCTGGCGGTGTCGCCCGACGAATACCGCGAATACGCCTTCTTCCTGGGCCTGTTCGCGAAACGCAGGCATCCGGACATCGGCGCGCTCCTGTTCCGGTATTCGAAGACCGAGCAGGTCCGGCTGACGGACATTCCCTGAGGACGGCCGCTCGACCCGTGCCCAGTCAGGCGCTCATGGCTTCGCGGGCTTGGGCAGCCAGGGTTTTGCGGCGCTTCGAGAGAGCGCTCGCATGCAGCACCCGGGACAGGATGCGCGCCGCCGCCGCCGTCCACGGCAGCTTGCGGTCCAGCTTCGGTGCGCCGTGGGTGCCGCGCAGGAAATCGTAAATCCCGAGCATGGCGGCATCGGACTTGGCGTCCAGTCCGTCCTGGCGCAGCTTGTTGGCCTCGAACAGGGCATGCTGGAGCAGCCTGGCCCGCAGGAAACGCCGATGCGGGGCCGGCGTGTGGGCATGCCAGAACATCAGGTGGTTGCGGTTCATCAGGTAGAAGTAGTACGCCGGGCGGTTGCGCAGCAGCCCGTCGAGGCAGTCGTGCCGGATCACCGTGTCGAAATCCACCTCGCTGGTCCAGCCTGCCCGGGACAGGCGAGCTCCGATGTCGTCGTCTTCGTAGTAGGCGAAATAGCGGGCATCCAGCGGACCGGTTTCCCGCAGCGCCTCGACGCGGAGCAGCACGGCGGTGCCGGTCACCCACATGTCCTGCGGATGCTCATGCTGGAGCCTGCGGCTTTCCTCCAGGGACGAGGTCCGGAGGCTGCGTAGGCGCGGCCAATCGTGCACTGCGCCGCAGAAATCAATGGCCGCGGCATCGTGGGCGGCCACGATCATCGGCGATAGCGCGCCGCAGCGGGGCCGGTCCGCCATGGCATCCACCAGCCGTGCCAGGGTGTCGTCGCCGACTTCGGCGTCGCTGTTGAGCAGCCAAATGAAGTCGGTGCCCTCGGCGATCGCCTGCCGGATGGCGATGTTGTGCCCGCCGGCGAATCCGAGGTTCTCGGGTTCATAGTGAATGCGGACGTTCGGTAGCCCTTCGAGCACCTGCAGCGCTTCAACGCACTCGCGGCGGGAACCGTTGTCGATCAGAAGCAGGCTAACCTCGACCGTTGAGGATTCCAGGGTCGATCGCAGTGCCCGGACGCATCGGACCGTGTCCTCGGGCTTGTTCCAGTTCAGGATGCTGACGAGTACCGATGGTGTTACTGCCCTCATCGTAGTCCCCGCACAATTGCACCCCCGACAGCGAAAACTCCGTGGGAATCAGACTTTCTGTGCATGCAGGAATGCTCCGAGATTCACCTGCTCGGCATTGCTGTACCGCTTCAGCGACTGCTGCTGCCTCGTGCCATCGTCGCACAGTGCGATCTTGAGGAACAACAGGAATTCCTTGATCTCATCGGGCGAGATCAACAACGCTTTGACCGAAAAGAACAACGCGTGGGAAAAGCGGCCGTTGATCAGGTTGTTCATCGCCATGTCCTTGTGCAGGCCATAGTCGTACCAGCGCAGTTCGCGGCGGAAGTCCTTGAAGACCGGGTCCCGGCGCGCCAGGCGGGCGCAGGCCGCGTACCGGGACGACATCCTGCCGAAGGACCGCATCATGCTCGCTTCCTGCCGGCGCAGCAGGTAGCCGATCCGGGGATCGAAATCCATCGGCGCATAGGTCGACATCCGCGCGAACAGCAGCCAGTCCTCGCCGTAGCGCACGCGCTCGTCGAAAGCGCCCGCGCGCTGGATGAGGTCCTTGCGCACGAAACTGGTTCCCAGGTGCAGCCAGCCGCTGATGAGCGCGCGCGTGAGATCCGCCGATGCCAATCTTTTCGAAAAGGCACCGGTGGATACCGGTTTGCAACCCGCGGTGACATGCGTGTTGGGCGTCAGCTGCGCATCGGGTCCCAGATCGGCGAAATTGCCGCCGATCCATTGCGTGTCCGGGGTTTCGCGGTGCACCGCGCGCGCATGCTCCAGCTTGCCTGCGGGCCACAGGTCATCCGCATCGATGAAGCCGATCCAGTCGCCGCTCGCCGCCTCCAGACCGAGGTTGCGCGCCCGTGCGGGGCCGCCGTTGCGGCCGGGCCGCACCACGGTGATCTGCGGATGCCGCTGCTCCAGTTGCCGCAGCGCCTCCAGCGTCTGCGGCGATGTGGAGCCGTCGTCCACCAGCACCAGCTCGCAGGCCGTCCCGCCGTCCTGCTCCAGGACGGAATCGACCGCCTGCGACAGCAGCTCCGGCCGTGCGTTGTAGACAGGGCAGATCACACTGATTTTCATCGGGACACTCCACCGGATTGCCACGCCCAGGCATGCCGGAATTGATGGGGTATGCCCGGTCAGGAGGAAACCGGTTCGGGCAAGGGCAACGCATTCTGGTTTTCCCTCGCGCCAAACCGTGTAACAGCACGCTAGCGGAGCGTGCCCCGCCGCACGCCGTCCATCAGGGATCCATAGAGCCGGCTCGTTTCGACCGCGCAGGTGGCGGCGTCGAAACGGTGCCGCACCGCGTCGCGCGCGCGCACCGCGAGAGCCGGCTCGTTCTCGGACGCCTCCACGGCCCGCCCGATCGCATGCGCCAGCGATGCCGCGGACCCGGGCGTGAAGAGGAACCCGTTGACGCCGTCGTCCACCACCTCGGTCGCTGCGCCGAAAGCGGGCGCGACGAACGCGCAGCCGCTGGCCATGGCCTCCAGCATGACCAGGCCGAGCGGTTCGGGTTCGAGCGATGCGGACACCACGACGTCGATTTCCGGCAGCACCGCCTGCAGGTCGTTGCGGCGTCCGGTGAAGAAGACCGCATCGTCGAGCCGGTACCGCGCGACCATCTCCCGCAGTTCGAGCGCATAGCCCTCCTCGCCCCGTTCCGGCGTTCCGCCGATCACCAGGAAAGCCGCGCGCGAGCCCTGCTCCACCAGCTGCCGGACCGCTTCGATGAAGATGCGCTGCCCTTTCCAGCCGACCAGCATGCCCACCATGGCGACCACCGGCACATCCGGGGCGATGCCGAACTGCGGGCGCAACCGGGCCTGCGCCGCGTCCATCGTCAGGGACGGTCGGCTCGGCGGCAGTTCGATGCCGTCGTAGATCTGGCGGATGCGCTCGACCGATACGCCGGCGTTCTGCAGGTCGCCCGCCAGCCAGCGCGACACCGGGATGAACGCATGCGGCTGCTGCAGGAGCCAGGGCGCATGCCGGCTCTGTCCCAGCGCGCCCCGCACGTGCTGGACATAGGGCTTGCGCAGCAGCCGGGCCACGAGCATCGCCTCGCGGTTCGAGCTGGGTTCGTTGTTGCCGTGGATGATGTCCGGATCCAGGCGCCATGCATGGACCAGCAGCCGCAGCAGGTAGGGGAAACGGTTGATCAGGTCGTCCAGGCGGCCGATGCCGAACAGGACGGCGCGCTTGGCGGGCGCCGGAAGCGCGGTCCGGTCGATGCGCTGCACCAGGGGGCGGAAGTTGTAGAGCCGGTCGCTGATGACCTTGTGCGCGCCGACGGACGGCAGCGCCAGGAAATCGCCCACCGGCAGGTTGGTGATGACATCGCACCGGACCTTGGCGGGCGACACGTGGGCGACCAGGGACTGCAGGGCCACGACCGCGCCCCCGAAGCCGGAGCCGTTCTCCACGAACATGATGCGCCCGCTCGCCGGGGCGCGGCCCTTCCCGGCGGCGGCCGCCGGCTCGTCCTCCTGCGCCGCCTCGCGCAGGATCCGCGGCTTCATGAAGAGGTTGCGCCCCATCTGCAGCGCCATGTAGGGCGCCGTCGGCCCCCAGGGCGTGAACCGGGGAATCTGGAACACCGGCGTGTCGCGTCCCGCCCCGCCCCATTGCGTGGTGGCGGCGCAGTCGTAGCCGGCCCGGCGCACCATGCGCACGTGGTCGATGTTGAAGTCGCTGACGGGCCGTCCGTTGGGGTAGGCGAACGCGCGCACCGTCCCGCCGGTCAGCGCACCGAGCTCCTCGCGCACCGAGCCGATCTCGTGCATGGCCTGCTGCGGATCGCAGAGCGTCAGGATGGGATGCAGCGAGGTGTGCGCTCCGATGCCGAAGCCCCGGTTGTGCATCTCGCGCAGGTCGGCGACCGGCATGCAGGTCACGTCGCGCCGCTGCGCCCCGGTGACGTGCTCCAGGCGCTCCATCAGGCCTTCGCGCACCGCGAGCGGGTGGTATTTCAGGAAATTCTCGATGGCCACCCGGGCCTGCTGCTTTTCCTGCAGGGTCATGATCGGCAGGGGCGGCAGTCCGAAGCCGGGAATGTCGAGCACCGGCTGCGTCGCGCAGGACAGGGCGTGCGTCACCCGCTCGTGCCACATCGGCCAGCCCTTGAACTGGCCGGTGGTGATGAAGAAGGTCGCATGCAGCCCGCGCTTCTCCAGCGCCGGCACCGCCCCCTGCAGCCAGGTGTCGTAGCCGTCGTCGAAAGTGATGCAGGCCGCGTTGGGCGGCAGCTTGCCGCGCCGCACCGCGTCCACCGCGTCGGTGAAGGGAATGACCCGGAAACGCTCCGCGACGAAATCCAGCACCCGCTCGAAGCCCGGCAGGTCCAGGTCCTGCGGGGTCAGCGGATCGGCCACCAGCGGGATCTTGTGGAACAGCAGGACCGGCAGGCGCTTGCGCGCCAGCAGGTGCAGCGCGCCGTCGAACGCGTTCATCCGGCCGCCGCGGTTTCGGGCTGCGGTCCCGAAGCCCCCGCAGGAAGCACGGGCGCGGGCTGCGCGGCGGCGATCTTGCGCTCCGCGGCCACCGCGCTGCGCAGATGCTGCTTGAGGATCTCCTGCAGCATCGCGATCATGTAGAAGATCTCGAAGTAGGCCAGGCTGACCGCCGCCCCGCCGACGGCATAGGCCACCACCGCGACGGTCAGCATGTCGGTCATGTCGCGGGCCCACATGTACTCCACGCCCAGGGTCCTGACCAGCCGCTTGATCTCGAACCGGGTGATCACGGCGTTGCCGATGATCGCCAGGAAGATGAACAGGCCCATGAAGCCCATGTCGCCCAGGACTTCGAAATAGATGCTGTGGGCCGCCACCGCGTAGCTGACCGCGAACTCGGGGGCGATGCTGATCAGGCTGGGCGCGTCCTTGAATTTCTCGAAGACCCAGTACACCTGCTGCGCCCGCAGGCCGCCGCCGAAGATCGGGTTCTGCAGTGCGATGGCCGAACTGATCTTCCAGGCGAACACCCGCCCCATGAAGGAGCCGTCCTGGCCCGCGCTGTCGATGGTGTCCATGCGGCTGAACCAGGTGTCCGGCGCCACCATCAGGATCAGGCCGCCGGCCAGCAGCACCACGAACAGCGACAGGAACTTGCGGCGGCTGGTCATGACCAGCCACAGCCCCACCACCGCCATGCTGATGAACCCGCCGCGGGAGTTGGTGCCCAGCACCGCGATCACGGTCAGGATCAGCCCGCCCATGGCCGCCAGCGACGCCCAGCGGTTGCGCAGGTACTGGTACAGGTACAGCAGCACCGGCAGCGCCATCACCATGCCCACGGCGAACTGGTTGTTGTCGCTCATCTTGGACATCGGGATGCCGTCCACCCGGTGCCCGCCGCCGGATGCCAGCACCTTGAGCCCCTCGACCACGCCGTGGAAGCCGAGCCCGATGGCGATCATCAGCATCATCGCGTGGATGCGGGTGCGGTTGTTGATGAAGAACGGCATCAGCAAGCAGAACGTCATCAGCTTGAGCAGCTCGATGTACAGGGTCATGTTGCTCGGGTTCGGCTGGTAGGCCAGCGCCACCGCCACCGAGGCGTGCAGCACGAACACCACCAGCAGCAGGCTGGTGCGGTTGAAGCGGTACACGCCGCGCTCGTGCATCCGTCCCAGCGCCAGCATGCCCATCGCGATGATCGCGAAGGCGAAGTTGAAGCGGAACGACTGCATGAAGCCGTACAGGTAGTAGACCGGCGCCAGCAGCGCCGTCCAGCCCCACACCAGGTAGGCCACGGTGGCGCTCATCATCGACAGCGGGATCAGGCAGGCCACCGCCGCGAACATCATCAGGTCGCGCATGCAGCCAGCCTCAGTAGTAGTGCCGGCGCTTCTTGGCGTCGGCCCGGGAGGTCTTGGCGAGCTTGAAGGCGAACAGCCCCAAGTCTTTCTTGCGCTGCGGACGGCGCTCGTACTGGAAGACGCAATAGGCCAGCAGCACCATGCTCACGACGTCGAAGGTGAGGAGAAGGGATTCCATGGGGGTCCGGGTCGTCGGAAAAATGTCAGGCCGCGGCGGGCCGCATGCCCGCGGGGGACGCCAGCACGCTGGAGAACAGCGCGAGCTGGCCGTCCGTCGTGGCGTCCCACGAGAACTGCTCCGCATGCGCCCGGGTGGCCGCGCGGTCGGGGTAGCGGGCCTGCAGCGCGGTCCAGGCCTGCGCCAGGGCTTCGGGCGTCCGCGATGCCAGCAGGCATCCGGCATCCGGGGTGCTCACCACCTCGGGCGTGCCCCAGATGTCGGTCGCCAGGACCGGCGTGCCGCAGGCCATGGCCTCCAGCAGCACGTTGGCCCAGCCCTCGCGGCTGGAGCACAGCGTCAGCGCATCGGCGGCGCCGTACCACCAGCGCAGATCCTGCTGGGGGACCATGCCCGCGAAACGCACCCGGTCGGCCACGCCGGCGTCGCGCGCCTGCGCTTCCAGGGACGCCTGCTCGGGACCGGTTCCGATGATCGCGAGCCGCACGTCCGGCGGCAGGTGCGCCAGCGACTGCACCGCGATGTGGTGCCCCTTGCGCTCGATCAGGTGCCCCACGGACACCATCCACTTGCCGTCCTGCGCCAGGCCCAAGTGACGGCGCGCCGCGTCGCGCGGCTCGGGCCGGAACCGTTCCAGGTCCACGCCGTTGCGCAGCACCTTCAGCTTGCCGCGGTCCGCGCCGAGGTCGCCCAGCCGGTCCATCAGGGCCGCGCACACGCCGATCGACGCGGCGGCATCGCGCGCCGTCTCCAGGATCAGGCGGCGCGGGCGCGGGTATTCGGGGATCAGGTTCAGGTCGGTGCCGCGCGCCGTCACCACGAACGGCTTGCCCAGCGCGCGCGCGATGATGCCCGCCGCCACCCCGTCGGGGTAGTAGTAGTGCGCGTCGATCAGGTCGAAATCGAATCCCTGGCGGATCAGCCGCCGGATGGTCGGCAGCGCACCGGCCGCCAGCGTGTGCGGCGCCACCTGCATGCCGACCTTGGGCGGCAACAGGTAGCGCGGATGGTGCACCTCGACGCCGTTGCGCACTTCATGCAGCGGCGTCTGGGCGAATTTCGCGTAGTCGCCGAAGCGCTTCGCCTTGAAAGGAAACCAGGGCACCGGTGCGACGACCTGGGTTTCGACCCGACCGGTTTTGAGCAGCTCTCGGAGGCGGGTCTCGACGAAGATGCCGTGGACCGGCCGCACGGTGCTCGGGTACAGGGTGGAAAACAGCAGCGTGCGCAAGAGCGA
>JAKOND010000239.1 GCA_022702125.1 Burkholderiaceae bacterium
CGATGTGGGAAGTATTCACCGAGCACTACGCGCAAATCAGCGCCGAAGCGGAAGATGACTTTCACAGCCTGTTCGGCAAGGCGTTTCTGAAAGCGTATGAAGAGCATATCGCCCAGCTGACCAAGGAACGCGCATGACGACCGTCGCCGCTCCCGTCATCGAACTCGCCATCCTGTCGCGTCCGGGGGGCCGCGACCACAACGAGGACGCCTGCGGCCACTGGCACTCCGACCGCCACCTGGTGTGCGTCGTGGCCGACGGCGCCGGCGGCCACGGCGGCGGCGAGGTGGCCGCGCGGATCGCGGTGCGCCACATCGTCGAGCGGTTCGCGGCCGCGCCGGTGACGGATCCGGACGGGGTGGAGGCCTTGCTGCTCGACACCAACGCCGCCGTGATCCGCGAGCGCATCCACGGGACTGCCCAGGCCCAGATGCACAGCACGGTAGTGGGTCTCTTCATCGACATCCAGCGCGCCGAGGCGCTCTGGGGGCACGCCGGCGACTCGCGGCTCTACCACTTCCGCGACGGCCGCTTGGTCTCGCGCACCCACGACCACAGCGTCGTGCAATCGATGGTGGACGCCGGGGTGCTGGCACCGGAGCTCATGCGCACCCATCCGCGCCGCTCCGAGCTGCTCTCCGCCTTGGGCAGCGATCCCGCGCACCTCCACCTGAGCGCGGAGACCTCGGCCCGCGCACTCCTGCCGGGCGACGTGTTCCTGCTGTGCACCGACGGGCTGTGGGAGTATGTCGACGAGGCCGAGATGTGCCGCAGCCTCGCCGACGCCGAGCATCCGCAGGCCTGGCTCGCCGCGCTCGAACGGGCCGTGGTGGACAACGCCGCAGCGCAGCACAAGCCGCGGCACGACAACTTCAGCGGCGTCTCGGTCTGGTTCAGCGCCGCCGATCCGCATTGAGGCGAGCGCGCCATGCCCCAGCAAGTCTGCACCACCGCCGTCCTCGCCTGCTCGTTCGGGATGGCGCCCTCCGTCTTCAACGCGACGCCCCGGCCCGTGCTCACCAGCAATCAGGTCGCGGGCGTGATCACCGACAACGTGCCGTTGGTGAACGTCCCGCCGTTCGGCATGTGCAGCTCGCCGGCCAATCCCACGGTGGCTGCGGCCACCGCCGCGGCGCTCGGCGTGCTCACGCCGATGCCGTGCCTCCCGGTTTTCCCGGCGCCTTGGGTGCCGGGGGCTCCCACCGTCCTGATCCAGAACATCCCGGCCTTGGACAATACCTGCAAGCTCATGTGCGCCTACGGCGGGGTGGTCACGATCGGCTTCCCCGGCCAAGTGACGCACATGATCCCCTGATCGCCCGAATCGACGATATGACCTGGCACAACAAAGTCGTCTGGACGGAGGGCATGTTCCTCCAGCCCCAGCATTTCCAGCAGCACGACCGCTACGCGCTCGCGCAGGGGCTCCAGCGCTCCAACGCGCTCCAGGCCTACGGCTGGGGCTTCCTCCAACTGTCGATCGACAACGCCGCGCTCAACCTCGGCAAGATCGCGCTCCATTCCGCGCAAGGCCTGCTGCCGGACGGTGTGGCGTTCGACATTCCCGGCCAGGACGCCGCCCCGGCCGCCTTCGACATAGGAGCCGACGTGCGCGACGAACTCGTCGTGCTCGCCCTGCCCCTCCAACGTCCCGGCGTGGCCGAGTCGGACGCCGAGGGCGACGCCGGCTCGATGCCGCCGCGCTTCAAGGCCGCGGAGATCGAGGTGGGCGACACGAACGTCACCGGCCAGCGCACCGCGCCGCTGCAGATCGGGCGGCTGAACCTGCGGGTGATGCTCGCGCGCGACGCGGTCGAAGGCTACGCGACGCTCGGCATCGCGCGCGTTGTGGAGCGACGCGCGGACAACAAGGTGGTGCTCGACGCCAACTTCATCCCCCCCACCCTGCACGCGGGCGGCAACGACATCCTGGCGGCGCACCTGCGCGAGATCCACGGCCTGCTCCACCAGCGCGGCGAGGCCCTCGCCGCGCGGCTCGCTCAGCCGGGCCGGGCCGGCGTCGGCGAAATCGCCGACTTCCTGCTCCTGCAGACCATCAACCGCAGCGAACCGCTCTTCGCCCAGCTCCGGCAGACCTCGCTGCTGCATCCGAAGGACTTCTACTTCCTCGGCGTGGCCTTGGCGGGCGATCTGGGCACCTTCCGCGACCGTCGCCGGCCGGCGAATCTGCCGGCCTACCTGCACGACGATCCCGCGCGCTGCTTCAAGCCCCTGATGGACGACTTGCGCCAGTCGCTCTCGATGGTGATGGAGCAGACCGCCCTCCCGATCGAGCTGCAGGACCGCAAGTACGGCATCCGCGTGGCCATCATCGCGGACGTCGAGCTCCAGCGCACCGCGCAGTTCGTGCTCGCGGTCGCCGCGCAGCTGCCGGGCGACGCGCTGCGCAGCCGGTTCCCGACGCAGGTCAAGATCGGGACGGTCGAGCGGATCCGCGACCTGGTCAACCTGCAGCTGCCGGGCGTGACGCTCAGGCCGCTGCCGGTGGCCCCGCGGCAGATCCCCTACCACGCCGGCTTCACCTACTTCGAGTTGGAGACCCGGGGAAGCGACATGTGGAAGCAGCTCGAGTCCTCGGGCGGCCTGGCGATGCACATCGCTGGGGATTTCCCCGGCCTGGAACTGGAATTCTGGGCGGTGAGGACGTGACCGAACAACAGGCGAGCCAGGGAAAGACCAGGACCGAGCGATGAACGACGACCGTAACCAAGACCCTTTCGCAGCGTTCGGCTCCGATCGCACGATCATCAAACCCACGGCCGGGCGGCCGCGCCCGCCCTCGGAGGACGCCGGCCATGGCGCTGCGGCGCCATCGTCCCCGGATTCCATGGCGACGGCCGCCTCCGCCCGGGGGATGCCCCTGGCGATGGATGCGCTCATGACCAACAGCCTCAATCCGTTGGTCGCCGCCGCCGTCCCGCTCCTCGTTGCGGCACCGCGGATCCGCACGACCGCGCGCCATCCCAATCCGGCGGGGCTCAAGGATGCCCTCGCCGAAGGAGTCCGCAAGTTCGAATCGCAGGCGCGGACCCAGGGGCTGCCCAACGACCAGGTGATCGCCGCGCGGTACATCCTCTGCACGCTGCTCGACGAATCGGCCGCGAGCACCCCCTGGGGCGGCTCGGGCGCTTGGTCGACCCAGAGCCTGCTCGTCCTCTTCCACAACGAGACCTGGGGCGGCGAGAAGGTCTTCCAGCTGATGTCCAAGCTCGCCGAGAACGTGGAGGGCAACCGCAACCTGCTGGAGCTCCTCTACGTCGCGCTGGCTTTCGGCTTCGAAGGCCGCTACCGCGTGATCGACAACGGCCGCGCGCAGCTCGACAGCGTGCGACAACGTCTCGCGCAGCTCCTGCGCCAGGGCAGGCCGCCGGCCGACAAGGCCCTCTCTCCCCGTTGGGAGGGCGAGCCCGCGGCGGTGGCGAGGTTGCGCGACGGCATCCCGCTGTGGGTGACGGCGAGCATCATGGCAGTGGCGCTTGCGCTCGCGTTCGCGGGGATGCGCCTGTCCTTGGGCGCGCGCGCCGAGCCGGTGTTCGCCGCCCTGTCAGGCCTGGACGCCAAGGCCGCGGTGGTGGGCAGCACGCCTCCCCCGCCACCGCCGCCCGCGCCCGTGCCGCGGCTCGCGACCTTCCTCAAGCCCGAGATCGCCGCCGGACTCGTCCAGGTGGAGGATTTCGCCGACCGCTCCGTCGTCACCATCAAGGGAGACGGCTTCTTCGAGGCGGGTAGCGCGGTGATCGCCCCCGCCGTGCGCACCCTGTTGCCCCGCATCGCCCAGGCGCTCTCCGACACGCCCGGGCAGGTGCTCGTGACCGGGCACACCGACAACCAGCCGATCCGCACCCTGCGCTATCCCTCCAACTGGCACCTGTCGCAGGACCGGGCCGACGCGGTGAAGGCCGAACTTGCCAAGACGGTCAGGCCCGAGCGGCTGCGCGCCGAAGGCCGGGCCGACAGCGAATCGGTCGCCGACAACGGCAGCCCCGCCGGACGCGCGAAGAACCGTCGCGTCGAAGTGACCCTGTTCGTGCAGCAGGCCGGCGCCGCGCGCTGACAGCCCCTTCACGTCACCGAAAAAATCCGAGCACGGCATGAAGAAACTTCTGCAGATCGTTTTCCACCCGCGCGTCATCGCCTTCTACGGCCTGCTCGCCCTGGCGGCCCTGGTCTGGTGGGTCAGCCCGCTGATCGCCTTCGGCGAGAGCCG
>JAKOND010000242.1 GCA_022702125.1 Burkholderiaceae bacterium
AAGGCCAGGCCCAGGCCCAGCGTCAGCAGCCCGAGCGCCAGGTTGAGCGCGTGCTGCCCGCGGAACTGCACCGGCGCGCCCTGGAACAGGCGGAACCTGTAGCGTCCCGAGAGCTTGCCGAAGGCGATCACCGAGCCGCTGAAGGTGATGGCGCCGATGGCCGCGCCCAGGAAGAGTTCGAGCCGGTTGCCGTGCGGGATGGGGAAGCGCGCCAGGCCCTCGACCAGCACCGTGCCGATCGGCGTGGCCGCCGCGCCGAGCACCGCCGCGCGGGGCGCCGGCGCGATGCCGAAGGCCCACGGCTCGGCCACCGCCGCCACCGCGATGAACACCGCCGCCAAGCCGATCATGCTGTGCATGAAGGCCACCAGCTCGGGCATCTTGGTCATCTCCACCCGCTGCGCCATCAGGCTGCCGGCGGCGCCGCCGACCAGCAGGCCCAGCAGCACCCAGCCCAGGCCCAGCCCGCTGCCGGCGAGCGTGACGATCAGCGCGGCGGTGGTCAGCACCGCGATGGCCATGCCGGCCATGCCGAACAGGTTGCCGCGCACCGAGGTGGTCGGGTGCGACAGGCCCTTGAGCGCCTGGATGAAGCAGACGCTCGCGACCAGGTAGAGCAGGGTGACGAGGTTCATGCTCATCGCGCGTCCCCCGGCCCGTCCCCGGGCGTTCCGGTCGCTCCGGGCGGGGGCTTGCGCTCCTTCTTGCGGAACATCTCCAGCATGCGCCGGGTGACGAGGAATCCGCCGAAGACGTTGACCGCCGCCAGCGCCACCGCCAGCACGCCCATCGTCTTGCCGAGTCCGGTGGTGGTGAGGGCGGCGGCCAGCATCGCCCCGACGATGACGATGGCCGAGATGGCGTTGGTCACCGCCATCAGCGGCGTGTGCAGCGCGGGCGTCACCGTCCAGACCACGTGGTAGCCCACGTAGACGGCCAGCACGAAGATGATCAGGTTGACCACCGTGGGGTTGACGAGATCCATGGCTATGCCCTCCGTACGTCGCCGCCGTGGGCCACCAGGCAGGCGGCCACGATGTCGTCTTCCAGGTCGATGCGCAGGCCGTCCGGGACGGGCGCCGGCGCGCCGCCCGCGGCGGGGGACGCCGGAAGCAGCACCAGCTTCAGGAAGTCGAGCACGTTGCGCGCGTAGAGGGCCGAGGCGTCGGCCGCGACCCGCGCGGGCAGGTTGGTCTCGCCGACCAGGGTCACGCCGTGCTTGACCACCGTGCGCCCGGCCTCGGTCAGCGGGCAGTTGCCGCCGGCGCCGCCGGGGCCGCGCCCGGCGGCCAGGTCCACGATCACCGAGCCGGGCCGCATCGACCGGAGCATCGCCTCGGTCACCAGCACCGGCGCCGGCCGGCCCGGGACGAGGGCGGTGGAGATCACCACGTCGGCCTGCGCCACCCGCCGGGCGACCTCGGCCTGCTGGCGGTCGAGCCAGGACTGCGGCATCGGCCGGGCGTAGCCGCCGCTGCCCTGCGCCGCCTCGCGCTCCTCGTCGGTCTCGTAGGGCACCGCGATGAACTTGGCGCCGAGCGATTCGATCTGCTCCCTGACGCTCGGCCGCACGTCGGACGCCTCGATCACCGCGCCCAGCCGCTTGGCCGTGGCGATGGCCTGCAGGCCGGCCACGCCCACGCCCAGCACCACCACCCGCGCCGCCTTCACCGTGCCGGCGGCGGTCATCAGCATCGGGAAGAAGCGCGGGTAGGCGTCGGCGGCGACCATCACCGCCTTGTAGCCGGCGATGTTGGCCTGGGAGGACAGCACGTCCATGCCCTGCGCGCGGGTGGTGCGCGGCGCGGCCTCCAGCGCGAAGGCGGTCAGGCCGGCGTCCGCCAGCCGCCGCAGGCCGGACGCGTCGAACGGGTCGAGCATGCCGACCAGCGCCGTGCCCAGGCGCAGCAGCGGCAGCTCGGCCCCGGACGGCGGCCGCACCTTGAGCACCAGCGCCGCCCCGAAGGCGCCCGCCGCGTCGGTGATTCCGGCGCCGGCGGCTTCGTAGGCCGCATCGGTCACGCCGGCCGCGATGCCGGCGCCGGACTGCACCTGCAATGCATGGCCCTGCGCGACCAGCTTCTTCACCGTTTCCGGGGTGGCGGCGACGCGCGTTTCTCCGGCCGCGCTCTCGGCGGGCACGCCAATCTGCATGGATGTTCCCTCCTGCCTTGGGTCTGTCGGCGCAGCCTAGCATGCGGTCCCCGCCGGGCCTAGCGGGTCCTCCCGGAGCCGGCAGAGCGGGTGCCGCAGCAGTGCGTTTTTCATCCAGGACGATGCCGTTTCACATCGTGGCAAGAAGAATGCTGCACTGCCGCAAAATTTCTCGATACGAGAAAAGGCTTTCCGCATTGAGGAATTTGATGTGCAAGCATTTGATTTCGAAAGAATAAATAAATTGTCTTGTATAAGACATAAGACATCGATTCGGCATGCGGCGGGTCTACACTGGATCCCAACGCAGGCGGTTCCGCAGGCCTTCCGCCCCGCCGGCTGCGCTCCCTTCGATCCATCCGTTCTTTCACTTCAGGAGTCCGCCATGTCCCAAGCCATCACCGAACAGCTCAGCCGCGACCAGCAGATCGCCGCCCTCGAGAAGGAGTGGGCGACCGACCCGCGCTGGAAGGGCATCCAGCGCGGCTACAGCGCCGCCGACGTGGTCCGGCTGCGCGGCTCGTTCCCGATCGAGCACACCCTGGCCCGGCGCGGCGCCGACCGCCTCTGGAACCTGCTGCACGACGAGCCCTACCTGAACTGCCTGGGCGCGCTCACCGGCGGCCAGGCGATGCAGCAGGTCAAGGCCGGCATCAAGGCCATCTACCTGTCGGGCTGGCAGGTGGCCGCCGACAACAACAGCTACGCCGCCATGTACCCGGACCAGTCGCTCTATCCGGTCGACTCGGTGCCGACGGTGGTCGAGCGCATCAACAACACCTTCCGCCGCGCCGACGAGATCCAGTGGTCCAAGGGCATCTCCCAGGGCGACGCGGGCCATGTCGACTACTTCGCGCCGATCGTGGCCGATGCCGAGGCCGGCTTCGGCGGCGTGCTCAACGCTTTCGAGCTGATGAAGGCCATGATCAAGGCCGGCGCCGCCGGGGTGCACTTCGAGGACCAGCTGGCTTCGGTCAAGAAATGCGGCCACATGGGCGGCAAGGTGCTGGTGCCGACGCAGGACGCGGTCCAGAAGCTCGTCGCCGCCCGCATGGCCGCCGACGTCAGCGGCACGCCGACGCTGGTCATCGCCCGCACCGACGCCGAGGCCGCCGACCTGGTCACCAGCGACCACGACGAGAACGACAAGCCCTTCCTGACCGGGGAGCGCACCGCCGAAGGCTTCTACAAGACCAGGAAGGGCATCGACCAGGCCATCTCCCGCGCCGTCGCCTACGCCCACTACGCCGACCTGGTGTGGTGCGAGACCGGCACGCCCGACCTGGCCTTCGCCAAGAAGTTCGCCGACGCGGTCCACAAGGTCCACCCGGGCAAGATGCTGGCCTACAACTGCTCGCCGTCCTTCAACTGGAAGAAGAACCTCGACGACGCGACCATCGCCAAGTTCCAGCGCGAACTGGGCGCGATGGGCTACAAGTACCAGTTCATCACCCTGGCCGGCATCCACTCGATGTGGTTCAACATGTTCGACCTGGCCCAGGACTACGCCGCCCGCGGCATGTCGGCCTATGTCGAGAAGGTGCAGGAGCCCGAATTCGCCGCGCGCGGCCGGGGCTACAGCTTCGTGTCGCACCAGCAGGAGGTCGGCACCGGCTATTTCGACGAGGTGACCACCGCGATCCAGGGCGGCCAGTCCAGCGTCACCGCGCTGACCGGCTCGACCGAGGAAGAGCAGTTCCACTGATCCGGCGCCCCCGTTCCGGGTGCCGCGCCGGTTCCCCGCGACCGGTGCGGGACCGGTCGTTCCGCCCCCGCGCGATCCGCCTCCCGGCGGGCCGCGCGGGGGTTCCGCATGCGGGTCAAGGCCTTTCGCGTTGCCAGCATCGGCAGACTTGGTGATAATCGCGGGTTTCCCTGGACGTCGTCCGGGGCGAGAAACACCTTTTGGCCCGGCGTCTTCGTGCATGCAGGGCATTTCCACGAACCCTTTGCCACGCAACGAGCAGCACCATGAAACGCACCTACCAGCCCTCCAAGACCCGCCGCGCCCGTACCCACGGTTTCCTGGTCCGCATGAAGACCCGCGGCGGCCGCGCCGTCATCAACGCGCGCCGCGCCAAGGGCCGCAAGCGCCTGGCCGCCTGATGGCCCGGTGCTGCGGCGGTTTGCCTGCCGCAGCATGCATGACGGCGCGGCACGGCCGGCTTCCCGCCGTCCGCTGCCGCGCCGGCGCCTGAATCTCCCTGCCGTGCAGCGACTCCAGAGCCGCCCGCAGTTCCAGGCCGCCATGGCCGGCGGCATCGTCTCGCGCACCCCGCATTTCGCCCTGCACCGGCTGGTCCTCGGATCCGCCGGTGCGCCGCGCATGGCGCCCGCCGTCGCGGACGGCGCGCCGGCGCCCGATCCCCAGGCGCTGTTCGCCGGCCATCCGGTCTGGATCGGCGCGCTGGTGCCCAAGCGCTGGGCGCGCCGCGCGGTGACCCGCAACGCCATCCGGCGGCAGGTCTACGCGCTGTGCCACGACCGGGCGGTCGCGGCCGCCGACGCCGGCCAGGCGCTGCGGCCGGCCGCCTACGTGGTCCGGCTGCGCAGCGCCTTCGACCGCAAGCAGTTCGTCAGCGCGATCTCGGCGCCGCTGCGGCAGGCGGTGCGGGCCGAGCTGCAGGAGTTGCTGTCGCGCATCGCGCCGCAATCGCAGCCGAAGCCGCGTCCCGCCGCCGCGCCGTCGGAGGCCCTGCCGGCCGCCGACGCGCCGGCCATCGGCCGGCAGGCGGTGCGGCCGTGAGCCCGCGCCGCGTGCTGACGGGGCTGGTGCGCGGCTACCAGCTGCTGCTGAGCCCGTGGCTGGGCACCAACTGCCGCTTCGTGCCGAGCTGTTCCCAGTACGCGCTGGAGGCGCTCGACCGCCACGGCGCGGCCGGCGGCAGCTACCTGACGCTGCGGCGCCTGGTGCGCTGCGGGCCGTGGTGCGACGGCGGCTGCGATCCGGTGCCCGGGGAACTCCCGCGCGCCGGGCGGCTCTTTCCTGCGTTCCCGTCACGGCCGGGGCCCGGTACCGCGGGTCCCCTTTCGTCTTCCCCTGAAAAGAAGTCTTCATGAACGACATTCGCCGCACCATCCTCTGGGTGGTCTTCGGTTTCTCGATGGTGCTGATCTGGGACAAATGGCAGGTGCACAACGGGCACCAGCCGACATTCTTCCCCTCGTCCACGCCCGAAGCCGCCCAGCAGGCGCCGGTGGTGCCGACCGGCGTCGCCGCCTCGACCGCCGCCGCGAACGGCGGCGTGCCGCCGGCCGTCGTCACCGCCGGATCGACCGCCGGCCTGCCGCCCGGCACCACCGCGCTGCCGCCCGCCGCGCCGGCGGCGCCGCGCCAGCAGGTGGAGGTCCGGACCGATCTGTTCAAGCTGACCTTCGACACCGCCGGCGGCTCGCTGGTGGGCGCCGAGCTGCTGCAGGTGCCGGACCTGGCCGACCGCAGCCAGCCCTTCCGCCTGCTCGACGAGAGCAGCGCCCGAGTCTACGTGGCCCAGACCGGCCTGATCGGCGGCAATTTCCCGACGCACCACACGGTGATGACCGCGGTGCCCGGCCCGCGCACCCTGGCCGACGGCCAGGACCGCCTCGACATCCGCTTCGAGTCGCCCGACCTCGGCGGCGTGAAGCTGGTCAAGACCTACACCGTGCGGCGCGGCAACTACGCGATCGACGTGAAGCAGGACATCGTCAACACCGGCGCCGCGCCGGTGTCGCCGCAGCTCTACCTGCAGCTGGTGCGCGACGGCAACAAGCCGCCGGGCGAGTCGTCCTTCTATTCCACCTTCACCGGCCCGGCGGTCTACACCGACGCGGGCAAGTACCAGAAGGTCGAGTTCAAGAAGATCGAGGAGAACAAGGTCGACATCCAGAAGCAGTCGGACAACGGCTACGTGGCGATGGTGCAGCACTATTTCGCCACCGCCTGGGTGCTGGGCCAGGGCATCCCGCGCGACCTGTTCATGCGCAAGGTCGACAGCAACCTCTACGCCACCGGCATGACGGTGCCGCTGGGCGCCATCGCCCCGGGCGCGACCAAGTCCATCGACGCCACGCTCTACGCCGGCCCGCAGGAGGAGAAGAAGCTCGAGGCCCTCGCGCCCGGCCTGGAGCTGGTCAAGGACTACGGCTGGCTGACCATCCTGGCCAAGCCGCTGTACTGGCTGCTCGACAAGCTCCACGGCCTGCTGCACAACTGGGGCTGGGCGATCGTCGCGCTGGTGGTGCTGCTCAAGGCCGCGTTCTTCTGGCTCAACGCCAAGGCCTACGCCAGCATGGCCAAGATGAAGGCCATCAACCCGAAGATCATGGAGATGCGCTCGCGCCTGAAGGACAAGCCGCAGCAGATGCAGCAGGAGATGATGCGCATCTACAAGGAGGAGAAGGTCAACCCGATGGGCGGCTGCTTCCCGATCGTGGTGCAGATCCCGGTGTTCATCGCGCTCTACTGGGTGCTGCTGTCCTCGGTCGAGATGCGCGGCGCGCCCTGGATCCTGTGGGTCAAGGACCTGTCCTCGCCGGACCCGTACTTCATCCTGCCGCTGCTGATGACCGCCACCTCGATGCTGCAGACCTGGCTCAACCCGACGCCGCCGGACCCGATGCAGGCCAAGCTGATGTGGATCATGCCGCTGGCCTTCAGCGTGATGTTCTTCTTCTTCCCGGCCGGCCTGGTGCTGTACTGGTTCACGAACAACCTGCTGTCGATCGCGCAGCAGTACGTGATCAACAAGCGCCTGGGCGTGCTCGGCAAGTAAGCCGCCGCGCCGCCGCCCGCAGGGCCGCCGCAACCCGAGGGTTGGGCGGCCCTTTTTCCGTTCCGACAGAGACCGCCGCATGACCGCACCGCACCACGACCCCATCGCCGCCATCGCCACCGCGCCCGGACGCGGCGGCGTCGGCATCGTGCGCATCAGCAGCGGCGCCGCGCTCGACACGCTGGCCCGCGCGCTGTGCGGCCGCGACCTGCCCGCGCGCGAGGCCTGCTACGCGCCGTTCCGCGACGCCGCCGGCCAGCCCATCGACCAGGGCATCGCGCTGCGCTTCGCCGCGCCGCACTCCTACACCGGCGAGCATGTGCTCGAACTCCAGGCCCACGGCGGCCCGGTGGTGCTGCAGCTGCTGCTGGCGCGCTGCCTGGAGGCGGCCGCCGAACCGGACGCCGCCACCGGCCGGTCGCGCCTGCCCGGCCTGCGGCTGGCGCGGCCCGGCGAATTCACCGAGCGCGCCTTCCTCAACGACAAGCTCGACCTGGCCCAGGCCGAAGCCGTGGCCGACCTGATCGACGCCAGCACCGAGGCCGCCGCCCGCAGCGCCGGGCGCTCGCTCGCCGGCGCCTTCTCGGCCGAGATCGCGACGCTGCGCGACGCGCTCATCCACCTGCGCATGCTGGTCGAGGCGACGCTCGATTTCCCGGAAGAGGAAATCGACTTCCTGCGCAAGGCCGACGCCGACGGGCAGCTATCGAAACTGCAGCAGATGCTCGCGGGCGTGATGCAGCGCGCGCGGCAGGGCGCGCTGCTGCGCGAGGGCATCACGGTGGTCATCGCCGGCCAGCCCAACGCGGGCAAGTCCTCGCTGCTCAACGCGCTGGCCGGCGCCGAGCTGGCCATCGTCACCCCGGTCGCCGGCACCACCCGCGACAAGGTGGCGCAGACCATCCAGATCGACGGCGTGCCGGTGCACGTGATCGACACCGCCGGCCTGCGCGACAGCGAGGACCTGGTCGAGAAGATCGGCATCGCCCGCGCCTGGGACGAGATCGCCCGGGCCGACGCGGTGCTGTTCCTGCACGACCTGACCCGGATGGATGCTATCGATTACGCAGCAGGAGACGAAGATATCGCGCGGGCCATGGCGGAAAAACTCTCCGCATCGGTGCCGGTGCTCGACCTCTGGAACAAGCAGGACGCGCTGCCCGCGGGCGCCGGCCTGCCGACCGGCGCGGACACCGCGGACGGCATCCTGCTGTCGGCCCGCACCGGCGCCGGCCTCGACGCGCTGCGCCGCCGGCTGCTGGAGATCGCCGGCTGGCAGTCGGCGCCCGAGGGCGTCTACCTGGCCCGCGAACGCCACGTGCAGGCGCTGCGCCGGGTCGACGGCCACCTGATGAAGGCCGCCGCGCTGCTGCAGGCGCAGGCCGCGTCGCTCGACCTGCTGGCCGAGGAGCTGCGCCTCGCGCAGAACGCGCTCAACGCCATCACCGGGGCCTTCGGCGCGGACGACCTGCTGGGCGTGATCTTTTCGAGTTTCTGCATCGGGAAGTAGGCGGCCGGGGAAACGCCGCGCGCCCGGGCCGGAGGGCACCGGGCGGAAGGCCGGCGGGACGTTGCCGTGGTCCTACAGACCCTGGCGTCGCCCGCCTGCCCGATGCGGACGGGGCCGGCCTACCGTGGTCCGGGAACGGCGGCGCGGCAGCGCGTCGCCGCCTTCCGGGGCGGGTTCCGCCCCGTCACCAGGAGCACGCCATGACCCCTTCCCGACTTTCCCTCTCCTCGCGCATCGCCGCGTCGGCCGTGCTGACGGCCGCCTGCGCCCTGGGCGCCGCGCCGGCCTTCGCGCAGGATTCGACCTCCAACAGCGGGACCTCCGGCGGCAGCAGCAGCACCACCGGGCGCGACGGCGCCACCGTCGATTCCGGCAGCGACCGCGGCAGCGGCGGCGGCCCGTCGCGCGACGGCCGGGGCGCCGCCGGAACCGGCGCGCGCAAGGGCGGCGCCGGTTCCGCGGGCCAGGACGCGGTCCGGCCACAGGGCGGCCGGACCGGAAGCGGCGCCCGCAGCGGCGCGACGGCGCCCGCGCCGTCCGCCTCCGGGCCGGCCGACACCGGCGCGCTGCCGAGCAGCGGCGGCACCATCGTCGACGGCCCGCCGGCGAGCGTCCCCGGCCGCTGAGGCGGCGCGGCCAGGTGCCGGGGCGGCCGGCCCGCCGTCTCAGTGGCCCGAGAAATCCATCAGCGTGAACAGCTGCAGCCCGCTGTCGCGCAGGCGCTGCGAGCCGCCGAGCTCCGGCAGGTCGACGATGGCCGCGCCCTCGGTCACTGTCGCGCCGAGCTTCTCCAGCAGCCGCCGGCCGGCCATCATGGTGCCGCCGGTGGCGATCAGGTCGTCGATCAGCAGCACCCGCTGGCCCGGGTGCACCGCGTCGGCGTGCAGCTCGACGGTGGCGCTGCCGTACTCCAGCTCGTAGCTTTCCTCGACCGTGGTGAATGGCAGCTTGCCCTTCTTGCGGATCGGCACGAAGCCGACGTTGAGCTCGTAGGCCACCACCGCGCCCAGGATGAAGCCGCGCGCGTCCAGGCCGGCCACCACGTCGGGCCGCAGCGCCGGGTCCATGTAGCGGTGCACGAAGGCGTCGATCAGCACCCGGAACACCTGCGGGTTCTGCAGCAGCGGCGTGATGTCGCGGAACTGCACGCCCGGCGCGGGCCAGTCGGGCACGGTGCGGATGTGCTGCTTGAGGTAGTCGTGGACGTGGAGGTCGTGCATGGGGGGTCGGGCGGGAGGAGGGGGCGCGCGGGGTGGCGCCGGGAGTCGGCCATCGTACCGTCGCGCCCCGCCGCGCGCCGGGCGCCCGCCACGGAGGGATACCGCGGCCCGGACGCCCCGCCGATAAAATGCGCGGATGACCCAGAGCGCCCCCTCCGCCCGACCCGTCGACCCCGCGCGGGTGCTGCGGATGGCCCACGAGACCTTCGACATCGAGGCGGCCGCGGTCGCCGGGCTCAAGGCCCGCACCGGCGAGTCCTTCTGCCGCGCGGTGGAGGCGGTGCTGGCGGTGACCGGCCGGGTGGTCGTCACCGGCATGGGCAAGAGCGGCCACGTGGGCCGCAAGATCGCCGCCACGCTGGCCTCGACCGGCACGCCGGCGCTCTTCGTCCACCCCGGCGAGGCCAGCCACGGCGACCTCGGCATGGTGACGCGGCAGGACCTGGTCGTCGCCATCTCCAACAGCGGCGAGAGCGCCGAGCTCACCACCATCCTGCCGGTGCTGCGGCGCCTGGGCGTGCCGCTGGTGGCCATCACCGGCGGCGCGGCGTCCTCGCTCGCGCGGCACGCGGACATCGTGCTCGACAGCGGCGTGGACCGCGAGGCCTGCCCGCTCAACCTCGCGCCCACGGCCAGCACCACCGCGCAGCTCGCGCTCGGCGACGCGCTGGCCGTCGCGCTGCTCGACGCGCGCGGCTTCCGGTCGGAGGACTTCGCGCGCTCGCACCCCGGCGGCGCGCTCGGCCGCCGGCTGCTGACGCACGTCGCCGACGTGATGCGCACCGGCGACGCGCTGCCGCGCGTCGCGCCCGCCACCGCCCTGGGCGCCCTGATGCGCGAGATGAGCGCCAAGGCGCTCGGCGCCGCCGTCGTGGTCGACGGCGAGGACCGCATCCTGGGCATCTTCACCGACGGCGACCTGCGGCGCCTGGTCGAGGACGGCACCGACCTGCGCGCCGTCGCCGCCGAGCAGGTGATGCACCCCCGGCCGCGCACCCTGGCGGCCGACGCGCTGGCGGTCGACGCGGTCGAGCTGATGGAGCTGCACCGCATCACCGCGGTGCCGGTGGCCGACGGCGACGGCCGGCTCGTCGGCATGGTCCACATCGGCGACCTGATGCGGGCGAAGGTCATCTGATGGCCGCGCAACCGAACCCGACCCCCCCCGCCACGGATGCCGCCGCCGACGCCGCCGGCACGCCGGTCCTGCCGGTCGTGCCCGCGCCGCACGCGCCGGTGGTGGCGTTCGACCCCGAGCTGCTGCTGCGCGCGCAGGAGGTCCGGGTGGCCTTCTTCGACGTCGACGGCGTGCTGACCGACGGCGGCATCTATTTCTCGGAATACGCCGAATCCGACCCGCGCGTCGGCGGCGAGCTGTCCAAGCGCTTCAACACCCTCGACGGCCACGGCCTCAAGCTGCTGCAGCGCGCGGGCATCGAGCCGGTGGTGATCACCGGGCGCGACTCGCGGCCCCTGCGCGCGCGGCTGCAGGCGCTGGGCATTTCCCGGGTCTACTACGGCACCGAGCGCAAGCTGCCGGCCGCCGAGGAGACCCTGGCCCGCCTGGGGCTGCAGTGGCACCAGGCCGCGGCCATGGGCGACGACTGGCCCGACCTGCCGGTCATGCGCCGCGCGGCCTTCAGTTGCGCGCCGCCCGGCGCCCATGCCGAGGTGCGCGCCGTGGCCCACCACGTGACCGCCGCCACCGCCGGCCACGGCGCCGCGCGCGAGCTGTGCGACCTGCTGCTGGTGGCCGGCGGCCGCTACCGCGCGCTGCTGCAGGACTACCTGGCGTGAGCACGATCCGGGACCGCTCCGCGCACGGGCGCCGCGCAACGACGGGCCGTGCCGCCCGTCCGGGGACGGCGCGATGAAGCTGCTGCCGCTGCTGCGCCGCGGCTTCGACCGCGCCTCCATCTACCTGCCGATCGCGCTGATGGGCGCGCTCGCGCTCGGCAGCTACTGGCTGGTGCGCAACACGCCCGACGCCGCGGGGCCGGCCGCCGCCGCCGTGGCGCCGCGCCACGAACCGGACTATTTCATGCGCGACTTCACGGTCCGGAACTTCTACCCCGACGGGCGTCTCAAGAGCCAGATCCAGGGCCCGGAAGGCCGGCACTATCCGGACAACGACACCCTGGAGGTGGACCGGCCCCGCATCGGCGCATTCGGCGAACGCGGGGAGCGCACCACCGCCACGGCCAACCGCGCGCTGAGCAACGGCGACGGCTCGGAGGTGCAATTGCTGGGCAACGCGGTCATCGTGCGCGATCCGACCACCTCGGCCTCCGGCCAGCCGGTGCCGCGCATGGAGTTCCGCGGCGAATTCCTGCACGCCTTCCTCGACACCGAGAAGGTCCGCTCGGACCGGCCCGTCACCCTGATCCGCGGCGCCGACCGCTTCGTCGGCGACAACCTCGACTACGACAACGTCGAGCGCGTGGCCGTGCTGCGCGGCCGGGTGCGCGGCACGCTGCAGCCCGCCGGGAGCCGGCGATGAGCGGCGCCGCCGCCGCGGGCACGCAGTCCCTCCGGGCTCCGCCGTCCCTGGCGCCCCTGCCGCCGACCGCGCCGCTGGTCTTCATCACCGGCGCCTCCAGCGGCATCGGGCAGGCGCTGGCCGGGCGCTACCGGCGGGCCGGCTTCCGGCTGGCGCTGGCGGCCCGCCGCACCGACGAGGTGTCCGCCTGGGCGCGGTCGCAGGGCATTCCGGCGGACGACGTGGGCGTCTACGCGGCGGACGTGACCCGGCCCGAGGACATCATGGCGGCCGGCGCGCGGTGCATCGCCACCCAGGGCCTGCCCGACGTGGTGGTGGCCAACGCGGGCATCAGCGTCGGCATGGACACCGCGTTCGCCGAGGACATCGCGGTCATGGCGCGCACCTTCGCCACCAACAACACCGGCATGGCCGCCACCTTCCAGCCCTTCGTCGCGCCGATGGCGCGGCGCGGCAGCGGCACGCTGGTGGGCATCGGCAGCGTGGCCGGCATCCGGGGCCTGCCGGGCCACGGCGCCTACTGCGCGAGCAAGGCCGCCGTCATCGCCTACTGCGAGAGCCTGCGCGGCGAGCTGCGGCCGGCGGGCGTCCGGGTGGTGACCCTCTGCCCCGGCTACATCGACACGCCGCTGACCCGCGAGAACCGCTACGGCATGCCGTTCCTGATGCAGCCCGAGGATTTCGCCGACCAGGCCTACCGGGCGATCGACCGGGGCGTCCGCTTCCGGGTCATCCCCTGGCCGATGGGCGTGGTGGCGGGGGTGCTGCGCCTGCTGCCGCGCGCGCTGTTCGACCGGCTGCTGGTGGGCCGGGCGCGCAAGCACCGCCAGGGGCCGCCGGCCGGCTAGCGCCGGTGCGGGCGGGGGCCAGGGGCAGGCCGCCATCCGCGCAGGGGATGCCGTGTCACTGGAGCAAAAAGCGCGAAAGGCCCCGCAGGGCCTTTTCGCAGGGTCCGTGCGACCGGACCGGGAGCGCGTGCTGGATCAGTAGCCGTAACCGCCGCCGTTGCCGCCACCGCCATTGCCGCCGCCACCGTGGCGACCGCCGCCGCCACCGCGGGGACCGGTGCCGTAGGGACTGCGGAAACCGCCGTCGCCCGGGCCGCTGCGACCGCCGCCGCCACCGTAGCCGCCCTCGCCGCGGCCCCCGCCGCCGCCATAGCCGCCACCGCCACCGCTGCCGCCTCCCCCGCCGTAGCCGCCGCCACCACCGCCGCCGCCGTACCCGCCGGTGCGAGGGGGACGCGGTTCCATCGGGCGGGCCTCGTTGACCACCAGGTCACGGCCGCCGAAGGGCTGGCCGTGCAGGCCCTGGATGGCCTGCTGGGCTTCCTCGTCGCTGCCCATCTCGACGAAACCGAAGCCCTTCGAGCGTCCGGTTTCGCGGTCCATCATCACCTTGGCACTGGCGACGGTGCCGTATTCCGAGAACGCCTGTTCCAGATCGGCATCGCGCACTGCGTACGCCAGATTGCCGACATAGAGTTTCTTGCCCATGAAAGGGACTCCTCCTAAAACGAACGGGAGAGCGATGGATTCCGGGCGTTCGAACCTTGCAGACAACGACGCGAACCTCCTGGATCCTCGCAGCCTGACGCTGCCGCGCAGCAGCGACGAATCATTATGCGGGAACCCCCGGGGCAAAGGAAACCGCCGGTAAGCTGCCCCGTGCGCTTTCGGACGGGCATGAAAAAAGGGCCCGATGGGCCCTTTTGCTTTCTGTCTGTGAGACAGCGCGTCGATCAGTAGCCGCCGCGGCCGCCGCCGTAGCCGCCGCCGCTGTTGCCGCCACCGCCGTAGCCGCCGCCACCGCCGCTGCGGCCACCGCCGCCGCCGCCGTAGCCGCCTTCGCTGCGGCCGCCGCCGCCGTAGCCGCCGCCACCGCCGCCATAGCCGCCGCCACCACCGCCGCCGTAGCCGCCACCACCGCTACGGGGGGGACGCGGCTCCATCGGGCGCGCTTCATTGACCACCAGGCCACGGCCGCCGAACGACTGGCCGTTGACGCCTTCGATCGCGGCTTGCGCTTCGGCATCGCTGCCCATTTCGACAAAGCCGAAACCCTTGGAGCGGCCGGTGTCGCGCTCCATCATGACCTTGGCGCTGGAGACTTGGCCGTAGGGGCTGAAGGTCTGCTGCAGATCGTCGTCGCGGAAAGAATAGGGCAGGTTGCCCACGTAAAGTTTGTTGCCCATGGAAGAGGGACTCCTGGAAAAAGACCGAATAGCGATGAGTCCCGGCGACGCAATCAACAAACCTGTGACGACTTCAAAGACGCGAAACTGACCTACACCGCAACCTGCACCGTCGTCGAGTGACTCCGGTGCGAAAGCCATTATGCGCGAAATTGGCGTTTGTCAATACCGGGTCAATGCCAGGGGATACCGGTTCGGCGCGGGCCCGGTCCGGCGTCGCGGGAGGCGATCTCGATATACTTTTGCCTCAACGCGCCGATTTGCTCCAGCTTGCGGGCGCTTCATAAATTCAGCTAAAGACCGATCCGTCCGACGACCCGCGCGCCGCCCGGCTTCGTTTTTTAGCGATGCCGGGCATTTTTTCGACATGTCGTTCATCGCTACGCCGCAATCCATGCATTTCGCCGCACCGCTGCCGCTGCAGAGCGGCGGCACGGTGCGCGACTACACCCTGGCCTACGAGACCTACGGGACGCTCGACGCGCGGCGCTCGAACGCGGTGCTGGTCTGCCACGCGCTCAACGCCTCGCACCACGTGGCGGGCGTCTACGCCGACCAGCCCGGCTCCGAGGGCTGGTGGGACACCATGATCGGCCCGGGCAAGCCGGTGGACACCGACCGCTTTTTCGTCATCGGCATCAACAACCTGGGCTCCTGCTTCGGCTCGACCGGGCCGATGGACACCAACCCGGCCACCGGCCGGGCCTGGGGCGCGGACTTCCCCGTGGTGACGGTGGAGGACTGGGTGGACGCGCAGGCCCGGCTGCTCGACGCGCTGGGCATCGAGACGCTCGCGGCGGTGCTCGGCGGCAGCCTGGGCGGCATGCAGGCGCTGTCCTGGTCGCTGCGCCATCCGGCGCGGGTGCGGCACGCGGTGGTGGTGGCCAGCGCGCCCAACCTCAATGCCGAGAACATCGCCTTCAACGAGGTGGCGCGGCGCGCCATCGTCACCGACCCGGATTTCCACGGCGGCCACTTCTACGCGCACGGCACGGTGCCCAAGCGCGGGCTGCGCATCGCGCGCATGATTGGTCACATCACTTACCTGAGCGACGACGTGATGAACGAGAAGTTCGGCCGCGAGCTGCGCCGCGCCGTCGGCACCGGGGCCGACGGCGCGGCAGGAAGCGGCGCCGGGCCGTCCGCCCCGACGCCCTACCGCTACACCACCCAGGACGTCGAATTCCAGATCGAGAGCTACCTGCGCTACCAGGGCGACAAGTTCAGCGAATACTTCGACGCCAACACCTACCTGCTCATCACCCGCGCGCTCGACTACTTCGACCCCGCCCGCGAGCACGGCGGCAGCCTGACCCGCGCGCTGGCGCGGACCGCCGCGAAATTCCTGCTGGTGAGCTTCACCACCGACTGGCGCTTCAGCCCGCTGCGCAGCCGCGAGATCGTGCGCGCGCTGCTCGACAACCAGCGCACGGTGAGCTACGCCGAGATCGATGCGCCGCACGGCCACGACGCCTTCCTGCTCGACGACCCGCGCTACCTGGACGTGATGCGCGCCTACTTCGCGGGCATCGCCACCGGCGCCGCCGTCACGGCGACGGCCCCCGCGACGCCGGCCCTGGAGGCCCTGCCATGAGCGACCTGGAAACCAAGCGTTCCATCGCCCGGCTGGTGCCGCAGGGCGCGCGGGTGCTCGACCTGGGCTGCGGCGACGGCGAGATGCTGGCACTGCTGCGCGACGAGCGCGGCTGCACCGGCTACGGCATCGAGATCGACGACGCCAACGTGCTGGCCTGCGTCAAGCGCGGCGTCAACGTGATCCAGCGCAACCTCGACGAGGGGCTGGACCTGTTCGGGGACGGGGCCTTCGACGTGGTGCTGCAGCTCGACACCCTGCAGCACCTGCGCAACGCCGAGACCATGCTGCGCGAGACCGCGCGGGTCGGCCGCATGGGCATCGTCGCCTTCCCCAACTTCGCGCACTGGCCCAACCGCCTGAGCGTGCTGCGCGGCCGCATGCCGGTGACCCGGCGGCTGCCCTACCAGTGGTACGACACGCCCAACATCCGGGTCGGCACCTTCCGCGACTTCGCGGTGCTGGCGCGCAACAACCGCCTGCGCATCCTCGACGCCTTCGGCCTGCAGGACGGCCGCGAGGTGCGCGTGCTGCCCAACGCCCGCGCGGGCACGGCGGTGTTCCGGTTCGAGCGCAGCTGAGCCGTTGCGAGAGCTTCCGGGGTCCGGGGATCAGGGATTGGGGATGGGGATGGGGATGGGGGGCATTCGGGGGGCCGGAGGGACGGGGCGGGCGGCTCCGTTCATGTCCCCCGCGACGGACTGCGTCCGTCGCTCCTCCTCGACTTCACTGCGCCGCCCGCCCCGTCCCTCCGGACGAGCGCCGCGCCGGTTCGAAGAGGCGGTGACATGGCGGCGGGACGAATTCCGAGCAGTGCCCACACGAACCCCCAGCGCGTTGCGCCCAGGCGCAGCGCAGGAGCAGGGGGGGAGATGCTTCCCGCAGCGAAGTCAAGGAGGAGGCGGCGCCCGCAGGGCGACGCCGGGGGACATGAGCGGAGGGAAGCGTCTTGCCCCCTCCTCCGGCCCTGTGCCCCGACCACCCGCTCCCCCTCAAGCGCCATCGCCCCCCGGCTCAATAGCCGCCGCGCCATCGGGGACGCGTCCGAAGCATGTGCCATGTCCCGCAGGGTGTGATGCAATGACCGACCGAGCGCCGCGGCCTCCGCGCCCGGTGCGCGATGCGTGTTCCGACGCCGCATCCCGCACCCCCCGCGCCCCGCCCGCCGCGCGCCCCCCTTCATTCCTTTCCCGCCATCCGACGCCAGGAGCCCCGCCATGAACGCCCGCATTCCCGCCTCCGTCCTGCAACCCGCCGCGCTGCAGGCGCATGTCGACCAGGCCTGGGACGACGACATCGTCGGCCAGCTGACCGACTACATCGCCATCCCGGCCAAGTCGCCGATGTTCGCGCCCGACTGGCAGGCCGCCGGCTACATCGACACGGTGGTGCGCAACGCCGCCGCCTGGGTCGAGGCGCAGAAGGTGCCCGGCCTGCGGCTGGAGGTGGTCCGGCTGCCGGGCCGCACGCCGGTGATCTTCTTCGAGATCGACGCCGCCTCGG
Source organism: Burkholderiaceae bacterium (assembly GCA_022702125.1). Taxonomy (GTDB): domain Bacteria; phylum Pseudomonadota; class Gammaproteobacteria; order Burkholderiales; family Burkholderiaceae_C; genus JAKOND01. Next base: position 17,430 of record JAKOND010000242.1, read on the forward strand.
GCGCCGACGGCGCCGCGCCGGCCACCGCGCAGACGGTGCTGATGTACGGCCACCTCGACAAGCAGCCCGAATTCACCGGCTGGCGCAGCGACCTCGGCCCCTGGACGCCGGTCTACCGCGACGGCAAGCTCTACGGCCGCGGCGGCGCCGACGACGGCTACGCGATCTACGCCAGCATCGCGGCGGTGCAGGCGCTCAAGAGCCAGGGCGCGGCGCATCCGCGCATCGTCGGCCTGGTCGAGACCTGCGAGGAATCCGGCTCCTACGACCTGCTGCTCTACGTCGAGGCGCTGCGCGACCGGCTCGGCGACGTGGGCCTGGTGGTCTGCCTCGATTCGGGCGCCGGCAACTACGACCAGCTCTGGCTCACCACCAGCCTGCGCGGCAACGCCACCGGCACCCTGAAGGTCGAGATCCTGACCGAGGGCGTGCATTCGGGCGACGCCTCGGGCGTGGTGCCGTCGTCCTTCCGCATCCTGCGCCACGTGCTCGACCGGCTGGAGGACAGCGCCACCGGCCGCCTGCTGCCCGCCCACCTGCATTGCGAGATCCCGGCCGAGCGGCTGGAGCAGGCCCGCGCCGCCGCCGCCATCCTGGGCGACGAGCTGTACAAGCGCTTCCCCTGGGCGCACTACGACTGCGACGGCGCCACCGCCTTCGCGCTGCCGACCACGACCGACCCGGTCGAGGCGCTGCTGGCGCGCACCTGGCGCCCGACGCTGTCGGTGACCGGGGCCGACGGCTTCCCGGCGATGAAGGACGCGGGCAACGTGCTGCGGCCCTGGACCGCCTTCAAGCTCAGCCTGCGGCTGCCGCCGCTGGTCGAGGCCGCGCCGGCGGTCGCCGAACTCAAGCGGCTGCTGGAGGACAACGCGCCCTACAACGCCAAGGTGACCTTCGAGGGCGGCGGCGGCGCCACCGGCTGGAACGCGCCGGCCACCGCGCCGTGGTTCGCCCGGGCCATGGACGACGCCTCGCGCGCGCACTTCGGCGCCGGCTGCGGCTACATCGGCCAGGGCGGCACCATCCCGCTGATGAACCTGCTGAGCCAGGGCTTCCCCGCCGCGCAGATGATGGTCTGCGGCGTGCTCGGCCCGAAGAGCAACGCCCACGGCCCGAACGAGTTCCTGCACGTGCCCTACGCCAAGAAGCTCACCGCCTCGGTGGCGCAGGTGATCGCGGCGATGGCCGCGCGGCCGGTCGGGGCGGACGCGGCGGCCTGAGGCGCCTCCGGGTCTGCGGACGAAGAAAAACCGGGCCGGGTCCGCGAGGATCCGTTCCCGGTTTTTTTCATGACTGAGCCAAGGCACTGCCTTGGCTCGCAGCTATCGTTTTTGCAGCAGGCCGCCGAGCGCCCCGAGCAGGTCGCCCGAGCCGGGCGCGCTGCCTTCGGGCGGCAGGTGGCCGTCGGGCGTGAGGCGGTCCACGATCTGCGGCAGCCACTGCGCCGCCATCTCGCGCAGCTGGGCGGCGTCCATGCCGACCTTGGCGGCGATCGTGCCGAGCAGGTCGCCGCCGAGCGCGTCCTGCACCTGCCCTCCCGAGACCGGCAGGTTGGCGCCCTTGCCGATCCAGGACTCGACCAGGTGGCCCAGGCCCGCGTCGGAGAACTTGCGCGCCAGCCCCGGCAGGCCGCCCACCGGCCCGTCGGGCGCGGTCAGCATCGGGCCGAGCACGCCGGCCAGGGCGCCGAGGCCGCCGAGCCCGCCCAGCAGCCCGCCGAGGCCGCCCGCTGCGCCCCCGCTGGGCTGAGCACCCGGTGCCGCGCCGGGCGGCGTGCCGGCGCCGATGCCGGCGCTGCCGCCGTTGAGTACCGAACCGATGACCGAATCGAGCAATCCCATGTTTCTCTCCTGATGCGAGGGGGGTGGCCGGAGGCGTGGCGCCGTCCGGCCGGACACCCATTCTGCGGCCGATGCCGCCGGCGGGCGCAAACCGTTCAGCGCGCGGCGCCCGACGGGGCGGCCGGCGCCGGACGGCGGGCCAGCAGCGGCTCGCTCACGCCCTGCACGCCGACCAGGCCGAGCACCGTCACCAGCGCGGTCTGCGCGCCCTTCCAGGCGTCGGTGGGGTCGAACCACTCTTCCAGCGCGTGGAAGTTGCCGGTCTTGCCGCCGCTGCCGAGGATGACCGCCGGGATGCCCAGGCTCATCGGCACGTTGGCGTCGGTGCTGGCGCCGCGCAGCGCCGGCTTCTGGCCCGCGAGCGCGACCGAGGCGACCGCCGCCTGCACGATGGCCGAGTCCGTCGGCGTGGCGCCGGCCGGCCGGTCGCCGATCAGCTTGGCGCTGGACGTGATGCGCGCCGAGGCGATGCGCTCCGGCCCGCTCCAGCGCTGGTTCTCCTCGGCCACGCCGCGCTCGATGGCGGCCATGATGTCCTTCTCGGTCTGCAGCAGCGCCGGCAGGGCGTTGGAGCGGATGTCGATCGCCATGTTGGCGTCGCCGGCGATGGTGTTGACCGAGGTGCCGCCGCCGACCTTGCCGACGGTGAAGGTGGTCTTCGGATCGCTCGGGGTGCGCACGTCGCCGATGTGGGCGATGGCCCGGCCCATGGCGTGGATCGCGCTCGGCACCTGGCCGAAGGCGCCGAAGCTGTGGCCGCCCGGGCCCTTGAAGGCCACGTCGTAGCGGTGGCTGCCGGTGCCCTGGGTCAGCACCGTCTCGCCGGTGCCCGGTTCGAGGCCGACCATGCCGTCGATGTCCGGGTGGTCGCGGAACAGCGCCTTGATGCCGCGCAGGTTGCCGAGTTCCTCCTCGCCGACGTTGCCGACGAAGACGATGTCGCCCACCGTCTGCAGCTTGCGCTCGTTGAGCGCCTTGAGCCACGACAGCAGCACCGTCAGCCCGCGGGTGTCGTCGGAGATGCCGGGGGCGTAGAGGCGGCCCTCGCGCTCCTTGACCGTCACGTCGGTGCCCTCGGGGAACACCGTGTCCAGGTGGGCCGAGACCACCAGCTTCGGGCCCTGGCCGGTGCCCTTGCGGATGCCGATGGCGTTGCCTTCGGCATCGATGCGCGCGTCGGCGATGCCGAGTTCGCGCAGGCGGGCCACGAAATATTCGGCGCGCTTCTGCTCCTTGAACGGCGGCGCCGGGATCTGCACCAGCGTGCGCAGCTCGCCGATGGCGCGGTCATGGTCGGCGCGCAGGTCGTCGAGCACCTGGCGCACCGGCGCGGCGGCCTCCACCGACTGCAGGGCGCGCTGGGTCGCGGCGCTCGGCGCCGGCGGCACCAGGGTCTGCGCCTGCGCGGCCAGGGCGGCGAGGCCGAGGCTGGCGGCGAGGGCACTGCGGCGCAGAGTGAAGCCCGGGCGTCGGACGGACGAAAACAGCATGGAGCAATCCTTTTTCTCGGATAAGGGAAGAATGGATTGTCGAACATGCAAGGGTCGCACCAGCGTCCCCCGGGGGACTCAGCCCGCCAGCGCCACGAAGCGCTGCGTCGCGTAGAGGCCCATGGCCGTCCAGTGGTGCGCCGGGGCCATCGCCTCGACCAGCAGTTCGCCCTGCCGGGTCACGTCCTCGGCGGCATCCAGCCGGCGGCGCAGTTCCTGCACGTCGGGGTCGTCCAGGTCCAGGCCGGTGTCGAGGGCGGGCTGCTGCAGTCCCCGGGCGGCGGCCAGGCGGGTCTGGGCGCGGAAACTGGCCGGGCGGCGGGACGCGCCCGGGGCGGCATCGGTCGGGGCGGGCGCGCCGTCGGCGCTGGCCTCGGGGCCGCGGATCCAGTCGTGGATCACCTGCAGCTCGTAGCGGCTGAAGACGCCGAACATCTCGGCGCGCTCGCCCTGCAGCAGGCCCCAGAAACGGCTCTCGGCCACCGGGGCGTTGCGCACGATCCAGCCCATGTCCTCCAGCGCGGCCAGGAAGTCGCCCACCTGCTCGGGACGGGACAGCCAGTCGTTGACCGCCCGGCCGGCGACGCGGCAGTAGTCCGAATGCGCCACCCGGCCGGCGCCGCTCTTGCGGGCGAAGATGCGCTCGACTTCGGCCTGGATGTCGAAGCCGGCGATCACGCTGCCGGTGCCGGCGCCCAGCTCGTTGAGCCGGTAGCCGTTGCGCACCCGCTGCCAGAACGCGTCGCCGTCGCCCAGGCGGGGCATCGCGTCGAGCACCGCGTCGACCGCGCGCTGGGCATGGCCGCTGTCGGCGTTGTCCACGGTGACGTGCAGCGTGAAGTAGTACGGGTCGATGCCCAGTTCGTTGAGTTCGTAGGAGGTGATCAGCAGGTGCAGCGGCAGCTGCTCGTAGCCGAGGTTGAAGCCGATGATCTCGGGCAGCAGCGCGTCGGCGTGCGCCGACAGCGCGAGTTGCAGCGCGCCCTGGGTGTAGCGGTCGTCCGGCAGGTCGCGCCAGTGCTCCAGGCCGTGGGTGGCCAGCAGGCGGCGGTACAGCAGCACATGGTTCTTGCCGGGCTGGCCGTCGCCGAGTTCTTCCACGTAGGTGCGCACCAGATCGGCGTGGCGGGGGTTCTGCCAGTGGCGCAGCACGCCGTAGAGCCAGGAGCCGTCGACCAGCTTGGTCGGCGCGACGCCGCGCAGGAAGTGCAGCGCGTGCGCCCGGTTGCCGAAGAAGCGGCGGGGCGCGCCGGCCTTGCGTCCGGCGAGGTAGTCGCGGTACTGCGCGCCGACGGCCTCGACGCCGGCGTGCATCCAGTCGGCCAGGCCGGAGGGCTGCTCGGGCAGGTCGCAGGGCAGGCCGGCGGCGGCCTGCAGCTGGCGGTCGAGGTAGGCGCGGGCGGCGGCGCGGACGTCCGGATCGCGCGGCCGGTCGAGCAGGGCGTCGTAGCGCGCCCGGTCGGTCGGCAGGGCGTCGTTGGCGGGCTGCGCGGTCTGCCGGAGCCGGGCGGGCACGGGGTGCGGCGGTGCCGGGCGGGAAGGGGTGAAGCGGTCGAGGTCGAGGGCGAGCAGGGAAGACATGGCGGGCATTCGGCGCCGACCATCGCTGCCGGCAGAGTGGGGTTTCAGAGGAGTGCCCACTCTCGGTGCGCCGATCCGTGCCCCGTATCGGTGCTCTGCCGCAATCGCCGTGGGAGGGCTCCTACCGGTGCGTAGGGAAGCCGCAGGCAGGGCCGGCCGCCGGCAGGCATCCCGGGCGCGCGGTCCCGGCGCCCGGCGTCAGCGGCCTCGGGCGCCGTCGGCCAGCAGCGCCAGGGCCGCGAGCTGCGCGGTCTCGGAACGCAGCACCCGTGCGCCCAGCGTGACCGGACGGAAGCCGGCGGCCAGCGCCGCGTCCTCCTCCTGCGGCGTCAGCCCGCCCTCGGGGCCGCCCAGCACCGCGACCGCGCCGGCATGGCCGGCGGCGGCCTCGGCGAGCGGGCGGCTGTCGGGCCGCAGCGTCAGCAGCAGGCGCAGCGTGCCCGGCGGCAGGTGCGCCCATCCCTCGGCCCCGGCGCGCACCGGCTCCACCGCCGGCACCCGGTTGCGGCCGCATTGCTCGCAGGCCGCCACCGCCACCGCCTGCCAGTGGGCCTGCTTCTTCTCGGCGCGCTCGCCGGCCAGCCGCAGCACGGTGCGCGCGGTCAGCAGCGGGGCGATGCCGGCGGCGCCGAGCTCGGCCGCCTTCTCGACCAGCCAGTCCATGCGCTCGTTGGCCGGCATGCCGACCAGCAGGTGCACCGGGCGCGCGGCCTCGCGCTCGACCGGGTCGTGGGCGCCGACGTCCACCGCGACCGTGCTGCGGCCCATGCGCGCGACCGTGGCCGCGTGTTCGCCGCCCCGGCCGTCGAACAGCGTCAGGCCGTCGCCCGGCTGCAGCCGCAGCACCTGCACATGGCGCGCGGCGCCGGCCGGCAGGTCGATGCATTCGCCGGGCACGAGCGGCACGGGGCAGTGGATGCGGGGCATGGCGGCGGGTGGCTTGCTATGGTTATGGGAGCTGCCGGCCCAGGTGTCACCTGGGCCGTCGGGCCGTTTCGCGTCCGCTTCAGCCCATCCGCCCGTAGGCGAAGCCGACGACGGCCTCGGTGCCCTCGATGCGGTCCACCAGGCGCAGCAGCGGCAGCAGTTCGCGGTAGCGGCCGGCGGTGGCGCGGATGTAGGCGATGAAGCGCGGCGTGTCGGCCAGGTACCGGGGCTTGCCGTCGCGCAGCGTCAGCCGCGCGAAGATGCCGGCCACCTTGAGGTGGCGCTGCAGCCCCATCCACTCGACGTCGCGGTAGAAGGCGCCGAAGTCCGCGTCCACCGGCAGGCCGGCCTTGCGCGCCTGCTGCCAGTAGCGGATGGTGACGTCGAGCACGAAATCCTCTTCCCAGCTCAGGAAGGCGTCGCGCATCAGGCTGGCGATGTCGTAGGTGATCGGGCCGTAGACCGCGTCCTGGAAATCGAGCACGCCCGGGCGCGGGTCGCCGCCGGCGGGCAGCATCAGGTTGCGCGGCATGAAATCGCGGTGCACGTAGACGGACGCCGCCGTCAGGTTGCGCGCCACCAGCTGGTCGAAGGTGCTGTCGAGCGTGCGGGCCAGCTCGCCCTCGACCGCCACGCCGCGGTGCTTCGCCAGGTACCAGTCGGGGAAGAGCTGCAGTTCGCGCCGCAGCAGCGCTGCGTCGTAGGCGGGCAGCACGCCGGGGCGCGAGGCGCGCTGCCAGGCGATCAGCGCGTCGATGGCCTGCAGGTAGTGCGGCAGCGCGGCCTCGGCCGAGGGTCGCCCGTCCGGGCCGGAGGCGCCGTCCTTGAGGGCCTCCATCACCGTCCGGCGGCCCAGGTCGTCGAGCAGCAGGAAGCCGTGCGCCTCGTCCCACTCCAGCACCTCGGGCACCCGCAGGCCGGCGTCGCGCAGCAGCGCGGCGATGCGCACGAAGGGCCGGCTGTCCTCCAGCGCGGGCGGGGCGTCCATGACGATGGCGGTGCCGCCGGGCAGGCCGGGCGCGTCCAGGCGCAGGTAGCGGCGGAAGCTCGCGTCGGCCGAGGCGGTGCGCAGGCTCTCCGGCCGCAGGCCGTGGCGCGCGGCCACCGGCGCCAGCCAGGCGCCGAAGGCGGCGGCACGGGCCGGGTCGGCCCAGGCGACCGGATCGCCGGCGGCCGGCGGCGGGACGGCGCCGGAGGCGGGCGCGGGGGACGGCGTGGAGGGAGCGGTGCCGCCGGGCAGGGCGGCGGCGGCGTCCTGCGGGGGCGACGCGGGTGCGGCGGGTGGGGTCATGGATAATCCCATTCTACAAAGCGGTGCCGCTGCGCCGGCACGGCCGCCCCCTCGCGTCGCCCGTCCGCGCCGTCTTCCGATCACCCGATCCGCGCGCTGGACCTCCCCGATGGATCTCCGCCTCCCATGCCCGACCTGAGCCGAACGATGTCCCGCCTGCCCGGCTCCTCCCGCCGCCGGGCCGCCGCCCGGCGTTCCCCGCCGGCGCTGCGCAAGACGCCGCTGGCGCTGCTGGCCGCCGCCGCCCTGCTGCAGGGCGCCCCGCTGTGGGCGCAGACCGGCGCCGACGCCATCTCCGATGCGCTGGACGCCGAGGGCCTGCGCGCCGCGCCGACGCGTCCGGACGCCTCCGTCGCGCCGCGCACCCGCCCCCCCGCCGCGCTGCCCGGCGCCGTGCCCGACGCGCCGGTGCTGCGCGCCAGCCCGCTGCTGCGCGACGAGATCCCGCGCGACGACCGCCGCTCGCTGCCGGTCTACGTCACCGGCGACCGCACCGTCGGCCAGACCGGCCTGACCACCGGCGTCGAGGGCGACGCCGAACTGCGCCGCGGCGACACGGTGATCCGTGCCGACAAGCTCGAATACGACCAGCCCACCGACCGCGCCACCGCCACCGGCAACGTGCGCATCAACCAGGCCGGCAACCAGTTCGAGGGCCCGGCGGCCGACCTGCGGGTCGAGTCCTTCGAAGGCACCTTCGAGCAGCCGCGCTACAAGTTCCTGCAGAACGGCGCCTACGGCGAGGCGCGCCGGGTCGATTTCATCGACGACGAGAACATGGTCATCCACGACGCCACCTACACCACCTGCCGGCGCCGGCCGGGCGACGGCTGGGTGCCCGACTGGATCCTGACGGCCAGCTCCATCACCATCGACCAGGGCGCCGACACCGGCATCGCCGAGGACGCCAAGCTGCGCTTCAAGAGCCTGCCCGCCGTGCCGCTGCCCGAACTGAGCTTCCCGCTGACCGAGAAGCGCAAGTCCGGCTTCCTGCCGCCGGTCATCGCCACCGGCAACGTCAACGGCGTCGAGACCATCGTGCCGTACTACTGGGACATCGCGCCCAACCGCGACGCGACCCTCTACCCGTCCGTCAAGACCAAGCGCGGCGTGGACCTGGCCGGCGAGTTCCGCTACCTCGAGGACACCTACCGCGGCCAGGTCCGCGGCAACTGGGTGCCCTACGACACCCTGCGCGAGCGCGCGCGCTGGGGCCTGTCCGCCCAGCAGACCGGCCTGTTCGACACCGGCATCCCGGGCATCGGCGCGCTCGGCCTGGCGTACAACATCAACCGCGTCAGCGACGACGACTACTGGCGCGACTTCTCTCGCATCTCGCCGACGCTGATGACGCGCACCCTGCCGACCGACGTCAACCTGAACTGGGGCCGCAACGACTTCTCCGTCGCCCTGCGCACCCTCAAGTGGCAGACGCTGCAGGACACCCGGACCACGACCGCCATCGTGCCGCCGTACGACCGCATGCCGCAGCTCACCGTCGGCTACGCGAAGCTCGACCAGGCCGGCTTCGACTACTCGGTGACCACCGACTTCACCCGCTTCGAGGCCAACCGCGCGCTGACCAACCAGCCCAACGCCAAGCGCGCCTTCGCGCTGGGGCAGATCAGCCGGCCCTTCATCGCGCCGGGCGGGTTCTTCACGCCCAAGCTGCAGTTCCACGCCACCGCCTACCAGTTCGACGAGGCGCTGCCCAACGGCATGACCTCGGCCAGCCGCAGCGTGCCCACCGCCAGCCTGGACACCGGCCTGGTCTTCGAGCGCGACGCGAACTACTTCGGCCGGTCCTTCCGCCAGACGCTGGAGCCGCGCGCCTTCTACGTGCGCACGCCCTACCGCGACCAGAACTACCTGCCGGTCTACGACACCTCCTACAGCGACTTCAACTTCGCCAGCATCTGGACCGAGAACGCCTACATCGGCAACGACCGCATCTCGGACAACAACCTGCTGACGCTCGGCACCACCACCCGCCTGCTCGACGCCGACACCGGCGCCGAGGCCGCGCGCTTCGGCATCGCCCAGCGCCTGCGCTTCGAGGACCAGCGGGTGACGCTGCCCGGCGGCACGGTCGCCACCGACCGGCTCAGCGACGTGCTGCTGGGCGCCAGCGTCAACTGGACGCGGCAGTGGGCGCTGGACTCCACCTTCCAGTACAACCCCAAGACCGACCAGTCGATCCGCTCGGTGGTCGGCGCGCGCTACAACCCCGGCGACTACCGGGTGGTGAGCGCGGCCTACCGCCGCCAGCGCGTGACCTCCACCATCACCACGCCGAGCCAGCTGATCGACGTCGGCTGGCAGTGGCCGATCAACGACCTCTGGGGCGACCGCGGCCTGGACCTCGGCGCCGGCCGCGGGCAGGGCCCGGGGCGCATCTACTCGGTCGGCCGCATGAACTACAACATCGACGACAGCAAGCTGGTCAACATGGTCGCCGGCTTCGAGTACGAGGGCGACTGCTGGATCGGCCGCATCGTCGTGCAGCGCCAGCAGACCAGCACCACGACCGCCAACAAGAGCGTCCTGTTCCAGATCGAATTCCTGGGCTTCTCGCGGGTCGGTTCCAATCCGCTGGTGGTGCTGCGGCAGAACATCCCGCGCTACCAGTACCTGCGCGACCAGGTCACCTCGCCCAGCCGCTTCAGCAACTACGATTGACCGCGCGCCCCGGCCCCCCCTGCCTCCGCGGCCCGTCCTCCCCGCACATCCACCTATGACCTTCTGCAACCGTCTCGCGGCCACGCTGGCGCCCCTGGCGCCGTACGGCCTCGCCGCCGTCCTGGCCGCCGCCTCCTTCGCGGCCCCGGCGCAGGGCCTGCGTCCCTCGTCCGGCTCCGGCCTCTCGCCGCGCGGCGCCCTGTCCGCGCCCGCCGCCGCATCCCCGGCCGCCGCGCCCGCCACGCCCGAAGGCGCCGCCGCCGCCGAGTCCGGCAACCGGCAGGCCGACTACATCGTCGCGGTCGTCAATTCCGAGCCGATCACCAACGGCGAGGTGCAGGCCCGCATCGCCCGCGTGTCGCGCCAGATCGCCCAGCAGAACAACGGCAACCTGCCGCCGCGCGCGGCGCTGGCGCGCGAGGTGCTCGAACGCCTGATCCTCGAGAAGGCCCAGCTGCAGCAGGCGCGCGACACCGGCATCAAGGTCGACGACGGCACCGTCGACCTGGCCGAGGAGAACGTCGCCCGCCAGAACGACACCGACGTGGCCGGCCTGCGCCGCCGCCTCGGCGCCGAGGGCCTGACGCCGGCGCGCTTCCGCGAGGAGCTGCGCAACCAGATCCTGCTGCAGCGCCTGCGCGACCGCGAAGTCGAGGGCCGGGTCAAGATCAGCGACCTCGAACTCGACCAGTACATCCTGGAGCAGCAGCAGGGCGGCACCGGCGGCACGCCGGCCCGCGCGGCGGTGCCGGACATCAACCTGGCGCAGGTGCTGGTGATCGTTCCCGAGGACGCCCGGCCCGACCAGGTCGCGCCGCTGCTGGAGAAGGCCCGCCGCATCGCCGAGCGCGCCCGCGCCGGCGAGGACTTCGCGCACCTGGCGCGCACCCTGTCCGACGCGCCCGACCGCGCCGGCGGCGGCGTGCTCGGCCTGCGCAGCGCCGACCGCTACCCGGCGCTCTTCGTCGATGCCACCCGCAACGCCAAGGCCGGCGACATCGTCGGCCCGATCCGCTCGCCCGCGGGCTTCCACGTCCTGCGGGTGATCGAGAAGCTGCAGCCCGATGCCCAGGCGTCCAAGGTGGTCCAGGCGCACGCCCGCCACATCCTGCTGCGCACCACGCCGCAGATGACCGAGGCCCAGGCCATCGCCCAGCTGGCCGACCTGAAGCGCCGCATCCAGTCCGGCCAGGCCGACTTCCCCACGCTGGCCAAGGAATACTCGCAGGACGGCAGCGCCGCCCAGGGCGGCGACCTCGGCTGGGCCAACCCGGGCCAGTTCGTGCCCGAGTTCGAGGAGGCGCTCGGCGGCCTCACCCCGGGCCAGGTCAGCGATCCGGTGGTGTCGCGCTTCGGCGTCCACCTGATCCAGCTGGTCGAGCGCCGCGAGCACACGCTCAACCAGCGCGAGCAGCGCGAGATGGCGCGCGGCGCGGTGCGCGAGAAGAAGCTCGACGAGGCCTACGCCAACTGGCTGCAGGAGCTGCGCGCCCGCGCCTACGTCGAACTGCGCGACCCGCCGCAGTGACGGACCATCCCCGAAGCGCCTTCGGCGCCTCCCCCCCGCGGGGGCGGCACCGGCGGCCCGGCGAAACCGGTTCCGCGGCGTCCTCGGCGCTCCATCGCATGCATTCCACCCTGTCCCGGAGCCCCTCGCACCCGTGAAGCACATCGCCCGCAAGCGCTTCGGCCAGCATTTCCTGACCGACGGCGGCATCATCGACGCCATCGTCCACGCCATCGCGCCGCAGCCCGGCGACGCCATGCTCGAGATCGGCCCCGGCCTGGCCGCGCTGACCCAGCCGCTGGTCGAGCGCCTGGGCCGGCTCGCCGTCGTCGAACTCGACCGCGACCTGGCCGCCCGGCTGCGCGCCCATCCGCAGCTCGACGTCATCGAATCCGACGTCCTGAAGGTCGATTTCACCCGGGTGGCGCAGGCGCGCGGCACCGCGAAGCTGCGCGTGGTGGGCAACCTGCCCTACAACATCTCCACGCCCATCCTCTTCCACCTGCTCGACCACGTGGCGGTGGTCGCGGACCAGCATTTCATGCTGCAGAAGGAGGTGATCGACCGCATGGTGGCGCGCCCCGCCACCGCGGCCTACGGCCGGCTGTCGGTGATGCTGCAGTGGCGCTACGCGATGGAGGACGTGCTCTTCGTTCCGCCCGAGAGCTTCGACCCGCCGCCGCGGGTGGACAGCGCGGTGGTGCGCATGGTGCCGCGCGAGGCCCCGGCCGCGGTGGACGTGGCGCTGCTGTCCGAACTGGTGCAGGTCGCCTTCAGCCAGCGGCGCAAGCTGCTGCGCCACACCCTGGGCGCCTGGCTGGCGCAGCGCGGCGTGGCGCATGCCTTCGACCTGCAGCGCCGGGCCGAGGAGGTGCCGGTGGACGCTTATGTGGACCTGGCGCGCCTGGTCGCGGAGACCGGCTCGCCCACGGCCTGACCGGCGGCCCCGGACGGACGAAAGCCCGCCGCCTGCATCCGCGGGCGGCGGGCTTTCTTCATGCGCCGTCTCAGGCGGCGGTGAGCCAGTAGCCCGCGTTGAAGGGGCTGCTCATGCGCAGCGCCAGCGGGGACACGTCGACGAGCTTGTCGGTGGGCATCTTCTCGGCGGTGTCGGCATCGATGGCGATGCCGGCGGGAGCGACTGCGTTGGCAGGGCTAGCCTCGGTCGCCCGTTCTGCTTGGCTGGTGGATGCAGAACGGGCTACAGAAAAGAATAGAAACAGCGGAAGGGGATCTTGCGGTCGCCCCAGTAGTCCGAGGCCTCGCGGAAGATGTCGAGCAGCTGCTCGCGCGCTTCCTTGTCGAACTTGGCATGGGCCGGGATCTGTTCCAGCACCACGACGAAGCCCGGTTGCGGGCCCGATTTGTGCAAGGGATCGGTCATGCAGTCGTACAGCGCGTCGAAATTCTTGCCGAAGTGCGACGGGAAGGTGAATTGCGCGGCAATCATGTCCAGCACGTCCTGCTTGGACTGTGCGTTGGCCAGGTTGGCGTACAGGAAGTGGTGGCCCAGGGACTGGGCGGCTTCCTGCAGGTCCGGCACGCGGTGCGCCCGGATCGACTGCACGATGTTGCTTCGCACGCCGCGCAGCGGGGTGTCCGTGTCGCGACGAAGGGGTGCTTCCATCTCCGCTTCTCTTTCTCTAAGGTCCAAAATTTCCATGGCGGTCGTGGAAACCGCCAGCCTGGTGTGCCGGTGCGGGGAGCCCGTCGGCGGTGAATGGGTCAGTCGGTGACGATCTGGCGAAAACTGGCGTAGTGGTCGCTGCTGTAGAAACACGCGTCGGGCTGCGCCGGCATCCGGCCGCCGCAGACGATGCGGCGGGCACCGCGGTCGCGGACGCCCGGGGTGCGCACGGTGTATTCGCGGTAGTAGCCACGGGTCTGGGCAGGCAGCAGACGTTCACGGTTGCCGAAGACGACGCCGTCCTTGTCATGGTCGAAAGGGCCTCCATGGCGGATGCGGTCGAGCATCTCGCGTCCCTGGGGCGGCAGCGCGGCTGCCTCGACGGACGGGAGAGCCGGCGGTGCGTCGCGGGCCTGGAGGACCGGACTGGTGGCGGCGGCCACGGCCCAGAGGACCCACGCCATGCGCCGGCCCGCGGCCCGCGTCCCCTGGACCCACCGGGCGGCCTGCCCACCCCGCGGACCTTCGGGCCCACCAGCCGGGGTGCCGGCACCTTCTCGCACCATGAAAAAACCTTTCGGAAACCTGGGAAAAACCCCGAAATTTCAGCCCGCTAGTGTCCGATAAAGCGTGCCTGAACGCAAGCGTGCCGGCCGCTCGTCGGGGCCGGCACGGGGTTTTTCCTTCGCCGCGGCATGCGCGCGCCCGGCCGCGTCCACGGCCGGGCGGTGCGGGGTTTCAGCGCGAGGCGTTGGCGTCGGCGACGGTCAGCGCCGTCATGTTGACGATGCGCCGCACGGTGGCGCTGGCGGTCAGGATGTGCACCGGCTGGGCCACGCCCAGCAGCACCGGCCCGATGGCGATGCCGCCGCCGGCGGCGGTCTTGAGCAGGTTGTAGGAGATGTTGGCCGCGTCCAGGTTGGGCAGCACCAGCAGGTTGGCCGATCCGGACAGCGGGCTGTGCGGCATGATGGCCTGGCGGCCCGCCTCGTCGAGGGCGACGTCGCCGTGCATCTCGCCGTCCACCTCCAGCCACGGCGCCTGCACCTGCAGCAGGGCCAGCGTCTCGCGCATCTTGACCGCGCTCGGGTGGTTGCTGCTGCCGTAGTTGGAGTGCGACAGCAGCGCCGCCTTGGGCTTCAGGCCGAAGCGCACCATCTCCTCGGCCGCCATGATGGTGATCTCGGCGAGCTGCTCGGCGGTGGGGTCGTAGTTGATGTGGGTGTCGACGATGAAGACCTGGCGGTCCGGCAGCATCAGGCCGTTCATGGCGGCGTAGGTGCCCACGCCGGCGCGCCGGCCGATGACCTGGTCGACGTAGTGCAGGTGCAGGTGGGTGTGGCCCCAGGTGCCGACGATCAGGCCGTCGACCTCGCCCTTGTGCAGCAGCATCGAGCCGATCAGCGCCAGGCGGCGGCGCATCTCGATCTTGGCGACCTGCACCGTCACGCCCTTGCGCTCGGTCATGCGGTGGTAGGTCTGCCAGAAGTCGCGGTAGCGGTCGTCGTGCTCGACGTTGACGATGTCGTAGTCGCGGCCTTCCTGCAGCCGCAGGCCGAACTTCTCGATGCGCTGGGCGATGATGGCCGGGCGGCCGATCAGGGTCGGGCGGGCGAGGTTCTCGTCGACCACGATCTGCGCGGCGCGCAGCACCCGCTCCTCCTCGCCCTCGGCGTAGGCCACGCGCTTCTTCGAGGCGGCCTTGGCGGCCGCGAAGATCGGCTTCATGGTGTTGCCCGAGGCGTAGACCAGGTTCTGCAGGCTGTCGCGGTAGGCGTCCATGTCCTGGATCGGCCGCTTGGCGACGCCGCTGTCCACGGCGGCCTGGGCCACCGCGGGCGCGATCTTGATCATCAGGCGCGGATCGAAAGGCTTGGGGATGAGGTATTCCGGCCCGAAGGTCAGCTTCTCGCCCACGTAGGCCGCGGCGACCACCTCGTTCTGCTCGGCCTGCGCCAGCTCGGCGATGGCGTGCACCGCGGCGATCTCCATCTCGTCGGTGATGGTCGTCGCGCCGGAGTCGAGCGCGCCGCGGAAGATGTACGGGAAGCACAGGACGTTGTTGACCTGGTTCGGGTAGTCGGTGCGGCCGGTGGCCATGATCACGTCGCCGCGCACCGCGTGGGCGTCCTCGGGCGAGATCTCCGGGTTCGGGTTGGCCAGGGCGAAGATGATCGGCCGGTCGGCCATCGTGGCGACCATCGCCGGCTTGAGCACGCCGCCGGCCGACAGGCCGAGGAACACGTCCGCGCCCGCGACGACTTCGGTGAGCGAGCGCAGGTCGGTCTTCTGGGCGTACTGGATCTTGTCCTCGTCCATCAGCTCGGTGCGGCCCTCGTAGACCACGCCGGCCAGGTCGGTCACGAACACGTTCTCGCGCTTCAAGCCGACCTTGAGCAGCAGGTTCAGGCAGGCCAGCGCCGCGGCGCCCGCGCCGGAGGTGACCAGCTTGACGCGGCCGATGTCCTTGCCGACCACCTTGAGCGCGTTGAGCATGGCCGCGGCGACGGTGATGGCGGTGCCGTGCTGGTCGTCGTGGAAGACCGGGATGTTCATGCGCTTGCGCAGCTCGCGCTCGACGTAGAAGCAGTCCGGGGCCTTGATGTCCTCGAGGTTGACGGCGCCGAAGGTGGGTTCGAGCGCGGCGATCACCTCGACGAGCTTCTGCGGGTCCTTCTCGTCGATCTCGATGTCGAAGACGTCGATGCCGGCGAACTTCTTGAAGAGCACGCCCTTGCCCTCCATCACCGGCTTGGAGGCCAGCGGGCCGATGTCGCCCAGGCCGAGCACCGCGGTGCCGTTGGAGATGACGGCCACCAGGTTGCCGCGGCTGGTGTACTTGAAGGCGGCTTCCGGGTCCTTGACGATCTCCTCGCAGGGCGCGGCCACGCCGGGCGAGTAGGCCAGCGCCAGGTCGCGCTGGTTGGTCAGCTGCTTGGTGGCGGCGATGGCGACCTTGCCGGGCTTCGGGAACTCGTGGTACGCGAGCGCGGCGCTGCGCAGTTCGGCGCGCTTTTCCTCGATCGTGCTGCTGGAAGCCGGGGTGGGGGCGGCGGCGGGGTTGTTCTGCTGGGACATCGGGAATCTCCTGGGCGCTGGAATCCGCCGGCCGCGCAGCCCGGCGGGACGCGTGGATCATGGCCGCCGGCCGGTGAGGGAAAAGGATTGTAGGCCGGCCTCCCCGGGCGGCCGCCCGGGGAGAGCCCCCGTGCTCAGTCCCGCACGATCCGCAGGAAATGGTCGAGCATGTGGAAATGGTCCTCGAAGCATTCCGGCTCCAGCGCCGGCAGGCGTTCGAGGGGCATCCACCGCACCGCCGCCGCGTCGTCGCCGGCCCGGACGGCGGGCAGCGGCCGCTCGCCCAGGTCGAAGAAGTGCGCATGGGTGACGGTGCGGCCGCGCTGGCTGCGGTCCGGGTGGTCGAAGACCGCCACCGAGCGCAGGTGGGCGCGCATCTCGGCTTCCGGCAGGCGCAGGCCGGTCTCCTCCTCCAGCTCGCGCAGGGCCGACTGCCAGAGGGTCTCGCGCGGTTCGAGGAAGCCGCCGGGCACCGCCCACTGGCCCCGGCCGGGCGCGCCGCCGCGCCGGATCAGCAGCACGTGGGCGGCGCAGCGCACCACCGCGTCGACGGTGACGAAGACCGGCGGGTAGGGCGCGGCGGCCCAGGCGGCACGGTAGCGTTGCAGCATGCGCCATTCCTCGGCCAGCGCGGCGTAGTGCGGCAGCGCGGCCCAGGCGCGCAGCACGGCGCGCACCGCGGGCGGCAGCTCGCCGGTCAGGGCCGCCAGGCAGGCGTCGAGCCGGGACCGGTCCAGCGGCGCCTCGCCGTGCGCGGGCTCGCCGGCGCAGCCGAAGTAGGCGTTGCGCACCGCGGTGGCGTCGGTCGGCCCGCTACGCGGCAGGCTCAGCAGCCGCCAGCCGGGGAAGCCGCGCAGGTAGTCGCTGGTGGCGTCCTTGAAGTGGCCGACCAGGGCCACCGACGGCGCGGCGCGGCCGGCGCCCTCGCGCGCCAGCAGGCCCTCGACGCCGTGGCGCACCGCGTCCTGCCAGCGCGCCTCGTCGAACAGGTCGCGCACCGGCAGGAAGCGCAGCCGCGCCCGGGCCGCCGGGCCGTCGGCCTCGGCCACCGCCAGGCCGATCATCTCGGCGCGCTCCTCCCAGGTGAAGGGGTTCTTGGGCGAGCGCGCCTGCCACGCCGAGCCCAGCACCACCACGGCGAGCGGCGCGGCCGCCAGCGCCTGCCGCAGCAGCGCGAGGTGGCCGCTGTGGAAGGGCTGGAAGCGGCCGATGAAGACGGCGGCGTCGGGCGCCCCGGCGGCGCGCGGCGCATCCGGCGCGGAGGGGGCGCGCCCGGCGGGTTCGGGCGGGTCGGACGGCAGCAGGTAGGGTTCGGGCATGGCGGGCGGACGGAGGGGGGGGCGGCGGTGGAGCGGGAGCGGCGGGACGTGCGGCTACGCGGGGGTGTTGCTATCGAAAAAAGAGCTGGCAGCCAAGGTGGCATGCGGGCTGCGAGGCGATCCGTTCGTGGGGATCCCGGCCCCGCCGCCCGCCGGAGATGCGGTGGGCCGGCTCAGGCCGCCAGCAGCTTCATCTGCTCCATGCGGCGCGGCGTCTGCTTGCCGGCGAGCACGAAGCCGCGCAGCAGCCCGTCCGCGCCGTGGAAATGCCAGACGCCGTCCTCGGGCCGGCTCCAGCGGCCGCCCTCGGCCTGCGCCGGGCCGGGCGCCGCCACCACGATCGGCAGCGCCGGCGTCTTGACCGTGACCGGCATGACCGGGAAGCGCACCGGCGTCGGCGTGCCGGCCAGCGTCGCGGCCAGCGCGCGGGCCGCGCTCATCACCGGCATCACGTAGGGCAGCAGCCGGCCGCCGGCGCTGGCGTACTGGGCGCCGTCGCCCAGCGCATGCACCCGCGGCGCGCTGGTCTGGAGCAGGTCGTCCACGCAGACGCCGCGCTCGCACCGGATGCCGGCGGCCTCGGCCAGCGCGGTCTCGGCGCGCAGTCCGACGGCCGAGAGCACCGCGCCGGCCCGCAGCACCGTGCCGTCGGACAGCGTGACCCGCAGCGTCGGCGCCGCCTCCGCGGCCGGCGCGGCGGAGGGATCGGACCCGCCGGCGGCGTCCACCGCCCGCACCGTGGCGCCCGCGTGCAGCACCGCGCCGGCGGCGGTCAGGGCCTCGGCCAGCGCCGCGCCGGCATCGGCGGGCAGCAGGGTCGACAGCGGCACCGGCGCGGGATCGACCAGGTGCGCCCGGTAGCCGGCGGCCAGCAGGTCGTTGGCGAACTCGCAGCCGATCAGGCCCGCGCCCATCACCACCACCGTCGCGCCGGCCGGCAGCTCGCGGTGGAAGACGCCGTAGTCGTCGAGCGAATTGACGCTGCGCACCCGGTCGGCGGCATCGCCCTGCAGCGGCACCCGCACCGGATGCGCGCCGGTGGCCAGCACCAGATCGCGGTAGGCGAGCGTCTCGCCGCCCTCCAGCGCCACGGTGCGCGCGGCGGTGTCGATGCCGACGACGCGGGTATGGGCGCGCAGCGTCACCTGCAGCGTCTCGGCCAGCGCGGCGGCCGGGGTGGTCACCAGCTGCGTCGGCAGGCGCTTCTGGGCGAAGGCGTTCGACAGGGTGGGCTTGGCGTAGAAGTCGCCGCTGCCGAGCGTGACCAGCACGACCGGCGTGGCGGTGTCGAGCTTGCGGAATTCGCGGACCGTGGTCCAGCCGGACAGGCCGGAGCCGATGACGACGAGGGGATGGGACATGGCGGGCACAAAAAAAGAGGGAGGGCGGGAGGGACGCGGCATTGTCCGGCATGGGCCGCGCCGGCCGGATGCCGCCGCGGGAGCCGGCCGAACCGCCGCGCCGCGCAGGGCTTCAATTGCATTTGGGTAGCATTCTCATTAACAATGGCCGCCGTCCTCCATTCAGCATCGCGAAAGAAACGACCATGATCAAGCAAACCCTGCTGGCCTGCCTGCTGGCCCTCGGCGGCCTGGCCCGGGCGCATTACGTGTGGATCGAGCCGGCGGCGGCGGCCGGCGGCGAGGCCCGGGCCTACTTCGGCGAATGGGCCGACGATGTCCGCGAGACCGAGGCCGGCTACCTGAAGCTGGTGACCGCGCCGCGCGGCATGGCCCGCGACGGCGCCCTCCTGCCGGTGACCCGCCACGACGACCACCTCTCCTTCCAGCCCGGCGGCGGCGATGCGCGGCTGGTCGGCGGCCACGTCAACGACAAGGGCGTGGCGAGCCTCTACCAGGCCAAGGCCGGCCGCACCGAGACCGCCCCGCGCCACCCGCTGGAGCTGGTGCCCACGGCGGCCGGCGCCGACACCTTCACCCTGCTGCTGGCCGGCCGGCCGCTGGCCAGGAAGGAGGTGGTGCTGTTCGGGCCGCCCAAGTGGCAGAAGACCTTCCGCACCGACGAGGCCGGCCGGGTGACCCTGGCCACGCCCTGGCCCGGGACGTACGTGGCCGAGGTGGGCCACCTGGACAAGGACGCCTCGGGCACCTGGGACGGCAAGCCCTACGGCCAGACGCGGCACGTCTCCACGCTGACCTTCGTGGCGCCGTGAGCGCGGAGGCACGGGCATGAGCTTCGGCGCGCACCATGCGCCGGCCCATCCGTCGGCGCAGGCCGCGGCGGCCGACGCGTCCGCATCCACCCGCCACCGCTGGCTGCCGGCCGGCGGCGAGGGCCTGCGCTACCGGCTGGGCGTGGCGGCGCGCGCCGCGGCGGCGCTGTTCGGCGGCTATGCGGTCGCCGCGCTCGCCGGGGCGGCGCTGGCGCTGTACCTGCCCGGGCCGCGGTCCGAGACGGCGCTGACCGGCGCGCTGGCCTCCTTCGCCGTCTACGCCGGCGCGGCGATGTGGACCTTCGCCGCCCGCAGCGCCGCGCGCGCCTGGGGCGGACTGCTGCTGGCGTCGGCGGTGCTGGGCCTGCTGGTCTGGCTGCGCTACGCGGCGACGGGCGCGGCCGGAGGCGCGGCATGAAGGAAGGCTTCCGCCAGTCCATGGCCTGGCTGCACACCTGGACCGGCCTGCTGGTCGGCTGGCTCCTGTTCGCCATCTTCTGCGCCGGCACCTCGGCCTACTACCAGGACGAGATCACGCTCTGGATGCGGCCCGAGCTGCACCGCGCCGCCGCCGGCCCGGTGCCGCAGGAGGAGGCCGCCGCCCGTGCGGTCGCCACGCTGCAGCAGCGCGCGGGCCACTCGCCGCGCTGGTTCATCAACCTGCCGACCGAGCGCGAGCCGTCGGTGCGCGCCGCGTGGATGGCGCCGCGCCCGCCCGAGGGCGCGCCCCCGCTGACCGGCCGCCGCCGCTTCGAGCGCGCGGAATTCGACCCGCGCACCGGCGCCGTCCTCGCGGCCCCGCGCGAGACCCGCGGCGGCGAATTCCTCTACCGCCTGCATTTCGACCTGCACTACATGCCGGCGATCTGGGGCCGCTGGATCGTGGGCTTCTGCGCGATGTTCATGCTGGTGGCCATCGCCACCGGCATCGTCACCCACAGGCGCATCTTCAAGGACTTCTTCACCTTCCGGCCGAAGAAGGGCCAGCGCAGCTGGCTCGACGCGCACAACGCCACCGCGGTGCTGGCGCTGCCCTACCACCTGATGATCACCTACACCGGGCTGGTCACGCTGATGTTCATGTACATGCCGTGGGCGCCGCAGGCGGTCTACCGGGGCGACGAGAAGGCCTTCTTCGCGGACGTGTTCCCGGCCACCGCCGAGCGCGACGGCAAGCCCGCCGGCGTCGCGGCGCCGCTCGTGCCGATCGCGCCGCTGGTGGCGCAGGCCCGCGCCCGGTGGGGCGGGGCGCCGGTCGGGCGGATCACCGTCAACCACCCGGGCGACGCGAAGGCCACCGTGGTGCTGCAGCGCCAGGCGGGCCGGGGCCTGTCGTCCGACCAGCCGGTGGTGCGCTTCGACGGCGCGACCGGCGCGCTGATTTCCGCGGCGGGCGAGGACGCCCGGCCGGCGGCGCAGACGCGCGGGGTGATGGTCGGGCTCCACACGGCGCACTTCTCCAGCCCGCTGCTGCGGGCGCTGTTCTTCGTCTCGGGCCTGGCGGGCTGCGCGATGGTGGCCACCGGGCTGCTGCTGTGGGCCGTGAAGGAGCGCCAGAAGTACGCCAAGGCCGTGGCCAAGGGCGGCCGGGCGGGCTTCGGCGTGCGGCTGGTGGACGGGCTCAACATCGGCGCGGTGGCCGGCATGCCGCTGGCGATCGGCGCGTACTTCTGGTCCAACCGGCTGCTGCCGGTCGGGCTGGCGGAGCGGCCGCAGGCGGAAATCGCCTGCTTCTTCGGCGCCTGGGCGCTGGCGCTGGCGGCCGGGCTGGCCTGGCCGTCGCGGCGGATGTGGCAGGCGGTGCTGTATGCGGGCGCGGCGCTGTTCGCCGGCATCCCGCTGCTCGACGCCGCGACCAGCGACAGCCCCCTGGGCACGACGCTGCGGCACGGGCCGGCCGCGGTGGCCGCCTTCGACCTGGTGACGCTGGCGCTGGGCGGGTGCCTGGGCGCGGCGGCGTGGTGGGTGGGCCGCAGGAAGCCGGCGGTGCGCTCGGCGCGGCAACGGCCGGCCGCGACGACCGCGACCGGCGCGGTGGCCGTGGAGGCAGCGCGATGAGCGGCGCCTGGCTCGCCACCGGCGCCTTCGCCGGATCGCTCGCTGCCATGGCGGCTTTCGGGCTGGCGATGGACCGGCATTTCGAGGACGTCTTCGGCCGGGGCCGCGCGCCCGGGCGCTGGCGCTTGCCGTTGCGCGTGGCGGGCGGCGCCTGCCTGGTCGCCGGCCTCCTCGCCAGCCTGGCGCTGCAGGGCCGGACGGTGGGCTGGGTGCTGTGGCTGGGCGTGCTGACCGCCGCCGCGCTGGCGACGGCCGGGGCCCTGAGCTACGCACCGCGCGCGGTGCCCTGGATCGCGGGCGGGGCGGCGGGCGTCCTGTCGCTGGCCTGCGCGCTGGCGGCCGCCAGCGGCGGCTGAGTCCAGCGACCCCGGCGCCCGTCCCGGCGCCCCATTTACCCCCGGATGCACCAATGCGCGCGCTGCGCACCGCCGCAGCGCGCCGCCAGGACTGACCGCACGCCCGGTTTTGATGCGTCCGCCGGCCAAAAGGCCACACCGGCGCAGGCATGGTTTGTGCTGATACTCGCAAAGAATACTTTAAATATATTTGAAGTATCTTTTCAAAGTCCCGAACGGAGTATCCATGAGCAGCCAACCCTGGAGCGGCATCTTCCCCGCCATCACCACCAAGTTCCACGCCGACGAGCGCATCGACGCCGAGGGCACCGCC
>JAKOND010000252.1 GCA_022702125.1 Burkholderiaceae bacterium
CGGCGCGCCGCCGACGCCGGCCGCCTACCTGCGCTGGGCGGGCATCGTCGCGGCGATCACCGTGGCATCGGCGCTGCTGGCATGGGCGGTGGACGCCTGGGCCTGGCGGGCCCGGCTGCCGGAGCCGGGCGAATGGCGCAGCCTGGGCAAGCTGCTGCTCTGGTTCACCTGGCCGGCCTGGCCGCTGGGCCTCTGGACGCTGTGGCGCTGGCGCCGGCAGATCGCCAGCCCGCAGGTGCACCGCCACCTGGCGCTGCCGCTGTGGTTCGTGGCGACGGCCCTCGGGGCGATGGTGTCGACCGACCCGTCGGACCGCGCCCTGCTGCTGGGCCTGCCGGCGCTGGCGACGCTGGCCGCCTTCGCGCTGCCGACGCTGCGGCGCAGCGTCTCGGCGCTGATCGACTGGTTCACGCTGCTGTTCTTCTCCAGCGCCGCCATCGGCGTCTGGGTGGTATGGATCGCGATGATGACCGGCGTGCCGCGCCAGCCGGCCGCCAACGTCGCCCGCCTGGCGCCCGGTTTCGTGCCGACCTTCTCGGCCGTGGCGCTCGTCGTGGCGCTGGCCGCGACCGCCGGCTGGCTGCTGCTGGTGAAGTGGCGCGTCGGCCGCCACCGCGCGGCGATCTGGAAAAGCCTGGTGCTGCCGGCCGGCGGCGCGGCGCTCGTCTGGGTGCTGCTGATGACGCTCTGGCTGCCGGCGCTGGACTACGGTCGCAGCTACGCCGCGCAGGTGCAGCGGCTGGCGGCGATCGCGGGCCATCCGTCCTGCGCCGAATTCCTCGGGCTGAGCCGCGGCCAGGTGGCGGCGCTGCAGTTCCACGGCGACATGCGCATGGTGCCGGCGCGGGACGCGGACGCCTCCGCCGCGCCGCGCTGCGACTGGCTGGTCACCGACCGCGCCGGTCGCAGCGACGCGCCGGGCGCGGTCGATCCGCGCCGGTGGCAGGCGGTGGCCGAGGTGGAGCGACCGGTGGACCGGTTCGACACCCTGCGGCTCTACCGCCGCATCGCGCCATGAGCGGCCGCCCCGCCGCCCCGGCCATCCCGCATTCCGGATCGGAGTTCCGCACCATCGCGCGCCACGCCGGGACGGTGCTCGCCGGCCAGCTGGCGGTGATGGCCTTCGGCGTGACCGACACCCTCGTCGCCAGCCGGCATTCCGAAGGCGCGCTGGCGGCGCTGTCGGTCGGCTCGGCCATCTTCGTGAGCATCTACGTGGCGCTGATGGGCGTGGTGCAGGCCCTGCTGCCGGTCTGGGCCGAGCACCACGGCGCGCGGCGCTTCGCGGCCATCGGCGCGTCGGTGCGGCAGTCGCTCTACATCTGCCTGGCGACGGCGGTGCTGGGCATGACGCTGCTGCTGTCCCCCGGGCCGCTGCTGCGCTGGGCCGAGGTGCCCGAGGCGCTGCGCGGCGACGTCACCGCCTACCTCGGCGTGCTGGCCGCGGCCCTGCCGCCGGCCCTCCTGTTCCGGCTCTACAGCACGCTCAACCAGAGCCTGGGCAAGCCACAACTGGTGACCTGGCTGCAGGTCGGCTCGCTGGCGCTGAAGGTGCCGCTGACGCTCTGGTTCGCGCTCGGCGGCCTGGGCGTGCCCGCGCAGGGCGCCATCGGCTGCGCCTGGGCGACGCTGGTGGTCAACAGCCTGCTGTGCCTGGTCGGGGTGTGGCTGCTGCGCACCCGGGCCGGCTATGCGCCCTACCGGATCTGGCAGCGCATGGAACGGCCCGATCCGGCGGTGCTGCGCGCCTTCGCGCGCCTGGGCATCCCGGCGGGGCTGGCGATCATGGTCGAGGTGACGTCCTTCACCCTGATGGCGCTCTTCATCGCCCGCCAGGGCACCACCGCCGCAGCGGCCCACCAGATCGCGGCCAATGCGGCGGCGGTGCTCTACATGATGCCGCTGTCGCTGGCCATCGCCACCAGTGCGCGCACCAGCCACTGGCTGGGCGCGGGCCATGCCGCGCGGGCGCGGGCGGCGGTCGGCACCGGGCTGTGCATGGCGTCGGCGACGGCCGTGCTGCTGGCGAGCGGACTGTTCTTCGGACGGGAATCGCTGGCCGCGGTCTACAGCGCCAACCCGGCCATCGTCGCCACCGCGTCGGGGCTGCTGGCCTGGGTGGCGGCCTACCACCTGGCCGACACGCTGCAGTGCGTCTGCGTCTTCGTGCTGCGCTGCTACCGCATCACCGTGTCGGCCCTGGTGGTCTACAGCGTGATGCTGTGGGGCGCGGGGCTGGGCTGCGGCTACCTGGCGGCCTACCGGGGCCTGGGGCCCTTCGGTCCGCTGCCCGTGCCCTCCACCTTCTGGAAAACCAGTTCCCTGGCGCTCGCGGCCACCGCGACCATCTTCCTCCTGCTGGTCCGGCGGGCGGTACGCCGGGCGCCGGCCTAGCAGCCCGCTCGGCCTTCAGGACGATGCGCTACAGGTTTGGTAGCGCCATGCCAGGGAAATTCCTTGGCTGGAGGCGGTTTCCATAGACCCAAAAAGCTCAACCCGTCTGCAAGGCCCGGATCCGGCGGGCCGGAAACACCAGGGCGAAGCACGAGCCCTTGCCCACCGTGCTCTCGACCTGCAGCTGGGCGCCATGGCGTTGCGCCACATGCTTGACGATCGCCAGGCCCAGGCCGGTGCCGCCGGTCTCGCGCGAGCGGCTGCGGTCGACCCGGTAGAAGCGCTCGGTCAGCCGCGGAATGTGCTCCGGCGCGATGCCGGGGCCGTTGTCGCGCACCGACACACGGAGTTGGCCGTCGTTCAGCCGCCCGCACTCCACGACCACCGTGCCGCCCGGCGGCGTATAGCGCAGCGCATTGCCGACCAGGTTCGACAAAGCGCTCAGCAGCTCGTTCTGGTTGCCCGCGATCTCGCCAGCCTGCGCCATCTGCTCGGCCGAGGGGAACTGCAGCTGGTGGGCCAGGGAACCGTCGGTTCCTCCCAGGGCCTGCGAGAGTCCCCGGGCTTCCTGCTCGCATTGCGTGACCAGGGTGCGCACCGGGGTCCAGTCCACCAGGTCGGGCGCCGGCGCGCCTTCCAGCCGCGACAGGGTGAGCAGGTCGCTGACCACCGTCTGCATGCGCTGCGCCTGCCGGGCCATCAGGTCCAGGTAGTGCTGGCGCTCCTCGGCCTCCAGCGGCAGGGTCTGCAGCGTCTCGACGAAGCCCGACACCACCGTCAGCGGCGTACGGATCTCGTGCGAGACGTTGGCCACGAAATCGCGGCGCATCGCTTCGGCCTGCTCGACCGCGGTCACGTCGCGCGACAGCAGCAGCATGCGCCCCTGCCCGTAGGGATGCAGCTGGACCGACAGCCGGACCGGACGGCTGGCGGTGCCGTGGCGTCCCGACATCACCACATCCTGCTTGTAGTCGCGGCCGGCCAGGTAGGCGGTGAAGGACGGATCGCGCACCAGATGGCCGATCGCCTGTTCGCGGTCGCGGTCGGCATCGATGCCGAAATGGTGGGCGGCCGTCTGGTTGCACCATTCGATGCGGTGCTGCGCGTCGAGCAGCACCACGCCGTTGGGCGACACCTGCAGCGCCGACAGGATTTCCTGCAGCCGCCCCCGGTGGTCGGCCGCTTCCTGCTCCAGCGCGCGCAGCCGTCGGCGCATGCGGTTGGCCGCCTCGCCCCACGCCCCGCCGAGTTCCGGCGCCTCCGCCAACGGCGCGTTCGACCGGAGCCACCGCAGGACGCGTACCGCGCGACGGCTGCTGTTCAGCCAGACGATCCAGACCACGCACAGGTCCGCGCCCAGCACCATGGCCAGCATCGACACATGCCCGATATCGGGCCAGATCCGGGGACCGATCCACCATACCGACCCGATGGCCAGCATCTGGGCCATCAGCAGGCCCAGCAAACGCAGGGTCATGCAGGGCTCGAGTTGGCGGCAGCGGCACGGGCGGACGTGGCCGCAGCGTTCGCCGACAGGCGGTAGCCCGCGCCCCGGACCGTCTCGACCATCGCGCCGGCCGCGCCGAGCGATTCGCGCAGGCGCTTGATGTGCACGTCCACCGTGCGTTCCTCGATGAACACCTGGTCGCCCCATACCTGGTCGAGCAGGCGTGCGCGGCTGTGGACGCGCTCGGGATTGCGCATCAGGTGGCCGAGCAACCGGAACTCGGTCGGCCCGACCTTGAGGAGCTGCGCCTCGGCATCCGCCGTGTCCTGCCAGAAGACCCGGTGCGTCGCCGCGTCCAGGGTCAGCCGGCCGATGACGATGCGCTCCTGCGGCGGCTCGGGCGCGCGGCGGCGCAGCGCGGCGCGCAGCCGCGCTAGCAGTTCCTGGGTGGAGAACGGCTTGGTGATGTAGTCGTCCGCCCCGGCGTCCAGTCCGGCGATCTTGTCGGGCTCGTCGCCGCGCGCGGTCAGCATGAGGATCGGCACCGTGCGGGTCTGGGCATCGGCGCGCCACTGGCGGGCCAGGGCCACGCCGCTGGTGCCGGGCAGCATCCAGTCGAGCACGATCGCATCGGGCACCGCGGTGGCGATCTCGCGGCGCGCGGCCTCGCCGTCGGCGGCCCAGACCGGCTGGAAGCCGTTGTGGCGCAGGTTGACGGCGATGAGCTCGGCGATCGCCGGCTCGTCCTCGACGATCAGGATCTGGGGCATTCTTCGCATGGGGTGCGCAACTCCTTTAGCGCAGCGCGGATTCGATCTGCTCCATCGGCGTATGGCGCACGTCGGTGCCCTTGACGATGTAGATGATGAATTCGGCGATGTTCTTGGCGTGGTCGCCGATACGCTCGATGGCCTTGGCGAGGAACAGCAGGTCCAGGCTGGCCGAGATGGTGCGCGGGTCTTCCATCATGTAGGTGATGAGCTTGCGCACGAAGCCGTCGAACTCCTGGTCGATCTGGTCGTCCTCGCGCAGGATCGCCAGCGCGGTGCTGGTGTCGAGCCGGGCGAAGGCGTCGAGCGCCTTGCGCAGCAGTCCCGAAGCCAGGTCGGCCGCCACCCGCAGGTCGGTCGACGGCAGGGCGCGCGCCGATCCGCTCTGGATGATGGACTGCACCATGCGCGCGATCTTGTTGGCCTCGTCGCCCACGCGCTCGAGGTTGGCGGTGGTCTTGGAGATGGCGATCAGCAGGCGCAGGTCGCGCGCGGTCGGCTGGCGGCGGGCGATGATCGACGACAGTTCGCGGTCGATCTCGATCTCCATCGCGTTGACGCGGGTCTCGGTCGCGATGACGCCGTCGGCGACTTCGCTGTTGAACTGGGACAGCGCCAGCACCGCATTGCGGATCTGGGATTCGACCAGGCCGCCGAGCTCCATCACGCGTGCCGAGACGCTGTTGAGGTCGCTGTCGAACTGGGTGGAGAGGTGTTTGTCGCTCATGTCGGCTTTCGTGTGCGGGAACGCGTGACGCGGCCTCGGCCTCAGCCGAAGCGGCCGGTGATGTAGTCTTCGGTCTCGCGGCGCTGCGGCTTGAAGAACATCTGCTCGGTCTCGCCGAATTCCATCAGCTCGCCCAGGTACATGTAGGCGGTGTGGTCGCTGCAGCGCGCGGCCTGCTGCATGTTGTGGGTCACGATGACCACGGTGTAGTCGCTCTTGAGCTCGGCGATGAGTTCCTCGATGCGCGCGGTGGAGATCGGGTCCAGCGCGGAGCACGGCTCGTCGAGCAGCAGCACCTCGGGCTTGATCGCGATGCCGCGGGCGATGCACAGACGTTGCTGCTGGCCGCCGGACAGGCCGGAACCGCTCTGGCGCAGCTTGTCCTTGACCTCGTTCCAGAGCGCGGCCTTGCGCAGCGCCCATTCCACCCGCTCTTCCATGTCGGTGGCGTTGAGGTTCTCGAACAGCTTCACCCCGAAGGTGATATTGTCGTAGATCGACATCGGGAACGGGGTCGGCTTCTGGAACACCATGCCGACCTTGGCGCGCAGCAGCGCCACGTCCTGCTTGGAGGTCAGCAGGTTCTCGCCGTCGAGCATGATCTTGCCTTCGGCGCGCTGCTCCGGGTAGAGCGCGTACATGCGGTTGAAGGTCCGCAGCAGGGTCGACTTGCCGCAGCCCGACGGGCCGATGAAGGCGGTCACCTGGTTCTCGGGAATGTCGATGTTGACGTTCTTCAGTGCGTGGAACTTGCCGTAGTAGAAATCCAGGCCCTGGACCGAGAGCTTGGCGCGTGCGGCCAGCTTCGGTGCGGTGCCGGCCGGGGACGTCGGGCGGACGGAGATGGGCGCGGGGGCCTGCGGGGTAGCGGTCGCGGACATGGACGGAAGCTCCTGATTTATCTTATTTTTGGCGGGTCATGACCCGCGCGAGGATGTTGAGGCCGAGGACCGCGACCGTGATCAGGAAGACGCCGGCCCAGGCCAGCTGCTGCCAGTTCTCGTACGGGCTCATCGCGAACTTGAAGATGGTCACCGGCAGGCTGGAGACCGGCTTGGTCAGGTCGGCGTTCCAGAACTGGTTGTTGAGCGCGGTGAACAGCAGCGGCGCGGTTTCGCCGGCGATGCGGGCCACCGCCAGCAGCACGCCGGTGATGACACCGGCGCGGGCGGCGCGCAGCGTGACCAGCGAGATCACCTTCCATTTCGGCGTGCCCAGCGCGTAGGCGGCCTCGCGCAGTCCCGAAGGGACCAGCATCAGCATGTTCTCGGTCGTGCGGATCACGACCGGGATCACGATCAGCGCCAGGGCCAGCAGGCCGGCGAGGCCGGAGAAGCTCTTGAAGCGCACCACCACCACCGTGTAGACGAACAGGCCGATCACGATGCTGGGCGCCGACAGCAGGATGTCGTTGACGAAGCGGGTCGCGCTCGCCAGCCAGCCGCGGGTGTCGTACTCGGCCAGGTAGATGCCGGCGAAGACGCCGATGGGCGTGCCCACGAAGGTAGCGAGCACCACCATCGTCAGCGAGCCGAAGATCGCGTTGGCGAGACCGCCCGCCTCGTTGGGCGGCGGGGTCATCTCGGTGAAGAGCGTCAGACTCAAGCCGCCCAGGCCCAGGCGCAACGTCTCCCAAAGGATCCACACCAGCCAGAACACGCCGAAGGCCATGGCCGCGAGCGACAGCGCCAGGGCCATCTGGTTGATCCGCTTGCGCGTCGCGTAGCGGCCGGCCCGGGTCTCGGCCAGTTCGGCCGCGTCGAGCAGCCGCTGGGCGGTGGAGGCGGAAGGGTTGTTCGAAGCGACGTTCACGAAGCGGCTCCTTCGGCGCGCTTCAGGCGGCTCAGCAGCAGCTTGGACAGCGACAGCACGACGAATGTGATGAAGAAGAGCACCAGTCCCAGGTAGATGAGGGACGCCTGGTGCAGGCCTTCGCCGGCTTCGGCGAATTCGTTGGCCAGCGCCGAGGTGATGCTGTTGGCGGCCTCGAACAGGGAGAGCGAGGACAGCTGGTTCATGTTGCCGATGACGAAGGTCACCGCCATCGTCTCACCGAGCGCACGGCCCAGGCCGAGCATGACACCGCCGAGCACGCCGGTCTTGGTGTAGGGCAGCACGACCTTCCAGACCACCTCCCAGGTGGTGGAACCGAGCCCGTAGGCGGATTCCTTGAGCAGCGGAGGCGTCACCTCGAACACGTCGCGCATCACCGAGGCGATGAACGGGATGATCATGATCGCCAGGATGATGCCGGCGGCCAGGATGCCGAGCCCCACCGGCGGCCCGGACACCAGCGCGCCCAGGTAGGGCACGCCGGACAGCAGCTTCTGCAGCGGCTGCTGGACCCAGGTCGCGAGGATCGGGCCGAACACCATCAGGCCCCACATGCCGTAGACGATGGAGGGCACGGCCGCCAACAGCTCGATCGCGGTGCCCAGCGGGCGCTTGAGCCATGCGGGCGAAAGCTCGGTGAGGAAGAGCGCGATGCCGAAGCTCACCGGCACCGCGATCAGGAGCGCGATGGCCGAGGTCATCAGCGTGCCGTAGATCATCACCAGGCCGCCGTACTCGTTCTGGACCGGGTCCCAGGTGGTGCTGGTGAGGAAACCGATCCCGTATTTGGAGATCGACGGCCAGGCGCCGATCACCAGCGAGACGAGGATGCCGATCAGCAGCAGCAGCGTCAGCAGGGCGGCGCCGAGCGCCAGGGCGCCGAACAGCCGATCGGCCAACGCGCCGTGATGGGCAGGCCGTTTTGCGGGAGGAATGGTCATGGCAGCACCACGGCCCGCCGTGCGGGCGGGCGCGTGGGTGACCGGCAGTGTAGTGGACACGTCGGTGCGGCTCCGGAGTGGTAGTGGTCGGTGGGGGGTCGTTGTCGGCCGTCGGAAATCCGGGACCGCTTACTTCCAGGCGATGGGTTTGCCGGCGGTGTCCTTGATGTCGCCCCACGACTTCAGGACGGTTTCCTTCACGTTGGCCGGCATCGGCACGTAGTCGAGGTCGGACGCGGTCTTGTCGCCGCTCTTGTAGGCCCAGTCGAAGAACTTCAGCGTGGTGGCGGCCTGTGCCGGCTTGTCCTGCGACTTGTGCATCAGGATGAAGGTGGCACCGGTGATCGGCCAGGCGCCCGCGCCTTGCTGGTTGGTCAGGATCTGGTAGAAGCTCTTGCTCCAGTCGGCGCCCGCGGCAGCGGCCTTGAAGGCATCGTCGTCCGGCGCGACGAAGCTGCCCGCGGCATTCTGCATCTGCACGTAGGTCATCTTGTTCTGCTTGACGTAGGCGTACTCCACGTAGCCGATGGAGTTGGGCAGGCGTCCCACGAAGGCGGCGACGCCCTCGTTGCCCTTGCCGCCGGCGCCGGTCGGCCAGTTGACCGCGGTGCCCTCGCCCACCTTGGACTTCCACTCGGAATTCACCTTCGAGAGGTAGTTGGTGAAGATGAAGCTGGTGCCCGAGCCGTCGGCGCGACGCACCGGGGCGATGGCGCCGTCCGGCAGGTTCACGCCCGGGTTGAGGGCCTTGATGGCCGGGTCGGTCCAGTTGGTGATCTTGCCCAGGTAGATGTCGCCCAGCACCTGGCCGTTCAGGCGCAGCTGACCCGGAGCGATGCCCTTGATGTTGACCACCGGCACCACGCCGCCGATCACGGTCGGGAACTGCACCAGGCCCTTGGCGTGCAGGTC
The DNA here is from genome assembly GCA_022702125.1 of Burkholderiaceae bacterium. Lineage (GTDB taxonomy): Bacteria > Pseudomonadota > Gammaproteobacteria > Burkholderiales > Burkholderiaceae_C > JAKOND01. The sequence continues at coordinate 9,025 of JAKOND010000252.1, forward strand.
TTCGTCCTTGAGCGGTGCGTCGGAGGCGCCGAAATCGACGGTCTTGGCCTCGATCTGCTTCAGGCCGGCGCCCGAACCGACCGACTGGTAGTTGATGCGCACACCGGTGTTCTTGTTGTAGTCGGAGGCCCACTTGGCATAGAGCGGCGCCGGGAAGCTGGCGCCGGCGCCGGTGGCTTCCTGCTGTGCCCAGGCGGAACTGGTGGTGGCGATCACTGCGAAGGTGGCCAGGGCGAATCGTTCGAGCGTCTTCTTCATCGGATGGACCTTTCGGGTTCGGGAATATCGTTCGTTGGCGGCGGCGCGGCGCAAGGTGCGTGCTGCCGGCTTGCTGAATCGATGCGGACTGTAGGGATGCAATATGACAAAGACATGACATTTCCGTGCAAGCCCTGGACCCTCGGCCCCGGGTCGGGCGTCATACGAATGTCATCCATGCGGTCTAATGTCGTCTGTTCGCCCGCGCTGGGGCCTTGCTGCCAGCGGCGGCCTTTTCCGATTCCGTTTCCCGCCCTCCATGCATTCGCCCCACCTCCTGGCAGCCGTCGACCTCGGCTCCAACAGCTTCCGGCTCGAAATCGGCCGCCTCGACCACGGACGCATCCAACGGGTGGATTACCTCAAGGAAACCGTCCGCCAGGGCAACGGCCTGGACGAAGCCGGCAACCTGATGCCCGAGGCCATGGAGCGCGGCTGGGAATGCCTGGCCCGCTTCGGGGAACGGCTGTCGGGATTCGGGCCGCAGCAGGTTCGCGCGGTCGCCACCCAGACGCTGCGCGAGGCCCGCAACCGCGACGCCTTCCTGGTCCGGGGCGGCGAATTGCTGGGCTTCCCGATCGAAGTGATCCCCGGCACCGAGGAAGCCCGGTTGATCTACCAGGGCGTGGCCCATCTCCTGCCCGATGCGGACGAACGCCGGCTGGTGGTGGACATCGGCGGCCGATCGACCGAACTCATCCTCGGCCAGCGCCATGCCGCCCGGGTGGCGCAATCGTTCCGGGTGGGCAGCGTGGCATGGTCCATGCAGTATTTCCCGCAAGGGCGTTTCACCGCCGCAGCCTTCTCCGCAGCCGAGATCGCCGCCCAGGCCGTGCTCGACGCCGCGCTCGACACCTATCCGCGCACCGCCTGGGACGTGGCCTACGGGTCGTCGGGCACGGTCGGCGCGGTCGGAGAAGCGCTGACGGCCGCCGGCCAGCCGGCCGGCACCATCACCCTCAAGGCACTCGACGGCCTGCGCGACCGGCTGATCCGCGCCGGTACTGCCCAGGCATTGCGGCTCGACGGCATCAAGGAGGACCGCCGGGCCGTCATCGGTGGCGGCCTCAGCGTGCTGCGGGCGGTGATGGTGCAGTTCGGCATCGATACCCTGCAGGTGGCCCAGGGCGCGCTGCGCCAGGGCGTCCTCTACGACCTGGTGGACCGCGCCCTGCCCGCCACCGACCTGCGCGGCCCCAGCGCCGCCCAGTTGGCCACCCGCTTCGGCGTGGACATGCTCCAGGCCGACCGGGTGGAACGGACCGCCCTGCATTTCTTCGAACAGGTCCACTCGCGCGCCGACCGTGCGGACGATCCCGACGTGCAGGCCGGTCCTGCGCGGGAACTGGCCTGGGCCGCGCGCCTCCATGAAGTCGGACGCCAGATCGCGCACAGCGGCTACCACAAGCATGGCGCCTACATCCTCGACAACGCCGATGCGGCCGGTTTCACGCTGACCGAGCTGCACCGGCTCTCGCTGCTGGTGCTCGGCCAGCGCGGCAAGCTACGCAAGATTGAGGACCGCCTGGGCGACGCGGGCCTAGCGCGCCAGACCCTTTGCCTGCGGTTGGCCGTGGCGCTGTGCCATGCGCGCCGCGACCCGGAGATCGACGGCATCGGCTTGCGGGAATCGCGCAACAAGCAGTGGACGCTGCGTCTGCCGGAGGACTGGGCCCTGCGCTTCCCGCAATCGGCCCACCTGCTGCGCGAGGAAACCGCGGCCTGGGCACGCACCGGCTGGGCGCTGGAACTCAGCTAAAGAGTGCTGCAGCCCTCGCCCTTCCCGGGCGAGCAGCTAGGGAATTCGTAGCAATCCCGCTGCGCGCCTCCGTCGTGATCACAGCAGGTCCGGCGACTGCACCGTCAGCACGGTGGTCTGGTCCACGCCTTCGCGCTGACGCTGGCGCAGCCACCACACGGCGCCCTTGCGAATGGTGAAATCGTTCGATGGGAGGCCCAGCATCCGCGCAATGGTCTGCCCGAGCTGGGGCTGGTGCCCCACGATCAGGACCGCGCCCCGTCCGGTCGGCCACTGGGCGACCTGCAGCAGGTCGTCGACCGTGCCGCCCGGCAGCAGCTCGGCACGGTGCTTGAACTTGCGACCGAGCGCCTGGGCCGTCTGCTCGGTCCGGCGTGCCGGGCTCACCAGCACCCGCAGTCCCTCCGGCAGCTGACGGTCGAGCCAGGTCGCCATGCGACTGGCCTGCTTTTCGCCGCGGGGGGTCAATGCCCGCGCCAGATCCTCGACCTCGTCGCGCTCGTCTTCGGCCTCGGCATGTCGCCAGAGAATCAGATCCATCATGGAGCCTCCGTCGTGTGAGAAGCCGGCGGCACGGGCGCTGGCGAAGGGACTGCCGCGATCGGCATGGCATGCCCGGGCAGCGACAGCACCGCGCGCGGCGTCTTGCCGTAGCGCCCCATCAGCGCAGCCTGCGCGCCACGGCCCGTCATCGGATCGCCGCACCGCTGGTAGCGTCCGTCCGGACCCAGGTCCCAGGCATCGCGGTCGTCCAGCAGGTATGCCACCAGGCATTCGTCGATGATGCGCTGACGCAGCGCCGGATCGGTCACCGGCCAGGCCACCTCGATGCGCCGGCTCATGTTGCGGTGCATCCAGTCGGCGCTCGACAGCAGCACGTCCTGCGGATCGCCGTCGCGGCCATCGTGGAAATAGAACACCCGCGAATGCTCCAGGAAGCGTCCGATGATGGACCGCACCCGGATGTTGCCCGTTGCTCCCGGCAACCCGGCGGGAAGCATGCAGGCCCCCCGTACGATCAGGTCGATGCGTACCCCCGCGCGGCCTGCATCCACCAGCGCGCGGATCAGCTCCTGGTCGGTCAGCGCGTTCGTCTTGACCACGATCCGTGCCGCATGGCCCTTGCGGGCTGCGGTTGCCGCCTGGCCGATGCGCGCCACCAGCCTGGAATGCAGGTCGAAGGGCGCCAGCCACAGGCGTTCGAGCTTGGGCGGGGAGACCTGGTTGGCCAGATGCGAGAAGACCGCATCCATGTCCGCCGTCAGCGCCTTGTCGGCGGTGAGGTAGCTCAGGTCGGTGTAGAGCCGTGCGGTCCGCGGGTTGTAGTTGCCGGTCGAGAGATGGCCGTAGCGCCGCAGATTGCGTCCCTCGCGGCGGGTCACCAGCAGCATCTTGGCGTGCGTCTTCAGGCCGACGACGCCGTAGACCACCTGGGCGCCGATCGATTCCAGGGCCTCGGCCCAGTTGATGTTGGCCTCTTCGTCGAAGCGCGCCTTGAGTTCGACCACCACCATCACTTCCTTGCCGCGCCGCACCGCCTCGCGCAGCAGCTCCATCATTTCGGCATCGGAGCCGGTGCGGTAGATGGTCTGCTTGATGGCCAGCACATCCGGGTCATGCACCGCCTCGCGCAGGAAACTGAGCACCCCGCTGAAGCTTTCGAAAGGCTGGTGGATGAGCACATCGCGCTCGCGCAACTGACGCAGGATCGGCACATCGGGCAGCAACCCTTGCGGACGCTCCGCTTTCCACGGAGGAAACAGCAACGCCGGATCGGCCACCAGGTCCACCAGCTGGGTCAGCCGGACCAAGTTGACCGGCCCATGCACCCGGTAGGTCGCCGTCTCGGGCAGACCGAATTGCTGCTGGAGGAATTCGACCAGGAACTGCGAGCAATTCGACGAAACCTCCAGCCGGGTCGCCTGACCGTAATGGCGATGCTGCAGACCCCGGCGCAGAGCGGTGCGCAGGTTGAGGACCTCGTCTTCGTCGACTTCCAGCTCGGAATTGCGGGTGACCCGGAACTGCGAAAACTCGGTCACTTCGCGCCCGCCGAACAAATCCGCCAGGTTGGCGCGAACCACGCTCGACAGGGCCACCACCGCACAGCCTTTGCCGGCCACCTTGTCGGGGACGCGGATCATCCGCGGGAGCACCCGCGGCACCTTGACGATGGCGATCTGCCCTCCGTTGCGGCCCATGGCTTCGGCGCTCTTGAGGCGCACGATGAAATTGAGCGACTTGTTGGCCACCTGCGGAAACGGATGCGCCGGATCCAGACCGACCGGCACCAGCAACGGCCGCACTTCGCGTGCGAAATATTCCTGCACCCAACGCCGCTGGGCCTGGTTGCGCTCGCCGTGCGACAGCAGCCGGATGCCATGCTTTGCCAGCGCGGGCATCAAGGCATCGTTGTAGAGCGCGTACTGCCGGGCCACCAGCACATGTGCGGCCTCCGACAGCGCATCGAACGAGGCGACGGTGTAGTCGCCTTTGGTATCACCCGACAACGAGGCCGCGAGATGCGCGGCCACCCGCACTTCGAAGAATTCGTCGAGGTTCGACGACACGATGCACAGGTAGCGCAACCGTTCCAACAGCGGCACTTCCGGGCGCCGTGCCCAATCGAGAACCCGCTCGTTGAACGCCAGGATGCTGCGATCCCGGTCCAGCAGGACCAGCTGCTCGCTCGCACGTACCGTTTCCGCCAAGATGTTCTCCGAAGAAACCTCCATATCCGCTACGCCCTCGCTCAGTGGATGCGGCGACGGCTCCGTCACGGATGTGGAAACAGTAGAGGGTGTCGCGGATAACGTGGATTCAGGCGGCTGGAGCGGGACGGACATTCAGAGGAAGTTGAAGGTATAGATCCCTAAAGTCTTGCATTTTTACGTGACAAGGATATGTCAAGCAAAAGTCATTTCATCGACAAATCTGCGGCATTTCTGAATCTAACCATTCACGGCTTCCACGGACCGGACAGCCGCCACCAAGCGTTCGGCGGCGGTACGCGCCTGTTCCGGATCGCGTGCTTCCACCATGATGCGCAGCAACGGCTCGGTGCCGCTCGCGCGAATGAGCACCCGCCCGCTGTTCCCCAGGGACGCTTCCACCGCCTGCGTTTCCTCGGCAAGGCGTGCGTCGGCGCGCCAGTCCTGCCCCGGTTGCAGGCGCACATTGAGCAGCGTTTGCGGAAACAGGTCCACGCCTTCCAGCAGCTGGGACAAGGTCTTGCCGGTCCGGGTGCAAGCCTGCAGCACCTGCAATGCGCTGATGAGTCCGTCGCCCGTGGTGTGCCGGTCGAGCGCCAGCAGATGTCCCGAGCCTTCGCCGCCCAGGAGCCAGCCATGCTGCTCCAGGACTTCGAGCACATAGCGGTCGCCTACCTTGGCACGCTCGAAACGCACGCCCCGGGCCTTGATCGCCAACTCGACAGCCATATTGGTCATCAGCGTGCCGACGGCGCCTTCGACCGACTCGCCGCGCGTGAGGCGTTCCGCCACCAGCACGTACAGTAGTTCGTCGCCGTTGTAGAGCCGGCCCCGGGCGTCCACCAATTGCAGCCGGTCGGCGTCGCCATCGAGCGCCACTCCGAAATCGGCACCGTGCTCGGCCACTGCCTGCACCAACGCGGCCGGATGGGTCGCACCCACGTCCCGGTTGATGTTGAGACCATCGGGCGCGCAGCCGATCGCCACCACTTCGGCCCCGAGCTCATGAAAGACCTGGGGTGCGATGTGGTACGCCGCCCCATTGGCCCCATCCACCACGATCTTCATGCCGCGCAGGGTGAGGTCATTGGCGAAGGTGCTCTTGCAGAACTCGATGTAGCGCCCGCCGGCATCTTCCAGCCGACGCGTCTTGCCCAGCGTGGCGGAATCGGCCCAGACGGGCGGCTGGTCGAGGACCGATTCCACGTCGAGCTCCCAAGCATCCGACAGCTTGGTACCCTGGGCGCTGAAGAACTTGATGCCATTGTCCGCGAACGGATTGTGGCTGGCACTGATGACCACGCCCAGGCTGGCGCGCAGTGCCCGTGTCAGGTAGGCCACGCCCGGCGTGGGCAGCGGTCCCAACAGCACCACATCGACGCCCGCCGAGTTGAAGCCGGACTCCAACGCGCTTTCCAGCATGTAGCCTGAAATCCGGGTGTCCTTGCCGATCAGCACCTGCGGCCGCTTTTCGGTACGTTTGAGCACACGGCCCACCGCATGGGCGAGACGCAGCACGAAATCGGGAGTGATCGGTGGCTGACCCACCGTGCCGCGGATGCCGTCGGTACCGAAATAGTTTCTTTGCATAGCGATGTAAGGTTCCCAGGGCGAGATGATGCGGCCGATGGTACTGCGCCCGTCACCCTAGGGTCCCGACGGCCGCAAACCGCCAAGGGTACGGTCAACCACGAACGTGGGAACGCACGGCCTGCAGCACTGCCAGCGCCGCGACCGTATCGCGAACATCGTGCACCCGCAAGATGGCAGCATTCCGCTCAGCGGCCATCAAGGCTGCCGCTACGCTGGGCGCGGCCCGGTCATCCACCGTTCTTCCGGTCACCGCACCGATCGACGACTTGCGTGACCATCCTGCCAGCAGCGGAAACCCCAACCGACGCAATTCCTCCTGCCTTGCCAGAAGCGTAAAGTTCTGCTCGACTGTCTTGCCGAAGCCGATACCCGGGTCCAGCACGATGCGCCCTGCTTCCACGCCGCGCGCCTGGAGGTGTCGTGCCGCTGCCTGCAGGAATGCACGAACCTGCACAACGACGTCCCCCTCCATCGGCGCCGTCTGCATCGTCTGCGGATCGCGGTGCATGTGCATCAGGCAGATGCCGCAGTTGGGATGGCCCGCGATCACATCCAGCGCACCCGGCTGACGCAAAGACCAGATGTCGTTGACGATATCGGCACCCAGATCGAGGACTGCCCGCATCACCTCGGGCTTGTAGGTATCGACCGAAATCGGTACGCCCAGCGTCACCGCCTCGCGTACGACCGGCAGCACCCGGGCCAACTCCTCATCCAGGGGCACGGCCGGACTGCCAGGACGGGTCGACTCACCGCCGATATCCAGAATATGGGCTCCATCACGTAACAGCCGCTCGCAATGACCAAGTGCTTCGCGTGTAGAGGCGTGGTGCCCCCCGTCGGAAAATGAATCGGGCGTGGCATTGACGATGCCCATCACACAGGGCTGCGACAGGTCGATCAAAAAACGTGTGGTCTGCCAGGCGGAATGCATCGGGAGAAAAGAAGAGTCATGAGGAAATAATTGAACCACCATGAAAAAACGGGGCTCGCGCCCCGTTTTCCATAGTGGTTGCCAACGCGCCTCAGGCCGCGCTAGGTGCCGGTTCGGTCGATACCGCTGGGCTGCCACCGCCCGGCTTGTCGCCACCGGTCGGTGGGATGCGCGGAGTCCAGTCCTTCGGAGGACGCGGCTCACGGCCCGCCATGATGTCGTCCAACTGCTCGGAATCGATAGTTTCCCAGTCAAGCAACGCCTTGGCCATCGCATGCATCTTGTCGCGGTTGTCTTCGATCAGCCTGCGTGCTAGGTTGTACTGCTCGTCGATGATGCGCCGCACTTCCGCATCGACCATCTGCATGGTCGACTCGCTCATGTTGGTCGTCTTGGTCACCGAACGGCCCAGGAAGACTTCGCCTTCGTTCTCGGCATAGACCATCGGGCCCAGCGCCTCGCTCATGCCATAGCGCATCACCATGTCGCGGGCCAGCTGGGTCGCACGCTCGAAGTCATTCGACGCACCGGTGGTCATCTGGTTCATGAACACTTCTTCCGCGATCCGTCCACCAAATAGCATGCTGATCTGGTTGAGCATGTACTCGCGGTCGTAGCTGTAGCGATCCTGTGCAGGGAGACTCATGGTCACTCCTAAGGCTCGCCCACGCGGGATGATGGTGACCTTGTGGACCGGATCGCACTTTGGCAGCATCTTGCCGATAAGAGCATGGCCCGACTCGTGGTAGGCAGTGTTGCGACGCTCTTCTTCCGGCATGACCATGCTCTTGCGCTCGGGACCCATGAAGATCTTGTCCTTGGCGCGTTCGAAGTCCTGCATTTCCACCCGGTGCGCACTGCGACGAGCCGCCATCAGCGCTGCCTCGTTGCACAGGTTCGCCAGATCGGCACCGCTCATTCCCGGCGTACCGCGCGCGATGATCGAAGGATTCACATCGCTGCTGGTGGGCACCTTGCGCATGTGCACGTTCAGGATCTGTTCGCGACCCCGGATATCGGGCAATGTCACATAGACCTGGCGGTCGAAACGACCCGGACGCAGCAAAGCGGCATCGAGGATGTCTGGGCGGTTGGTGGCAGCCACCACGATCACGCCGAGGTTCGTCTCGAAACCGTCCATCTCGACCAGCATCTGGTTGAGGGTTTGTTCGCGTTCGTCGTTGCCGCCACCGACGCCTGCCCCACGCTGGCGTCCAACCGCATCGATTTCGTCGATGAAGATGATGCAAGGCGCATTCTTCTTGGCGTTCTCGAACATGTCGCGAACCCGGGCCGCGCCCACGCCAACGAACATCTCGACGAAATCCGATCCGGAAATGCTGAAGAACGGTACCTTGGCCTCGCCTGCGATGGACTTGGCCAGCAGCGTCTTGCCGGTACCGGGAGGGCCGACCAGCAGCAGACCGCG
>JAKOND010000261.1 GCA_022702125.1 Burkholderiaceae bacterium
CCGCTCCGGCGACCGGGCGGCCTGCCGGATACTGCACCGGCGGTGGGGCATAGCGCATCGCGGGAGCGCCGTAGGGCGGGAAAGCCGGTGCCGCAGGCAGAGCCGGCCCGCCGTCAGGCCACGCGGCCGAAGACCAGCGTGCCGTTGGTGCCGCCGAAACCGAAGTTGTTCTTGACGGCCACGTCGATCTTCAGGTCGCGCGCGGTGTTGGCGCAATAGTCCAGGTCGCAGGCGGGGTCCTGGTTGAAGATGTTGATGGTCGGCGGGCTTTTCTGGTGGTGCACCGCCAAGGCGGTGAACACGCTCTCGATGCCGCCCGCGCCGCCGAGCAGGTGCCCGGTCATCGATTTGGTGGAATTGACCACCGTCTTGTACGCATGGTCGCCCAGCGCCGCCTTGATGGCGTTGGTCTCGTTCAGGTCGCCCAGCGGCGTCGAGGTGCCGTGCGCGTTGAGGTAGTCCACCGCATCGGCGTTGACTTCCGCGTCGCGCAGCGCGGCGACCATCGAACGGCGCGGGCCGTCGATGTCCGGCGCGGTCATGTGGTAGGCGTCGCCGCTCATGCCGAAGCCGAGCACCTCGGCATAGATCCTGGCGCCACGCGCCTTGGCGTGCTCGTACTCTTCCAGCACCACCACGCCGGCGCCCTCGCCCAGCACGAAGCCGTCGCGGTCCTTGTCCCAGGGACGGGACGCGGTCTTGGGATCGTCGTTGCGGGTGGACAGGGCGCGGGCCGCGGCGAAACCGCCCAGGCCCAGCGGCGAGATGGTGGATTCGGCTCCGCCGGCCACCATCACGTCGCAGTCCCCGTGCTGGATCATGCGCGCCGACAGGCCGATGGCATGGAGGCCGGTGGTGCAGGCCGTGACGACCGCCACGTTCGGCCCCTTGAAACCGAACTTGATCGAGACATGGCCCGAGATCATGTTGATGATCGACGCGGGCACGAAGAACGGCGAGATGCGGCGCGGGCCGCGTTGCACCAGTTCGTCACGCGTCTGTTCGATCATCGGCAGTCCGCCGATGCCCGAACCGATGTTGCAGCCGATGCGCGTGGCGACCTCGTCGGAGAGCGCATCCCCGGTCGGCAAGCCGGAATCGGCCACCGCCTGGCAGGCGGCCGCCAGTCCGAGATGGATGAAGCGGTCCATGTGGCGCGCTTCCTTCTCGGAGATGTAGTCGGAAATCTGGAAACCCTTGACCTCACCCGCGAAATGGCACGAGAACTTCTCGGCATCGAAGCTGGTGATGGTGTCGATGCCGGACTGGCCGGCAAGCAAGTTGGCCCAGGATTCAGCCACCGTGTTGCCCACGGGGCTGATGCAACCCAGGCCGGTCACGACGACGCGGCGACGGCTCATAACTGCGCAAAACCTTTCAATTCACCACGGGGCCGCACGTGGCTTCCCCCGGGGTGCGGACGTTCTCGCCCGGCTCTAGTCCTTCCCGCTCCCGAAGGGGCCGGGGTCGGTGAACGCTCAGGCCTTCTGGTTGGCGTTGGCGTAGTCGATGGCGTTCTGCACCGTGGTGATCTTCTCGGCGTCCTCGTCCGGGATCTCGATGCCGAACTCGTCTTCGAGGGCCATCACCAGTTCGACGGTGTCGAGGGAATCGGCGCCGAGGTCGGCCACGAAAGCCTTTTCGTTGGTGACCTGGGATTCCTCCACGCCGAGTTGTTCGGCAATGATCTTCTTGACGCGTGCTTCGATGTCGCTCATGGTTCTACTTTACGAGTGGTAATTGAATCCGGGATTTTAGCCGTGGCGGGGTTTCTCCGCGCCACGGCAGCCGCCCGGACGGGATTCGGCTGTATCGGGAAAATGAAACGGGTCGTCTTCAGGCCATGAACATGCCGCCGTTGACGTGCAGTTCCTGGCCGGTGACATAGCCCGCCTGCGGGCTGGCGAGGTAGGCCACCGCATGCGCCACGTCGGCGGGCTTGCCCAGGTGGCCCAACGGAATCTGGCCGAGCAGCGCCTTCTGCTGCGCCTCGGGGAGGCCGGCGGTCATGTCGGTATCGATGAAGCCCGGCGCCACGCAGTTGACGGTGATGTTGCGCGAGCCGAGCTCGCGCGCCAGCGCGCGGGTCATGCCGGCCACGCCCGCCTTGGCGGCCGCGTAGTTCGCCTGGCCCGGATTGCCGGCGGCGCCGACCACGCTGGTGATGCTGACGATGCGGCCGTAGCGCTGCTTCATCATCGGCCGGATCACGGCGCGCGACAGGCGGAAGACGGCGCTCAGGTTGGTGCCGATGACCGCGTCCCAGTCCTCGTCTTTGAGGCGCATGGCGAGCATGTCGCGGGTGATGCCCGCATTGTTGACCAGCACCTGCAGGCCGCCGTGCTCTTTGGCGATGTCGTCGATCAGCGCATCCACGGCCGCGCCGTCGTTGACGTCGAGCATGCGGCCCTGGCCGCCCTGGGATGCCAGGGCGGCGGAGATACGGCCCGCGCCTTCCTGCGTGGTGGCGGTGCCGATGACCTTGAAGCCCTGCGCTGCCAGCTCGGATGCGATGGCGCTGCCGATGCCGCGGGTGGCACCGGTGACCAGGGCGACCTGACCTTCTCGCTTGATGTCGGACATGGAATCGATCGTGCTGTTTTGAATGGAGGAAAAGAGAGGCGGCGGGGACGGCGGCTGCGGTCCCGCGAGAGCTACGCGCCTTGTACGAGCAGCGCGCGGGTTTCGGCGAGTGTCGCCGGGTCGCCGACATGGGCTGCCACCAATTGTGCGTCGATGCGCTTGGTCAGGCCCGAGAGGACCTTGCCAGGACCGCATTCCACCACATGCGTGGCGCCGCGCGCGGCCAGGGCCTGGATGCATTCCACCCAGCGCACCGGACCGAAGGCCTGGCGGTAGAGCGCATCGCGGATCGCCGCAGGCTCGGCGGCCGCCGACACGTCGATGTTGTTGACGACCGGAATCGCGGGCGCGGCGAAGTCCACCGTTTCCAAATGCGCGCGCAGCGCCTCGGCCGCCGGCTTCATCAGGCTGGAGTGGAAAGGCGCCGACACCGGCAATGGCAGGGCGCGCTTGGCGCCCGCCGCCTTCATCGCGATGCAGGCCTGCTCCACCGCCGCCTTGCTCCCGGCGATGACCGTCTGGCCCGGATCGTTGAAATTGACCGCCTCGACCGTCTCGGACGCGTCGCCGCCGAAGCCGGCGCCGACCTGCGCGCAGACCTCGATCACCTGCGCGGCCGGCAGGCCGAGCACCGCCGCCATGCCGCCCTGCCCCACCGGCACCGCGTCCTGCATCGCCTGGGCGCGCAACCGGACCAGCGGAGCCGCCTGCGCCAGCGTCAGCACGCCGGCCGCCACCAGCGCCGAATATTCGCCCAGCGAATGCCCGGCCAGCGCCACCGGCCGAAGATCGCCGGCCTCGGCCTGCCAGACGCGCCAGGCGGCCACCGCCGCGACCAGCATCACCGGCTGGGTGTTGGTGGTCAGCGCCAGGGCTTCCTTGGGGCCGTGCGCGATCAGCGCGCCGACGTCCTCGCCGAGCGCGTCGGACGCTTCCCGAAGCGTCTCGCGGACGACCGGATGGTCGCCCCAGGCGTCGAGCATGCCGACGGATTGCGAGCCCTGGCCGGGGAAGACGAAAGCGAAGCGTGTCATGCGGATGTGGGGAATATTTTGAGGGACGGAACAGGCACCGAGCGTACGAAACGTCTTGGGTATGCGCTACATACTCAGGAGCACCGCACCCCAGGTGAAGCCACCGCCGACGCCTTCCAGCAGCACGGTCTGGCCCGGCCGGACCTTCCCGGTCCGCACGGCGCTGTCGAGCGCCAGCGGGATCGAGGCGGCCGAGGTGTTGCCGTGCTCGTCGACGGTCACCACCACCCGGTCCGGCCCGAGGCCGAGCTTGCGCGCCGTGCTCTGCATGATGCGGATGTTGGCCTGGTGCGGAATCAGCCAGTCGATGTCCGCCTCGGTCTTGCCGGCCTTCTCCAGCACGGCCCGCGCCGCCTTGTCGAGCACGCCGACCGCCAGCTTGAAGACCGCCTGGCCGTCCATCTTGAGCAGCGGATCGCCCAGCACCTGTCCGCCGGAGACGGTGCCGGGCACGCACAGGATGCCGGCGTGGCGGCCATCGGCGTGCAGGTCGGTGGCCAGGATGCCCGGCGTGTCGCCGGCTTCCAGCACCACCGCGCCGCCGCCGTCGCCGAACAGCACGCAGGTGGTGCGGTCGTCGAAATCGAGGATGCGCGAGAACACCTCGGCGCCGATCACCAGCGCCCGGCGCGCGGTGCCCGCCTGGATCATCGCGTCGGCCACCGCCAGCGCGTAGACGAAGCCGCTGCAGACCGCCTGGACATCGAAGGCCGGGCAGCCGAGGATGCCGCGCGCCGGCTCCGACAGCTGCGAAAGCTTGTGCTGCACGATGCAGGCGGTCGAGGGGAACACCATGTCCGGCGTCGAGGTGGCGACGATCACCAAGTCGATGGCTTCGGGGCCGACGCCGGCCGCATCGAGCGCCTGGCGCGCGGCGGCTACGGCCAGGTCGCTGCTGTTGGTGCCCGCATCGGCGAAATGCCGCGCCCGGATGCCGGTGCGCTCGACGATCCACTCGTCCGACGTCTCGATGCCGCGCCGGGCCAGGTCGGCCGCGAGGTCGGCATTGGTCAGGCGGCGCGGCGGCAGGCAGCTGCCGGTGCCGGTGATGCGGGAATAGCGTCTCATGGATGTCTTCTCAGGCGGAGACCGCGGGCTCGGCGGCGGATTCGCGCGATGCGAGCAGCGGCGCGACGGCGGCGATACGGGCCTGCACGCGTTCGAGCAGGTGGTTGCGGGCTGCATCATAGGCGCGGTTGAGCGCCTGCTCGAACGCGAACTCGTCCGCCGAGCCGTGGCTCTTGAACACCAGGCCGCGCAGCCCCAGCAGCGCCGCGCCGTTGTACTGCCGGTGGTCCATGCGCCGCTTGAGCGCCGCCAGCACGGGCCAGGCCACCGCGGCGGCGGCCTTGGTGAGCAGGTTGCGCGAGAACTCGGCCTTGAGGAACCCGACGATCATCAGGGCCAGCCCTTCGCTCGCCTTGAGGGTGACGTTGCCCACGAAGCCGTCGCAGACGACCAGGTCGACCGTGCCCTTGTAGATGTCGTTGCCTTCGACGTTGCCGTGGAAGTTGATGCTTCCGGCCGCGCCGGCCTGGCGCAGCAGGACGCCGGCGTTCTTGATGACCTCGCTGCCCTTGATCGCTTCCTCGCCGATGTTCAGCAGGCCGACCGTGGGCGCCGGGTTGTCGTTGAGGACCGAGACCAGCGCCGAGCCGAGCACGGCGAACTGCAGCAGGTGCTCCGCGCTGCAATCCACGTTGGCGCCCAGGTCGAGCATGGTCGTCGCCTGGCCGCGGGCGTTCGGGATGCGGGTGGCGATGGCGGGCCGGTCGATGCCGTCGAGCGTCTTGAGCAGGTAGCGGGCCACCGCCATCAGCGCGCCGGTGTTGCCGGCCGACACCGCGACGGCCGCCGTGCCGTCCTTGACCTGCTGGATCGCCACCCGCATCGAGGAATCCTTCTTGCGGCGCAGCGCCACCTCGATGGCATCGTCCATGGCGACGACCTCGCTGGCGGCGACCGCGGTCGCGCGCTCGTGCGAGAAATTCGCCAGGCTCGCGGGCTGGCCTACCAGCAGCAGCCGGGCATCGGGATGGCGATCGAGGAAGCGGCGGCAGGCCGCCAGCGTGACGCGGGGGCCGTGGTCGCCCCCCATGCAGTCCACAGCCAGTGTGATCATGGGAAGCTCATTCCGCCGGGAAAGCAGGAAAACGACAGGATGCCATCAAGACAAAGGCCCGTGCTACACACAACGTAGCGCCGGGCCTCGGGTGTCGGAGGGAATCAGGACTCGGACTTGTTCTTGAGCACCTGACGGCCACGGTAGAAACCGTTCGGGCTGATGTGGTGGCGCAGGTGGATTTCGCCGGTGGTCGGCTCGACGGCGGTGCCCGGGGTGGTCAGCGCGTTGTGCGAGCGGTGCATGCCGCGCTTGGAAGGGGACTTTTTGTTCTGCTGAACTGCCATGGGATAACTCCTTGGGAAAACCGGCCCCTGGCAATGCGGGACCAGTGGTAGTGGACGGTCGGAAAAAGCGCAATCGACCCGAAAATCCTCCCGTCCTGGCCCGCAGGACCAGGATGTCAGGAGATGAAGGCAATCCGCGCGAAGCCTTTGATTATATAGCCGCCGGCCGAAGGACCCAAATCGACGGGTCCGATCGCGCCGTCCGATCAGGGCTTGTCGCCGCGTTTGAGGCCGGCGAGCGCCGCGAAGGGATGCGGCCGCTCGGCCTGCGCCGCCTCGAATTCCGCCTCGCCCGCGGCCAGCGGCGGGGCCTCCGGGCAGACGTCGTGGCAGGGCGTCGCCGGCAGCGCCATGAGGAACTCGTCCTCGACCAGCTCGCGCAACGGGAAGTCCTGGCGAAGGGCCAGCAGGTCTTCGTCCGACTCGTCGTCCTCGGCCTCGGCGGTGGCTTCGTCGGCGACGAACCGGAACGGCCGGTCGAAGGACACGGTCACATCGACCGGTCCGAGGCAGCGCTGGCACACCAGCGGGAGCACCGCCTCGCCCGAAAGCTGCAGCCAGGGCTCGGTCGGACGGCCGGCGGCTTCGTGCGACTCGCCTTCGGCGTGCCAGCGCAGGGTGCGCTCGGCGCCGGCGCCCTGGGTTTCCTCCAGCAGGCGGGGATAGCTCGACAGCCGGTCGACGCCATCGAGCACGGCGCCGGCCTGGGTGAAGTTCGCGATGTCGAGGCGGTCGGGGAAGAACTCTTTGGACATCCATCCAGTGTAAGAGAATCCCGCCATGCTTCCGAACGCCCCCGCTCCTACCGCGCCCCTGCCGGATCGTCCGGCCCGCCCTGCCCTGTCGCGACCGCTGGTCCTCGGGTCCACCTCCCGCTACCGCCGGGAACTGCTCGACCGCCTGCGCCTGCCCTTCACCGTCGCCGCGCCGGACGTGGACGAGACGCCCGAGCCGGGCGAAACCCCCGCCGCACTGGCGCGGCGCCTGGCGCTGGCCAAGGCCCGGGCGGTGTCCCTGCTGCATCCGGAAGCCTGGGTGATCGGCTCCGACCAGGTCGCCGACCTGGCGGGAGAGCCGCTCGGCAAGCCCGGCGACCATGCGCGCGCGGTGCGCCAGCTGCAGCGGATGCGCGGGCAGGCCGTGGTCTTCCAGACGGCGGTGGCCGTGGTCTGCGCCGCGACCGGTTTCGCCCAGTCGGACCTGGCCGCGGTGCGGGTCGCCTTCCGCGACCTGTCGGATGCCGAGATCGAGCGCTACCTGCGCGCCGAAACCCCCTACGACTGCGCGGGCAGCGCCAAGAGCGAGGGCCTGGGCATCGCCCTGCTCGACGCCATCGACAGCGACGATCCCACCGCGCTGATCGGCCTGCCGCTGATCCGCACCTGCCGCCTGCTGCGCGCCGCCGGGGTGGAGTTGCCATGACCGCCGCGAAGCACGACGGTGCGCCCCGAGCCCCGCGCGGCACGCTCTACCTGGTTCCCGCGCCGCTGGATTTCGGCTGCGATACGCAGGCGCCGCTCGGCGACGTGCTGCCCGAGGCCACGCTGCGCGCCGCCGCGCGGCTGGAACACTGGATCTGCGAGAACGCCAAGACCGCGCGCGCCTACCTCAAGCGCGTCAACGACCTGTACCCGATCGCCCGCCCGATCCAGGAGCTGCAGATCCGCGAACTGCCGCGCGCGGTGCACAAGAAGGGCGACCACCAGGCCGGCAGCTTCGATGCCAAGCCGCTGCTCGGCGCCGCGCTGCAGGGCCACGACATCGGCCTGGTGAGCGAGGCCGGCATGCCGGCGGTGGCCGATCCCGGCTCGTCGGTGGTGCGCGCAGCGCACGACCTGGGCCTGGCGGTGGTGCCGCTGACCGGGCCGGTCTCGCTGCTGCTGGCGCTCGCCGCGAGCGGACTCAACGGCCAGAACTTCGCCTTCGTCGGCTACCTGCCCCAGGACGCGGCCGAGCGCACCGCCCGCATCCGGGCCCTGGAGGCGCTGTCGCGCAAGACCGGGCAGACCCAGCTGTTCATCGAGACGCCCTACCGCAACGCGGCGCTGATGGACGCGCTGTGCGCCGGCCTGCAGCCCGACACGCGGCTGTCGGTCAGCAGCGGCCTGACGCTCGCCAGCGGCCGCACCCGCAGCGCCTGCGTGCGGGACTGGCGCCAGCCGCCGCGCAGCGGCGCCCCGGACAACGCCACGCCGGCGGTGTTCGCCATCGGCGCATGAGCGCGGCGGCACACGCGACGCGGGCGCAGTTCTTCTGCTCGGGCTTCCTGTTCGCGACCTGGGGCGTGCACGTGCCGACCGTCAGGTCGCACTACGGGCTGGACGAGGCCTCGCTCGGCCTGGCCATGCTGGCCGCGGGCGTCGGCGCGCTCGCCGGGCTGTCGCAGGCCGGCCGCCTGGCCGGGCGCCACGGACCGCGGCGGCTGGCGCTCGTCTGCGGCCTGGCGATGGCCGCCAGCATCGCGGCATTGACCCACATGCCGGGCTATGCCGGACTGCTGGCGCTGCTGTTCGTCTTCGGTGCCGCGGGCAGCGTGTTCGATGTGGCCATCAACGCGGCCGCGGCCGAGCTGGAGCTGCGCCTCAACCGCCCGCTGATGAGCGGCATGCACGGCATGTTCAGCCTGGGCGGCATGGCCGGCGCGCTCGCGGGCGGCGGTCTGCTGGCGTGGGGCATGCCGCCGGCGGCGCAGCTGGCGCTGATCGCCGCAGCGGGCATGCCGGCCGTCGCGCTGGCGGCCCGGAGGATGCTGCCGCCCGGGCCGCGCACCGTCGCTGCGCATGCGGGCCCTCCGCCCGAGGGGGCCGCTGCGAAGGCGCCCGCCGGCTCGTCCCGTCCAGGCCGCTGGCGCTCGCCGCCCCGGCTGCTGCTGACGCTGGGCGGGCTGGCCGCGCTCGGGCTGCTGGCCGAAGGCGCGATGTACGACTGGAGCGTGCTCTACCTGCACCAGGAGCTCGGCAGTCCGGCCGACCGGGCGGCGCTGGCCTATGCCTGCTTCTCGGCGGCGATGGCGGCGGCGCGCTTCGGCGGCGACGCGGTCCGGCGACGGGTGGCGGCGGCGCCGCTGCTGCAGGCCAGCGCGCTGCTGGCGGCGGCCGCGATGGCCCTGGTGCTGCTGACCGATACCCCGGCACTGGCGCTGGCCGGATGCGCGCTGGTGGGCGTGGGCTTCGCCAACATCGTGCCGGTGCTCTTCTCGGCGGCGTCGCAGGTGCCGGGCACCAGCCCCGCCTGGGCGATTGCGCTGGTGTCGTCGCTGGGCTACCTCGGTTTCATGGGCGGCCCGCCGGTCATCGGCTTCGTGGCGCAGCACGCCTCGCTGACGAACGCGCTCTGGCTGGTGACCGGTGCGGCGGTGGTGCTCGCCGCCTGCGCCCGCGGCACCCTCGGGCGGTGCGCGCCACCGGCGGCGGCCTGACCGTCCGCGTGCCGCCCCGGGCTCAGCGCAGCAGCGGCAGGCTGCGCATGGCGCGCACCGAACCATCGCCGATGGCGGCGCCGAACTTCTTCACCAGGCGCTCGGCCACGTTGTCGCGGCGGGTGTAGTCGACGATGTCCTCGGCCTTGACCACTTCGCGGGCGACGTAGTCGATGTTGCCGAGGCGGTCGGCCAGGCCCATCTCGACGGCGGACTGGCCGGTCCAGAACAGGCCGCTGAAGGTCTCGGGCGTCTCCTTCAGCCGGTCGCCGCGGCCGGCCTTGACCACGGCGATGAACTGCTGGTGGATCTGGTCGAGCATGCCCTGGGCGTACTGGCGCTGCTTCTCGGTCTGGGGGCTGAACGGATCGAGGAAGCCCTTGTTCTCGCCGGCGGTGATCAGCCGGCGCTCGACGCCGAGCTTGTCCATCAGGCCGGTGAAGCCGAAGCCGTCCATCAGCACGCCCACGCTGCCGACGATGCTGGCCTTGTCGACGAAGATCTCGTCGGTGGCCACGGCCACGTAGTACGCGGCCGAGGCGCAGGTTTCCTCGACCACCGCGTAGATCGGCTTCTTGTGCTGGGCCTTGAGCCGCAGGATCTCGTCGTTGATGATGCCGGCCTGCACCGGGCTGCCGCCGGGCGAATTGATCAGCAGCACCACCGCCTTGGCGCCCTGGTCCTCGAAGGCGCTGCGCATCGCGCTGACGACGAATTCGGCGCTGGCCTCGTTGCCGCTGGCGATCTCGCCCTTGATGTCGATGACGGCGGTGTGGTCGGTGGTCTTGTCGGCGCTGGGGGTGGCCTTGTGCATCAGCAGCCAGGCGCCGGCGACCACCACGACCAGCCAGACGAGGCGGCTGAAGATCTTCCAGCGGCGCGCGGCGCGCTGCTCGTGCAGGTTGGCGAAGGCGAGTTTTTCCAGGGTTTCGCGTTCCCAGCGCCGGTCGGTGTCGCGGCCCGCCGCAGCCGAAGCCTGTGGCGGACGGTCGTCCAGGGCAGGCTCGGAGCCCGGGAAGGGCGGGCGGGTCGGATCGGTCATCGCGCGGCACTCGGCAGTAGGAGGAAAAGGTCGTCGGGCCTGCCGGGCCGGGGGCGCCCGGAGGCCATGCGGAAGTATGCCAGCCGCACCCCCCGCCCAACGGCGCGCGCCCCGGGAAACCCCGGGAAATCCGCATCCGCCGCCCGCGCGTTACTTTCTCGCCACGCCGCGCCGGCCGCCGACGGCCTTTCAGCCGAAATCGCGCAGCCAGGCGCCGAGTTCCTCCACCGAATGCGCGATGTGGCGCGGGTGCAGCGCCGCGAAGCTGCCGTGGGCGTGCGCGCCGTAGCTCACGCCCACGCTCGGGCAGCCGGCATTGAGCGCCATCTGCAGGTCGTGGGTGGTGTCGCCCACCATCAGCAGGCGCCTCGGCGCGACGCCGAACTGGCGCATCAGCTCGTGCAGCATGCGCGGATGCGGCTTGCCGGCGGTCTCGTCGGCGGTGCGCGACGCGTCGAACATGCCCTGCAGTTCCTCGGCCCGCAGCACCCGGTCGAGGCCGACGCGGCTCTTGCCGGTCGCCACCGCCAGCCGGTGGCCGCACGCCTTGAGCCGGCGCAGCAGATCCAGCGCCCCCGGGAACAGGCTGATGTCGTCCTGGTGGCGGTGGTAGTGGTGGGCGTAGCGCTCGCGCAGCAGCGGATGGCGCTCGACCGGCACGTCGGGCGCCGCGTGGGCCAGCGCCTGCATCAGCGACATGCCGATCACGTAGGCGGCCTGTTCGTCGCCCGGCACGGTCCCGCCGACGTCGCGCACCGCCTCCTGGATGCAGCGCACGATGATCCCGGTCGAATCGTAGAGCGTGCCGTCCCAGTCGAAGGCGATCAGGTCGAACTGCAGCGCGCGGTCGCCGTCGGTGCCGGCGGCGGGGGAGGAACCGGCGGACGCATCCGGCAGCGGGGGGAGGGAGGAAGGATGGGTCACGAAGGCAATGAGACGAACGAAGCGAAGGAGTTCCGCGCCGCCCGGCGAAAGATGTCCGGCGGCAGCGGGAAAACAATGGAGGAACGGGCAGACGGCGCGGACGGTCAGCGGGGTGGGGCCACCGCTTCCGCGGCCCCCGAGGCGTCCCCCGCCAGGCCCGCGGGCAGGAATTCCCGCAGGTCGGGCGGCAGCACCGCGTGCAGGGTCATCCGCTCGCCGCTGGCCGGATGGTCGAACTGCAGCCGCCAGGCGTGCAGGAACATCCGCCGCAGGCCGTGCTTCGCGAGCCGCCGGTTCAGTTCGAAATCGCCGTACTTGTCGTCCCCCGCCAGCGCATGGCCGTTCGAGCCCAGGTGCACCCGGATCTGGTGGGTGCGGCCGGTCTTGATGGTGACCTCCAGCAGCGAGAAGCCCGGCAGGCCGTCGACCGGACGCGGCGGCAGGCTGTCGCGCACCTTCACCAGGGTGACCGAGCGCATGCCCTCCGGGTCCTCGGGCGTGGTGAGGCGCACCCGGCGCTCGCCGTCGGGCAGCAGGTACTTGCGCAGCGGCTGGTCGACCACCTTGCGGTTGGCCGGCCAGGCGCCCGTGGCCAGCGCCAGGTAGGTCTTGCCGGTCTCGCGGTCGCGGAACTGGTCCTGCAGCCGGGTCAGAGCCGAGCGCTTCTTGGCGACCAGCAGGATGCCCGAGGTCTCGCGGTCGAGCCGGTGCACCAGTTCCAGGAACCGCGCCTGCGGCCGGGCCTGGCGCAGCTGCTCGATGATGCCGAAGCTCACCCCGCTGCCGCCGTGCACCGCGGTGCCGGCCGGCTTGTCGAGCGCGAGCAGGTGCTCGTCCTCGAACAGGATCGGGAATTCGCGCGCCGGCGCCGGATGCGCGGCCTTCTCGGCGACGCGCTCGGACACCCGCACCGGCGGCAGCCGCACCAGGTCGCCGGCGGCCAGCCGGCTGTCGGCGGCGGCGCGGCCCTTGTTGATGCGCACCTCGCCGCTGCGGATGATGCGGTAGACGTGCGTCTTGGGCACGCCCTTGAGTTCGCGGATCAGGAAGTTATCGAGCCGCTGGCCGGCGGCGTTCTCGTCGACGGCGACTATTCTGGCGGCGGGCGCCGGGGCCTGCGGAATGCCCCCTATAATCTGTTTCACTGGCACGGCGCCCTAAGTGGTTGATTTTTCTGGATTTTAATCCAGGAGCCACGGCCGCCTCGCCAGCAGGTCGATGTCGCCCGCGCGCTGCGCAGGTCCACCGCGGAAGTTCGTCCGCCGTGCCCCTGCCGACCCGCGGGAAAGAACCGATACCCGAAACCAAGATACGGAATTCCGAGCCGTCCTGCCCCGCGCCATCTGCGCGGGGCAGGACCGGCGGACCCAGCGAGCACCTCTCCCCCATGCTGACCCTCCTGATACGAACCCTGTGCCGGTGGCTGCTGCCCCCGGAGGCCGGTCCGTCTCCGGTCAGCCCTCCCGCCGACGCGATCCCGACCGCAGCAGCCCGGAGGACGCGCCCGGCGCGCCCGGCTGCCCGGCCGGCGTTCCTGCGGCGGCAGTTCTCCCTGCCCGCCCCGGTCCACGCGCCCTCCCGCCTTCGTCCGCCGAGCCTGCGCTCCCCGGCCTGAAGACGGCACCGGCCCCGGCAATTCCTCGATCCTTCGTTTCACGGTAGCGGTTCGGACATCGTTGGCCCCCTGCGGGGCCTGACGAGAGTTTGAAACTTTGCCGGACAGACCGTCCGCGGCAGTTGCCACGATGCGCAGCGCCGCCGTCTGTCCGCCACCGACAAGAAAAGGAATTGCATCATGAAGCGGATGCTGATCAACGCCACGCAATCGGAAGAACGCCGCCTGGCCATCGTCGACGGACAGAAGCTCCTCGACTACGAGATCGAGATCGAAGGGCGCGAGCAGCGCAAGGGCAACATCTACAAGGCCGTCGTCACCCGCGTCGAGCCCTCGCTCGAAGCCTGCTTCGTCGACTACGGCGAGGACCGCCACGGCTTCCTGCCCTTCAAGGAAATCTCGCGCCAGTTCTTCGCCGAGGGCGTGCCCGCCGGCCAGGCCCGCATCAACGACGTGATCCGCGAAGGCCAGGAACTGCTGGTGCAGGTGGAGAAGGAAGAGCGCGGCAACAAGGGCGCGGCGCTGACCACCTTCATCAGCCTGGCCGGCCGCTACGTGGTGCTGATGCCCAACAACCCGCGCGGCGGCGGCGTGAGCCGGCGCATCGAGGGCGAGGACCGCGCCGAGCTCAAGGAGGCGATGGACCAGCTCGAATACCCGAAGGGCATGTCCATCATCGCGCGCACCGCCGGCATCGGCCGCTCGGCGCCCGAACTCCAGTGGGACCTGAACTACCTGCTCAAGCTCTGGACCGCCATCGACGGCGCGGCCAAGGGCGGCAAGGGCGCCTTCCTGATCTACCAGGAATCGTCGCTGGTCATCCGCGCCATCCGCGACTACTTCAACCACGACATCGGCGACATCCTGATCGACACCGACGACATCTATGAGCAGGCGCACCAGTTCATGGCGCACGTCATGCCCGAGCATGCCGGCCGGGTCAAGCGCTACCGCGACGACGCGGCGCTGTTCAGCCGCTTCCAGATCGAGCACCAGATCGAGTCGGCCTACGCCCGCACCGTCACCCTGCCCTCGGGCGGCGCCATCGTGATCGACCACACCGAGGCGCTGGTGTCCATCGACGTCAACTCGGCCCGCGCCATCAAGGGCGGCGACATCGAGGAGACCGCGACCCGCACCAACCTGGAAGCCGCCGACGAGGTCGCGCGCCAGATGCGCCTGCGCGACCTGGGCGGCCTGATCGTGATCGACTTCATCGACATGGACGAGTCGAAGAACCGCCGCGAGGTCGAGAACCGCCTGCGCGACGCGCTGCGCCAGGACCGCGCACGGGTGCAGTTCGGCACCATCAGCAAGTTCGGCCTGATGGAGATGAGCCGCCAGCGCCTCAAGCCCGCGCTGTCCGAGGGCTCGTCCATCCCCTGCCCGCGCTGCGGCGGCTCGGGCCACATCCGCGACACCGAATCCAGCGCCCTGCAGATCCTGCGGATCATCCAGGAGGAGGCGCTCAAGGACAACACCGCCGCGGTGCGCTGCCAGGTGCCGGTCGAAGTGGCGTCCTTCCTGCTCAACGAGAAGCGCACCGAGATCGCCAAGATCGAGCTCAAGCAGCGCGTCAACGTGCTGATGGTGCCCAACAAGACGCTCGAGACCCCCAACTACAAGCTCGAACGCCTGAAGCACGACGACCCGCGCCTGGACCACATCGAGGCCAGCTACACGCTCGCCGAGGAGATCGAGGACCCGACCGTCGTCACCCGCCGCTCGCAGGAGCCGACCAACCGCCAGACGCCGGTGATCAAGGGCGTGCTGCCCGACGCCCCGGCGCCGGTGTCGACCCCGCGCCCGGCTCCGGCGCCCCGTCCCGCCCGCGACGCGGTGCCGCCGCCTCCGCCGGCCGCGCCGGTTCCCCCGCCGCCGCCGGTGGCCCCGGCCTCCCCGGCCCAGAGCTTCATCGACTGGCTCAAGCGCCTGTTCGGCCTGGCGCTCGACCCGGTGCCGCAGCCCACGACCGGCCCCACCGTGGCACCGGTGCCGGCACCGGCCCCGGCGGCCGAGCCCTCCCGCGAAAGCCGCGAGCCGCGCGAAGGCCGGGGCGACAGCCGGGGCGACAGCCGGGGCGGACGCCGCGGCGAGCGCACCGACCGCACCGAGGCGCGCGGCGAACGCGGCGACCGTCCGGAGCGCAGCGGCGAGCGCGGCGACCGCACGGAACGCGGCGACCGTCCGGAACGGGGCGAGCGCACCGAGCGCGGCACCCGCGAGAACCGCGAACCGCGCGAAGGCCGCGACAGCCGCGAGGGCCGCGAGCCCCGCGAATCCCGTGATGGCGAGCGCCGCCCGGACCGGGCCGAACGCGGCAACGGCGAGCGCCGCGACAACCGGGAAGGCCGCGACAGCCGCGAGGCCCGCGAGCCGCGCACCGAATCGCGCGAGTTCCGTGACGACCGCGAGCCGCGTGACAGCCGCCGCGGCGGACGCGACCGGGACCGGGAAGGCGCCGCCTCCGACCTGCGCGTCGACGAACCGGGCGCCGAGTCCACCGTCACCAACGTGACCGCCGTCTACGAAAGCAGCACGGTCGAGATCGTGCGCGCCGAACGCGGACCGCGCCGGGAGCGGGGCGACCGGGGCGACCGGGGCGACCGGTCCGAGCAGCGCAGGGGCGAGCGCGCACCGCGCCCGGCATCCGATGCGGTCGAAGCCGCGCTGTCGAGCGGTGAACCGGTCGCGGTCCCCGGCCGCGACGACGCGGCGCAGGACGCGGAGCGGGATGCCGGCTTCGTGCCCCAGGGCGGCGATGCGCCGTCGGGCGAGCGCCGCGAGCGCAAGTCCCGCGACCGCTACGGCCGGGATCGCCGCGACCGCAGCGACCGTCCCGCCGATGCCGGCACGCAGGGCGACGCCCGCTTCGACGCCGCCGAGCGCGAGACGCCGTCGCAGGGCGGCATCTTCGATGCCTTCCGTGCGCCGCCGGCCGCCGTGCCCGAAGACGACGGAGTCCGCGTCCGCCCCCTGGAAACCGCCGACCTGCGCGGCGATGCCGAGCCGGCCGCGCCGCAGGCATCCGACGCGTCGGATGCCGAGCGGCAGCGGGCGCCGCGCCGCGCCCGGACGCCGCGGGGCAGCCGTCCCGGCGCGGACGACGGTGCGCCGGTGCAGCGCGAGGCTGCCGACGCGTCGGCCTCCGACGCTCCCGAGCAGGCCGCGCAAGCCGCGCCGGTGAACGAGGCGAGCGCCTCCGGCACGGCCGTGGCCGCGCCGGCCGCGGAAGCTCCGGCGCGCACCGTCGCGGCCGAGGCCCCGCCGGCCGCGACGCCGGACGCCGTGCCGGCCAGCGCGCCGGTGCCGGACGCGCCGTCGGCGGCGGGATCGGACGCGGCACCCGCCGCAGCGGCCCGGCCTGCCTTCGTGCTGCCGATCGCGCAGCTGCAGCAGGTGGCGCAGGCGAGCGGCCTGGAGTGGGTGCAGTCGGACGCGGAGCGGATCGCCGCCGCCCAGGCCAGCATCGCCGCCGAGCCGAAGCCGGTCCGGGTGCCGCGCGAGCGTCCGCCGGCAGCGGCGGTCGACGCCGGTCCCCTGGTGCTGGTCGAAACCCGGCGCGACCTGCGCGACCTGACGCTGCCGTTCGAGCAGCCCGCCGCCGCAGTCGCTGCGCTGGACGACTCCGCCCCGGCGGAAGCCGCCGCGCAGCCCGCGCCGGAACCGGTCGTCGCAGCGGATCCAGCAGCGCCGGTCGCATCGCCGGTCGCCCCGGCATCCGCTGCGGCCCAGGCCGCGACGGGCGGCACCGGCACGCCCGCGGCCTGACGCCCCGGCGCCGCTCGTGCCCTGCGGGGCACGGGCGGCATGCGTTCGCGGCCGGGCCCTGTGCCCGGCCGTCGCCTTTTCCGGGACCGTCGCGCGGCCGTGCCCGACGGCCCCGTTTTCCCGTCCCGCAACCGTCCGCCCCTGCCCGTTGCCATGCTGCTCCTGCTGTCTCCCGCCAAGTCGCTCGACTACGACACGCCGCTGCCCGCCGACCTGCCCCACAGCCAGCCGCTGTTCCCCGAATCGTCCGCCCGGCTCATCGCCGCGCTGCGCGCCAAGGCGCCGCGGGAGATCGCCTCGCTGATGTCGATCAGCGACGCGCTGACCGCGCTCAACGTCGGCCGCTACGCCGCCTGGTCGCCCCATCCCACCGCCGACAACGCGCGCCAGGCGCTGCTGGCCTTCGACGGCGACGTCTACGCCACGCTCGATGCGCGCTCCCTGGGCGCCGACGATCTGCGCTGGGCCCAGGGCCACCTGGCCATCCTCAGCGGGCTGTACGGCGTGCTGCGGCCCCTCGACCGGATGCAGCCCTACCGGCTGGAGATGGGCACCCGGCTCGCCACCGAGGCCGGCCCCGACCTCTACCGCTTCTGGGGCGACCGCATCGCGCGGCAGCTCGACGCCTGGCTGGAAGCGCAGTCCGGCAGCCCCGGCGTGCCGACGGTGGTCAACCTCGCCTCGCAGGAATACGCGCGCGCGGTGGACCGGCGCGCGCTGCGGGCGCGCATGGTCGACTGCGTGTTCGAGGAAGCCCAGGCGGCCGGCGGCTTCAAGGTGGTCGGCGTCCATGCCAAGCGGGCGCGCGGGCTGATGGCGCGCCACGCGATCCTGCACCGTCTGGATACGCCCGAGGCGCTGCGGGGTTTCGAAGAGGCCGGCTACCGCCACGACCCGCAGGCCTCCTCGGCCGACCGCCTGGTCTTCCGGCGCTGATGCAGCGCCCGGGCCGGGCCCGGGAATCGCGGCCGGGGCTTCCGCGAAATCCCCCGCTGCAGTAAGGTGCGTGCCTCGCTCCGGCGGCCCGGCGCCGGATGCCGCCCTGCGCGCCCCCTTCCGGGCCGCGCCCTCCACGCCTCCGCCCGCATACCTTCGGAAAGGATCGACCGACATGCCCCACCGTACGACCGCCGCCCATTCCGCGCCCGCCGCCCAGCCGGTCACCGACGAACTCCGCGAATGGATCATCGCGCAGGCGCAGGCCGGCCATGCCGCGCCGGCGATCGTGGACTCGATGGTCCGGTCCGGCTGGCAGGAAGCGGTGGCCGTCCGGGCGATGGAAGAGACGCTGCGGCGCTACCTGGACCAGGCCGCGGTCGCCCAGGGCCTGCCGCCGGCGGTGCCGGTGCCCGAGCCGGACCTGGCCGAATCGCCGCTCTACCTCGACGCGGGCGACCGCCGCGTGCATGTGCTGCAGGCCATCGCCCAGCCGCGCATCGTGGTCTTCGGCAACCTGCTGTCGGACGAGGAATGCGATGCCCTGATCGCCGAGGCCGCGCCGCGCATGGCGCGCTCGCTGACGGTCGCCACCAAGACCGGCGGCGAGGAACTCCACGCCGACCGCACCAGCGACGGCATGTTCTACAGCCGCGGCGAGACCGCCGCCGTGCGCCGGCTGGAGGAACGCGTCGCCCGCCTGCTGCGCTGGCCGGTGGACCACGGCGAGGGTCTGCAGGTGCTGCGCTACCGGCCCGGCGCCGAGTACAAGCCGCACTACGACTATTTCGAGCCGTCCGAGCCCGGCACGCCGACCATCCTGGCGCGCGGCGGCCAGCGGGTGGCCACGCTGGTGATCTACCTCAGCGAGCCGGCCAAGGGCGGCGGCACCACCTTCCCCGACCTGCACCTGGAGGTCGCGCCCAAGCGCGGCAACGCGGTCTTCTTCAGCTACGAGCGGCCGCATCCGTCCACCCGCACGCTGCACGGCGGCGCGCCGGTGATCGAGGGCGAGAAATGGATCGCCACCAAGTGGCTGCGCGAGCGGGTCTTCGCCTGAGACTTCCCCCTATGAAAACCCCCGCATGCCAAGGCGAATCCTTCGCCCCATGCTCCTGATTCGATAGCAATGCACATTCCCGAACATTCGCCGCTGGGCAAGCCGTCCGCCTACGCGGACCAGCTCGACGCGAGCCTGCTCTTCCCGATCGCGCGCGCGCCCAAGCGCGCCGAGATCGGCATCGACGGCGCGCCGCGCTTCTTCGGCGCCGACCTCTGGACCGCCTACGAGCTGAGCTGGCTGACGCCGCGCGGCAAGCCGCAGGTCGCCATCGCGCACCTCACCATCCCCTGCGAAACGCCGTCCATCGTCGAGAGCAAGTCCTTCAAGCTCTACCTCAACAGCCTCAACGGCACCCGCTTCGCCGATGCCGAGGCGGTGCGGCTGCGCATCCGCGAGGACGTGAGCGAAGCCGTCTGGCGCGGCGGGGTGGCGCCCGGGGCCGCCATCCCCCAGGTCGGCGTGCGGCTGGTGCTGCCCGAGGCCTTCGGCCGCGAGCGCATCGTCCCCCTCGACGGCCTGAGCCTGGACCGGCTCGACATCGACTGCGACCGCTACACCCCCGCGCCCGGGCTGCTGACGGCCGCGCACGGGGAGCCGCCGGTGACCGAGGTCCTGACCAGCGACCTGCTCAAGAGCAACTGCCTGGTCACCGGCCAGCCCGACTGGGGCAGCGTGCAGATCGCCTACAGCGGCCCGCAGATCGAGCAGGGCGGCCTGCTGCGCTACCTGGTGAGCTTCCGCGACCACAACGAGTTCCACGAGCAGTGCGTCGAGCGCATCTTCATGGACCTGTGGACGCGCTGCCAGCCGGTCAAGCTGTCGGTCCTCGCCCGCTACACCCGGCGCGGCGGCCTGGACATCAACCCGCTGCGCACCAGCCACCCGATGGCGCCGCCGGCGGCCGGCCGCACCGCGCGGCAATAGCCGTCCTCCCGAGGCATCGCGGCCCCGTGGATCGGCCGGCGTTCCACCGTACATCCGCTGAGTCCGACCGGCGATGCGCCCTTCTCCGGCGACATGCCCGCACGAGGAGGCGGATAGGTAGAATTCCGTTTTTCCATGCCTGATGTCCACGCCATCTCCGCTCCCGCCCCACCGGCGGAGCCCAGCCACTCCACGGGTCCCGCATCCGGCATCGATGCGCTGCAGCAACTGCGCGCGGCCACGCGCGCCATCCACGACCGGCTCGACAGCAGGCTGCCCCTGGCGCGCGACGGCGCGACGCTCGCGGACTACGGACGCCACCTGCAGGCCATCGCGGGCTGGCTGCGGGCCCTGGAGCCCGCCTGGCGCGTTCCGGGCAGCGACCCGGCCTGGGCGGCGCGCAACGCGCAGCGGCTGCGATGGATCGCGGACGACCTGCACGACTGCGGGCTGGCGCCCGCGCCCTCCGGCGACGCGGCCGGCGCCGCCTCGCCCCCGACGCAGGCGGACGCTGCCGCCTTCGCCTGGGGACTCGCCTATGTGGTCGAAGGCTCGCAGCTCGGCGGGCAGATGCTGCACCGCGCGCTGGCGCCCCGGTTCGCGCCGCATCCGCTGCGCTACCTGCGCGGCGCCGGCAATGCGGACGCCTGGCGCGATTTCATGATCGGGCTGCGCGCCGCGGTCGCCACGCCGGCGCAGGCGCAGGCCGCGACCGACGGCGCCCTGGCCGGATTCCAGGCCCTGGTGCGTCGCTTCGAGGCGGCCGGAGACCTGCGATGAGCCCGGTCCCCGCGCGGCGGCCGGTCACGCTCGACAACTGCGACCAGGAGCCGATCCACATCCCCGGCTCCATCCAGCGCCACGGCGTGCTGCTGGCCTTCGACAGCCGCCGGCGGCTGCGCTATGCCAGCGCCAACGCGGGCGCGATGCTGGGCACGGTGCCGCACCTGGGCGAATGTCTCGACGCCGGCCATTTCGGCGGCGATCCGGGCATCCACGACGCGCTCGACCATGCCTTCGCCGACGACGACGGGGCCGACGTGCTCCCGATGGCGGTGGAGGTCACGCTGGACGACCTGCACTTCGACCTGCTCGCGCACCGCGCGGACCACCTGCTGGTGGTCGAGTTCGAGCAGCGCATGCTGCCCGACGACGCCCTGGCCGCCTTCGCCCTCAAGGCGCACCGGTCGATGGCGGTGCTCAAGCGCCAGCGTTCGCTCGACGCCCTGCTGGGCAGCGCGGTCGCCGAGGTGCGCACGCTGACCGGCTTCGACCGGGTCATGGCCTACCGCTTCCGCCACGACGACAGCGGCGACGTGGTGGCCGAGGCCCGCATCGACACGCTGGAACCCTTCATCGACCGCCGCTACCCGGCCAGCGACATCCCGGCGCAGGCGCGCCGGCTGTACGTGGTCAACACCCTGCGCACCATCGTCGACATCGCCTCCGTGCCGGTGCCGATCCTCGCCGCACCGGACCAGGAAGGACCGCTGGACATGAGCCACGCGGTGCTGCGCAGCGTCTCGCCGATCCACATCGAGTACCTGACCAACATGGGCGTGCAGTCGTCCATGAGCATCTCCATCGTCGTCCAGGGACGGCTCTGGGGCATGCTGGCCTGCCACCACATGGCGCCGCACCAGGTGCCCTATTCGCTGCGCATGGCCTGCGACGTGATCGCGCAGATCCTGGCGGCCAGCGTGCAGACGCTGCTGACCCGGGAGCACGCCGAGCGGCTGGAATCCGCCGCCCTGCTGCGCGCCCGGTTCGTGGAGCACACCACCCACTCCGACGACCTGGTCGCCACCCTGTCCGAACTGCTGCCGCCGCTGACGCAGGCCTTCGCCGCCCAGGGCGCCCTGGTGGCCGAAGGCAGCAAGCTCTGGACGCACGGCGACCTGCCGCACGCCGCCGCGCGCGCCCTGGTGCAGTGGCTCGACACGCAGGGCGAATCGCGGGGCGACGCGCAGATCATCGACATCCACCGGCGCGACGACCTGCCGCAGTCCCTGGCCGGCGCGCTCGATGTCTGGTGCGGCCTGCTCGCCCTGCCCTTCGACCGGCTGTCGGGCGGCTGGCTGGTGCTGCTGCGCAAGGAGCAGATCGAGACCATCCAGTGGGGCGGCCGGCCCGAGAAGGAATACAAGCCCGGCCCGCTCGGCATGCGGCTGACGCCGCGCGGCTCGTTCGACGTCTGGCGCGAGACGGTGCGCGGCATCGCGGTGGCCTGGGACGGCACCGAGCACGAGATGGCCCGCCAGCTGCTCGACGAGCTGATGCGCGTCACCGCGCACCGGGTCGCCGAACTGAACCGGGCACGCAACCAGCTGCTCGCGGTGCTGGGCCACGACCTGCGCGATCCGCTGCATTCCATCAGCATGGCCGCACGGGTGCTGGAGCAGAGCCAGAACAGCCCCGGCGGCCGCCTGGGGCAGCGCATCCAGTCGTCGAGCTCGCGCATGCAGCGCCTGGTCAGCCAGGTGCTCGACATGACGCGCCTGCAGGGCGGCCTGGGCCTGGGGCTGCAGTTCGCCGAGACCGACCTGGCGCCGCTGATCCACGACCTGCTCGACGAGTCCAGCATGGCCCACCCCGGCACCCGTTTCGAGAAGCACGTCGAGGCGCCGCTGATGGCCACGGTGGACGTGGACCGGATGGCGCAGGTGGTGACCAACCTGGTCAGCAACGCACGCCACCACGGCGGCGTCGGGGAACTGATCCAGATCCATGCCCGGCGCGAGGGCGGCGACGTGGTGCTGGAGGTGCGCAACGTGGGCAACGAGATCCCGGCCGAGCTGGCGGGCCTGCTGTTCAACCCGTTCAAGCGCCAGTCCCTGGGCAACCAGCGCAACAAGACCGGCCTGGGGCTGGGGCTCTACATCGCGCACGAGATCGTGCAGTCGCACCGGGGCACCATCGACTACCGCTTCGACGCGCCGCACGTGGTCTTCACCGTGCGCTTCCCTGCGCATCCGCCGAGGCAGAACCCCTGATCCGCGCCGGGCGCCACGGGTGGTAACGTGTCCGGATGCCCGTGGCCGCATACTGCGCGCTTTTCCAGGCCTCCCGGGAGGAGATCCATTTGACAGCGCTCAACATACTCATCGTCGACGACAACCGCGAGGCGGCCGAACTCTTCCAGGAACTCCTGGAAATGCAGGGGCACGCCGTGCGCGTGGCCTTCGATGGCGCGCAAGCCCTCGCCGAGGCGGGGCAGTCGCAACCCGGCGTCTTCCTGGTGGACCTGACCCTGCCCGACATCCACGGCGTGGAACTAGCCCGCCAGCTGCGCGACGCGGCCCTGCCCGCGAAGCCGCTGATCGTGGCCGTGTCCGGCCATGCGCAGGCGTCCACCAGCAGCGAAGGCGAAGCCGAGGTGTTCGACCACTACCTGCAGAAGCCGGTCAACTTCGACAAGCTCGAACGCATCCTGAACGACCACGCGGCCACCCTATGACCCGACCCGCAGCGCCCGTTTTTGAGCCTGCCCTGGTCCAGGCCTGGATCGCGGCCGGCGTGCGCCACGAACTCATGATGCGGGTGCTGCCGGCGCTGCGCCACGACATGGCGGGCCCGCTGTCAGTGGCCCGCATGGGCAACACGGTGCTGCGCCGCTACCTGTCGGCCGACCCGTTCAACCCCGAACTCAGCCTGAAACGCCTGTCGCAGACCGAGGAGCAGCTCAACGGCCTGGTCGTCCTGATCCGTGGCCTGGGCCGCTGGGATGTGCATGCGACCGAGCGCGCGGCGGCTCCGGCGCTGCTGGACCAGGCCCTGCTGCTGATGCGGCCGCTGCTCGACACGCAGAACCTGCAGATCGCGGAAGGCGACAGCCTACCGGACCTGGCGGACTGGCCGTCCGTCGCGCCGCCGCGCCTGCTGTACCTGGTGATCGGTGCCCTGATCCACCTGCAGGAGAGCGCGGAGGGCGCCGGGGGACTGGTGCGCATGCAGCGCGCGGACGACGGCGGCCTGCGCCTCAGGCTGGAACCCGCGGCCGCTGCGGGCGACCAGGAATTCCCCGCCCCGGTCATGACCTCCGGCATGGGGCCGCGGCCGCTCCGGATCGACGCGCAGGCCCTGCAATGCCTGGCCATCGACCTGGGAGCGGAGATCGGGATCGGGGACCGGCAGGTCGTCATCGCCCCGCTGGCCGCCGCAGAAGAGGACGCTCCGGCAGCGATCGCGTCCTGACCGCCGGACGGGCCCGTCGACGAACCGCGGCGCTCGGCTCAAGGCGTTGCCGTCACGGGCCCGCGCGGAGCCGCACGGGCTTTCTTCCCCCCGGCTGAGGACGCGCCGGGGGCCGGGCGTCCCCCGCGCCGGGCCTCTTTCGCCTGCTGCCGCCGGTGCTCGTGCAGGAATCCCAGCAGGCGGCGCTCCGCCGCATGCAGCCGCTTGCGCTGCCGGCCGCCGCCCCCGGCGATCCGGTCCCAGATGTCCGCCATGCCGCTGCCGTCCTTGCGCGCCAGCGCCTCCCCCAGGCCCAGCACCGCGGGATGCACATAGGACTTGCGGCACACCGCGGGCGTGTTGCCCAGCTGCCGCGCCACCTCGGCCAGCACCTTCTTGGCGCTGAAGGATTCCTGCGTCCGGACGGCGTCTCCGCAGGCGCATCCCAGCCGCGTCAGTTCGAGCGCCTGCACCGTGCCGTGCCAGGTCCGGAAATCCTTGGCGGTGAAGCGCGCGCCCGCCGCCTCGGCGATGTAGTCGTTGACCTCGGACGACCCGACCGCATGCGTCCCGCCGTCCTCGTCCTGGTACCGGAACAGCTCCTGCCCCGGCAGCTGCTGGCAGCGCCGCACCACGGCGGTCACGCGCGGGTCGTCCAGTTCGACCGCATGCTCCACCCCGCTCTTGCCGCGAAAGCGCAGCCGCAGCGTATCGCCGCGCACGCCCGCGTGCGGGCGGCGCAGCGTGGTCAGGCCGTACGAGCCGTTGGAGGCCGCGTATTCCTCGTTGCCGATGCGCATGTAGGTGGTGTCGAGCAGGCGCACCAGCGTGGCCAGCACCTGCGCGCGCCCCGGCGCCTTGCCGCGCCCGCCGGCGACCAGGTCGCGCGCGATGCGGGCGCGGATGCGCGGCAACGCGGCGCCGAAGGCCTCCAGGCGCTCGAACTTGTCCTCGTCGCGCAAGGCGCGCCACTGGACGTGGTAACGGTACTGCTTGCGGCCCCGCGCATCGAAGCCGGTGGCCTGCAGGTGGCCGTTGTCCAGCGGGCAGATCCAGACACGTTCGTAGGCCGGCGGGATCGCGAGCCGGTCGATGCGTTCGATCTGCGCCGGATCGTCGAGCCAGCGTCCGTCCGGATGCCGGTAGCGGAAACGCTTGCCGCGCCGCACCCGGCCGATGCCCGGCATGCGTCCGTCCACGTACAACAGGCCGCCGGGCAGCGGCTGCGGTGCCGCGGGCGGGGGCGCGGCGGGCGGCCCGCCGGCACCGGACGCATCGGACAGGTCGGCCGCCAGGGTCGCGGCGGCGGCGGAGGTGGGGGAGACACGGAGGGTCATGCCTGACATGACACCGCAGGCCCGCGCCGGCCGGTGTAGGAACGCGCCAGATCCTCCTGTCGTGCCCTGCGGGTTACGGCAGCCGGAAGACCTGCATGGTGCGTTCCAGCGCGACGGCGCTGCCGGCCAGCGCGCCGGCCGAGGCCGCAGAGTCCTGCACCAGTGCCGCGTTGCGCTGGGTCACGCCGTCCAGGTCGGTCACGGCCTCGTTGACCTGCGCGATGCCGACGGTCTGCTCGCGCGCGGCATTGCCGATCTCGGCCATCAGGCCCGAGACCCGGTCGACCGCGCCGACGACCGCCGCGATGGTGCGGTCGGCCTCGCCCATGCGCTGCACGCCGTCGTCGATCTGCCGTCCGGATTCGGCGATCAGTTCGCGCACCTCCTGGGCGGCGGTGGCGCTGCGCTGCGCCAGGCCGCGCACCTCGGCCGCGACCACCGCGAAGCCCCGCCCCTGGTCGCCGGCCCGTGCGGCCTCGACCGCCGCGTTCAGCGCCAGCAGGTTGGTCTGGAAGGCGATGGATTCGATGGTGCCGACGATGTCGCGCACCCGCTCCGACGAATGGCGGATGGCCTGCATCGCGTCGCCCACCTGCCGCACCGCGTCGCGCCCGAGGTTGGCGACGCGCGCGCTTTCCGCGCTCTCGGCCGACACCCGCGACACCCTATCGGCGGTCTGGCGCACGGTGCCCGCCAGTTGCTCCATGGAGGCCGAGGTCTGCTCCAGGCTCGAAGCCTGCGACTCGGTGCGCTCCGACAGATCGCGCGCGCCCTGGGCGACCGAGCCGGTCGCCTGGCCGAAACCGGCGACTTCCTGTCGCACGTCGCCGACGACGGCCTGGAGGTTGACCTGGATCTGCAGCAGGCGGCGCATCAGCGCGCTCAAGGGATGGCGCCTGTCGGAAGGCCGGGGCCGGTCGCGCAGGTTGCACCCCGCCAGATCGGAGGCGAAGCGGTCCGCCTCGCGCAGCGGCAGCGCCAGCCCCCGGTGGAACCATCCGGCGATGGCCACGGCGCCGAGGGCGGTCAGCCCCAGCTGCAACCCGGTCGCGGCCGCCCCCTGCAGTCCCAGCCATGCCGGCAGCGCCCCGGCCAGCACCAGCGCGGCGAGCATCCCGCCGAGCCTGACCGTGGGCGAACCATGGCGCCATTCGCCGATCCGGCCGCGCCAGCCGGCGCGCACCACCGCGCCCTGCCGCAAGGCCAGCGTGGCGTGGCCGGCGGCAGCCTCTTCGCGCATGCGGGCATAGAGCGTCTCGGTCTCGCGCACCTGCGGGCGCCCGGGCTTGACGCGGACCGACATGTAGCCCGCCGGCTTGCCGTTCTCCATGATGGGGATGACGTTGGCCTCCACCCAGTAGTGGTCGCCGTCCTTGCGGCGGTTCTTGACCAGGCCGGTCCAGGGATGGCCGCGCCCGATGGTGCCCCACATGTCGCGGAAGGCGGCGGACGGCATGTCCGGATGCCGCACCAGGTTGTGCGGCTGGCCGATGAGTTCGTCGTAGTCGTAGCCGCTCACCCGCACGAAGGCCGCGTTGCAGTGGATGATGTTGCCGCGCACGTCGGTGGTCGATACCAGCATTTCCCCCTCCGGGAAGTCGAATTCGCGCTGGGTGATCGGCAGGTTGTTTCGCATGGATGTGTTCTTGAAGCTCTTCAGTAAGCGTTATTTCGGCTTCGCGACTTGCAACTTGAACAAAGCATGAATGGTCATTTTCCCGGGTCCGGTTTCCCCGGCGCGGATCGGGACGGGACGCGCCGCTCAGAACAGCTGCCCGGTGCGGTCGTCCACCGGCCTGCCGCGCGCCGAGCGGCGTGCCGGCGGCGGCGGTGCCTCGCCGGGGGCCTGCGCCGCGTCGGCCCGCGCCAGCGCGCCGACGCGCACGCCCAGCAGCCGCAGGGGCCGGTCCAGCGGCACCCGCTTCAGGCACCGCCCCGCCGCCTCGCGGATGGCCCGGGCATCGTCCGTGGGCAGCGCGAGGGTCTGGTCGCGCGTGGCGATGCGGAAGTCGTCGTAGCGCAGCTTGATGCCGATGGTCTTGCCGGCGTAGCCCTTCCTCCGCAGGTCGGCCGCGACTTTCTCGCACAGGCCGGTGAAGATGCGGCCGAGTTCGGCCCGGTCGCGCACCGCGTGCAGGTTGCGCTCGAAGGTGGTCTCGCGGCTCAGGGAGACCGGCTCGCTCTCGGTGACCACCGGGCGGTCGTCGCGGCCCCAGGCCATCTCGTGCATCCAGGCGCCGGAGGCGCGGCCGAAGGTGGCCACCAGCCAGTCGCGTTCGCGCGCCGCCAGTTCGCCGATGGTGCGGATGCCCAGCGCCTGCAGCTTCGCGTCGGCCTTGGGGCCGATGCCGTTGACCTTGCGGCAGGGCAGCGGCCAGATGCGGGCCTGCACGTCCTCGGGCCAGAGGATGCTGATGCCGTGCGGCTTGTCGAACTCGCTCGCCATCTTGGCCAGCAGCTTGTTGGGCGCCACGCCGAGGGAGCAGGTCAGTCCGGTGGCCGCGAGGATCTCGCGCTGGATGCGCGCGGCCAGCGTCCGGCCGCCGTCTTCCTGGCCGCCGGGCACCGCGGTGAAGTCGATGTAGACCTCGTCCACGCCGCGGTCCTCCATGACCGGCGCGATGGAGGTGACGATGCCCTTGAAGGTGCGCGAGAAGTGCCGGACCCGGTCGAAATCCACCGGCAGCAGGACGGCCTGCGGGCACAGCCGGGCCGCCTTCATCAGTCCCATGGCCGAGCCGACGCCGAACTGCCGCGCCGCGTAGGTGGCGGTGGTGGCCACGCCCCGGCCGGCGTAGCCCCCGAGCCGGGGGAAGGCCTCGACCGGGATGGCGGCGAGCGCGACGGGGTCGTCCTCGGCATCGGCCGCGCGCCGGCCGCCGCCGATGACCACCGGCAGGCCGCGCAGTTGCGGATAGCGCAGCAGCTCGACCGAGGCGAAGAACGCGTCCATGTCGAGGTGCGCGATGCGGCGGGGCGGCGTCGGGGTCACCGGCCGAGCATAGCGCCGTGCCCCCGGCGCCGCGGGACGGGGGCTTTGCCCGGCGGCGCGCCGGTTTGACAGGCGCCGGCGCCGCGCCTATCGTCCCCCGGCCCGTGCCTGCCGCATCCCGCGCCGCCTGCCGTCCACCCACCGATTCCTCCCATGCGCATGCCTTCCGCCGTTCCGTTCCGTGTCTCCGGCGCCCACCGCCTGCTGGCGGCGCTCGCCGCGATGGCAGCGTTGCAGGGCGCTGCGATAGCGCAGCCGCAAGCATCGGCGCCTCCGGCGCCGCCGACGGCGCAGCAGGCGACGACGCCCTCGCCGTCCCCGGCCCTTCTCCCGGTCCCGGCCGCCGGAGCCGAGCCGCCGCCCCAGCCCCTGCCCTGCCCGGCGCCGGTGCCGGCCACCGCCCGCTGCCTCGCGGGCAAGGACGCGGCGGGCGCTTTCTACTGGATGGCGGTGCCGGCGGACTGGAACCGGGTGCTGGTGGTCCATGCCCATGGCGGCCCCGACCTCGGCAAGCCCACCCCGGCGCGCGGCCAGGAGGACCTGCAGCGCTGGGCGATCCTGGTCCGCGCCGGGTACGCGCTGGCCGGCTCCACCTACCGGCGCGGCGGCTACGGCGTGACGATGGCGGCCGAGGACACCGAACGGGTGCGCGCCCTGTTCGTGGAGCATGTGGCCCAGCCGCGCCGCACCGTGCTGCACGGGCAGAGCTACGGCGGCGGCGTGGCCGCCAAGGCCCTCGACCTCTACGGACCCGCCGAGGGCCGCGACAGCCCCTACGACGGCGCGCTGCTGACCAGCGGCGTGCTCGGCGGCGGCGGCAACGCCTACGCCTTCCGGCTCGACCTGCGGGTGGTCTACCAGTACGTCTGCCGCAACCATCCCGGCGCGCAGGAAGCGCAGTACCCGCTGTGGATGGGCCTGCCCGCCGGCGCGCAGATGAGCCGCGAGGACCTGGCCGCCCGCGTGCGCGAATGCACCGGCATCGGCCTGCCGGCGTCCGAGCGCTCGCCCGAGCAGATGGCGCGCCTGAAGACCATCCTCGACGTGGTGAAGATCCCCGAGCGCTCCCTGGTGTCGCACCTGTCGTGGGCCACCTTCCTGTTCCGCGACCTGGTGCAGCACCGCCTCGGCGGGCGCAACCCCTTCGGCAACGTCGGCGCGGTCTACCGTGGCTCGGACGACGACGAGGCGCTCAATGCCGGCGTCGCCCGCTACAAGGCCGACCCGGAGGCCGTCGCCGCCCTGGCCGCCGACAGCCGCCCGAGCGGCCGGCTCGGCCTGCCGGTGCTGACGGTGCACGCCATCCACGACCCCACCGCCTTCGTCGAGCTGGAGGACGCCTACCGCCAGATCGTGGCCCGGGCCGGCAGCGCCGACCGGCTGGTGCAGGTCTTCACCGACCAGGCCGACCACAGCTACCTCAGCGATCCGGAATACCCCGCCGCGATGGGCGCGCTGATGTCCTGGATCGACCACGGCGAGAAACCCGTGCCGCAGCAGGTGGCGCGGCTGTGCGCCGGCATGGCCAAGCGCTTCCCCGACGGCGGCTGCCAGTTCCGGCCGGACTTCCAGCCGCAGCCGCTGGCCGCGCGGGTGCCGAAGCGGGACACGCCGGCCGTGCTACAGAAAAAGTAGCTGGCAGCCTAGGCGACGCCCGGGCATCCGCGGGTTTCCGCCGCCGCATCCGTCACAGCTGCAGGCAGATGCCCACCAGCCCCAGCGTCACCAGCAGCAGCCCGATGCCCTCGTTGCGCGACAGGCGCTCGCCGAACACCCGGCGCGACACCAGGTAGCTGAACACCACCTCCACCAGCCCCAGGGTGCGGACGTCCGCCGCCGGCCGCATCGCGTAGGCGGTGAACCAGGCGATGGAGGCCAGCGCGCCCATCGACCCCGCCACCGACGACAGCCGCCACGACCGGGCGATGGCGCCCAGCGCCGCCGGCTGCCGCGCCGCGAGCCAGCCGCCCAGCAGCAGGCTCTGCAGCAGCTGCGCCCACAGCACGCCCCAGCCGCCCGCCACCCAGGGCGGGATGCCCTCGCCCAGCGTGAGCGAGGCGCCCCGGAAGCCCACGCTCGCCAGCGCGAAGCACGCGCCCGAGGCCAGCCCGTAGCCCACCACCCGGCCGCGCGACCCGGGGGCGACCGGCGCCGCCGCCCGGTCCGCGCCGCCGCGCGGCCACGACAGCATCACCACCCCCAGCGTCGCCGCCAGCATGGCCAGCATCGCCACCGCGCCCGGCAGCTCGTGCAGCAGCAGGCCGGAGAACAGCGCCACCTGCAGCACCTCGGTCTTGGAATAGGCCACCGCCAGGATGAAGTTGCGCTCCTGCATCGCCCGCAGCAGGAAGGCGGTCGCGCCCACCTGCGTCAGCGCGCCCAGCGCCAGCCAGGCCGCGTACTGCGCGCCGAACACCGGCCGCAGCCCGGCCCGGTCGCCCAGCGCGCAGGTGCCCAGCACCCACAGCGCCGCCAGCGGCAGCCCGTAGAGGAAGCGCACCAGCGTGGCCGGCAAGGTGCCGATTTCGGCGGTCAGGGTGCGCTGCGCCGCATTGCGCACCGTCTGCGCCAGGGCGGCCCAGACGACGATGGGGATCCAGGCCCAGGCGGCCAGGGAAAGGGAGGACATGGTGGATGCGACAGGAGGACGGCCGGCCCGCGGGCCCGAGACCCCGAGTGTCGTCGCCCCGGAAAGCGCCCGCCGGCGCGATGCGCGAAGCCGCCCTGCCGAACGGCGATGGGACGGCCCGGTCGCGGCGGTTCAGCGCACCGCCGCGCCGCGCAGCGTGCTGTCCGACGGCACCAGCACCGTCGAGCGGCCGTCGTTCGAGGTGCGCGTCTGGGGCACCACGTCCGACGGGTCGCCGGCCGGCGAAACCACCCCGGCCGGCGCGAGGATGGTGGCGCGGCCGTCCTGCGAGGTGGCCTGCACGTCGGACGACGGGCCGCCGGTCACCCGGTCCAGCGCCATGCCGGCGGCGCGGATGCAGGCGCGGCGCTCGGGCGCCGGGCGGTCGCCCCGGTTGCACACCTCGACCTGCTGCTCGTACTGCAGCTGCGCCGCGCCGACGGACGACTGCGCCTGCGCGGCGGCGGCGGCCGTCAGCAGCAGCGTTCCGGCGAGCGCGCGACGGGCGCGGCGGGGAAAGGAAGAAGACAGCGTCGTGGAAAGCAGTGGCATGGCGGGCTCCGTACGCCGCGCGGAGGGCGGCGCGAAGGATTCTGCCTCCGGCGCCGCGGTGCGTGTCACCGGACGTACCGAGAAGGCTCCGGCGTGCCGGGCGTGTCGTGGCCCAGCCAGTTGCGCAGCGCACTCGACACCGCGTCCGGCTGCTCGACAGGCGACAGATGGCCGCAATCCTCGACGATCTTCAACGTCGCGCCCGGAATGAGGGCCGCCATCTCCTCGTGCATCCAGACCGGATTCGGCGCGTCCTGCCGCCCGCACAGGACGAGCGTGGGACAGGCGATGGCCGGCAGAAAGGGCCGCGAGTCGATGCGCGACCGCAGGGCCCGGATCTGGTCCTCCCGGGTGTCTTCGCGCACCGAACGCACCATCGCCAGCACCCGGTCCCGCAGACCGGGCCGGGCTGCGTTCGACGCGCTCATCCAGCGGGACGGAAGCTCGGCCGCCAGCGCATCGAAGCCTTCCGTGGCGACCCGCCGGGCGTCGCGCTCGCGTGCGCGCAACCGCTCCGGCGAGTCCACCCCGGCGCGCGTGTCGACCAGCGCGAGCCGCTCCACCCGCTCCGGGGCCTGGCGCATGATTTCCATGGCCACGTGCCCGCCCATCGAGAGCCCGACCAGCGACAGGCGATCCGGCGCCCGCGCGAGCGCGGCGCGCGCCAGCGCCCGCATCGTGTCGCCCCCGGCAAGCTCCAGGGGCAGGCAGTCGGCCACGTCGGACAGCGCCCTGCACTGCGCCTCCCACAGCACCGGCGTGCACAGATGGCCGCCCAGGAAAACCACGCAGGGACGCGCCACGGTCAGTCGATCTTCGCGCCGGAGTCGTGCACCAGCCTGCCCCAGATGCGGGTGTCGCGGGCCAGCAGGGCTTCGGCCTCCGCCGGGCTGCCGAAGGCCGCTTCCGCGCCGGAGGCGCGCAGCGCGTCCTTCATCTCCGCCGAGGAGGCGATGGTGCGGAGCGCGCCCGTGAGACGGCTGGCGACCGCGGCCGGCGTCTTCGCCGGCGCGTACAGGCCCATCCAGTACACCGCTTCGTAGCCCTTGACCGCATCGCCGATCGGAGGAACGCCGGGCAGCACCGGAACCGCCGTGCGGGTCGTGACGCCCAGGGCCTTCACGCGTCCGGCCTTGAGCATCGGCAGGGCTTCCAGGTTCGATGCCCAGAAGAGCTGGATCTGGTCGCCGACGAGGTCGGTCAGCGCCGCCTGGCTGCCCTTGTAGGGAACGTGCTGCAG
This sequence comes from Burkholderiaceae bacterium, assembly GCA_022702125.1. Taxonomy (GTDB): domain Bacteria; phylum Pseudomonadota; class Gammaproteobacteria; order Burkholderiales; family Burkholderiaceae_C; genus JAKOND01. Next base: position 32,643 of record JAKOND010000261.1, read on the forward strand.
GCTCACCCCCGCCAGGGAGGCGAACAGGGCGCCGGCGAGATGGTTCACCGCCCCGTTGCCGGACGAGCCGTAGGCCAGGCTGTCCGGCTTGGCTCGGGCCAGGGCGATCAGCTGCGCGACATCGTTCGCCGGCAGGCGGGGGGTGGCCAGCAGCGTGTAGCCGGTCGTGGCGAAGGTGCCCAGCGGCATCAGGTCGCGCTCCGCGTCGTAGCCCAGCCTCGCGTAGAGGGTCCGGTTGATCGCGAGGCTCGACGTGCCCATCAGCAGCGTGTAGCCGTCGGCCGGCGCCTGCACGACGGCGACGGTGCCGAGGTTCGTCCCGGCACCGGGCCGGTTCTCCACGACCACCGGCTGCCCCAGTTCGGCTTCGAGCGCGTGGGCCAGCCGGCGCGTGACCACGTCGGTGAAGCCGCCGGGGGGAAGGGCGCGACGATTTTCAGGGGCTTCGACGGCCAGTTCTGCCCGAACGCCCGGGGCAGGCAAGCTGCGGCCAGTCCCAGCGCCAGCAGGCTTCGGCGTGGGACGGATGAAACGGAACGGACGGAACAGGACATGCATGAACTCCCCGGGATTCGAACCGATCGCGTCTGGCGGATGCCAGGGCGCGTAAATTCTAAGGAACGCCGGAGCCTGTTCTGCGCCCCCGCCGCCCCGCGGCACCCTAGACCGGGAAGGTGCCCGGCAGCAGGATGTCGCGCCCGACGGTCTCGATGTCGCGGTGGCCGCAGAAGGCCATGGAGAGGTCGAGTTCCTTGTGGATGATCTGCAGCGCGCGGGTCACGCCGGCCTC
>JAKOND010000300.1 GCA_022702125.1 Burkholderiaceae bacterium
GATCTTCGAAATGAAATTGCCTACGAGCGCAGGTATGGCTCCTTGGTCTTACCTGGCAACACATTGTACAAATAGACACAACGCTTCTTGCGGTGCTTCGTGATTTCCCGTGATCCCGCACGGGATCCGGTTGTCCGTGTGCCCGGGCGATGCTGGCCGGATAAGACACCCCGCCCAAAAAAAAGCCCCGCACAAGGCGGGGCTCAGCGTTCCTCGGACTGGAGGGGCATCAACGCTTCGTACGGCGGCGTGCGACGCCGACGGCAGCCAGTCCCAGGCCCAGCAGTGCCAGGGAACCCGGTTCAGGCACTTGGGTGGACGGGTTGTTCACCTGGAACCCCACGACCAGGTTGTCCATCTCGAAAGCCCGGCCGGTGGTCCGGAAGCTGAAAGACGTGAACTCTTCCTGCGGAGTGAAGAACAGGTTCACGTAGATATTGCTGCTGGCGGCGCTCTGGTTTCCGGAAACGCCCTTGAAATCGTTGATCAGCTGGGTGCCGGTGACGGTCGTGATCTCATTGCCTGCGGCGTTGTAGAAGATCAGGTCGTTGAACGTGTCGATCGAGCCGTAGTACAGGCCCAGGTAGTTCAGGCTGGCGGTGGTGCCGCCCGTGCTCAAGGTCTTGAGCAAGCCGCTGTAGTTGAGGTTCACTTCGGCGTTCGACACGGTGCTGTTCAGGCCCGGGCCGTACAGGAAATGCGTCGAGTCGTTCGCGGGTGCCGCATACACGCGGCTCAGGTTGCCGGCGGCAAAACTGTAACCGCCACCCGAAACAGTCTTGACCGCCACGTTGGAGGAAGACATGGTGAAGCCGCCGGTGCCATCGGCGCGGTCGAACGTGTCGACGAAGACGTTCTTGGTGCTCTGGTTGTTCACGCCAGCCAGCTGGCTGGTCCTGCCCGATCCGTCGTTCGGGACCGTGAAGTCGTACGTGATGGTAAAGGCTTGGGCTCCGGCGGCAGCGACCAGGGTTGCGGCTGCGATCAGGCTACGGCAGTAAAGATTTTTCAAAATTCACCTCTGAATTCGGTATGGCGGGTATCTGAAAGTTATTAAGCAAGCGACGGGCCAAAGAAAAAAATTCATTCGCATCAAGAGCTTGAATAATATTGCCGAGCACGATGTAAAAATTATCGACATCGGGAAGCAAATGCATGTTCGGCAATGCGGCCCGGCATCCTTCGTTTGCATGAAAAAGCCTGTGCGCCTTTGCCGGGGCGCACAGGCTGTCGATCGATGACCTGCTTCCTATTTTCGGAACGTCAACCCGGCCTCACGCATCGGATTCCGACCCATCTGCTGCGTCGGCCGTTGCAATCGGTGCCAGGCCGTGGACGGCCCTGGCGAGTGCGTAGAGCTTCGATTTCTTGTTGTAGTAGCGTTCGAGGCGCCAGTCGTGGAGGATCTCCATGGCCACTTCGAAGGTCTTGAGATCCAGGCTGTAGAGCGAGGCGATTTTGAAGTCGATGCCATCCTCGGACTGCAGCGCCAGAACGAGTCCGGCGATGGTTTTGGAGGCTTCCGACGTGGGTTCTGACTTGAGGAGGCGACGCGCGGCTTTGTTGGAATTCATAGGGTATGGGAATGAGGTTCGGATCGGGAGATCGTCACCGGTCTGGGCTCGAAACCGACGGCGCGTTCCGCGCGATCGGTCGCATGTGCTCATATATCGAAGCCCGGAGTTTCAGTTACCCACATGAACTAAAAGTGAAAACACCGGAGCGCGAGGCCCGGTGACCGTCTTCCCCCTTTGTTCCAGTCCGCCCGGCGGCACGATCGAGACGATGTCGGCTTCGATCGGGCCTGGGCGAAGCACGCCGCATGCATGCCGTAGCGCCGCGGACGGGCCGCCCGGGCGTGGTCGGGGGCTCAGCCCCGGTAGCCGCGGCCCTTGTCCAGCAGCTCCGGCGTGCCGATCAGGCCGTTGAGCTCGTCGAAGTCGAACATCTCGTCGCGCATGGCCCGGGTGCTGCCGTGCCGGCGCACGCTGGCGTAGTAGCGCTGCAGCTGCTTCGCGGCGAAGCGGGCGGTGCCGCCGGGGTAGATCACGATGCGGTAGCCGCGCGCGCCCAGTTCGTCGGCCGACTGGACTGGCGTCTTGCCACCCTCGACCATGTTGGCCAGCATCGGGACGCGGTGCGCGAAGCGGCCGCAGACCCGGTCCATGTCCTCGGCCGTGCGCACCGCCTCGACGAACAGGGCGTCCACGCCGCAGGCGAGGTAGGCTTCCGCGCGCTCCATCGCGGCGTCCAGGCCCTCGACGGCGACCGCGTCGGTGCGCGCCAGGATCAGCGTGCCGGCGTCGTGGCGCGCGTCGAGCGCGGCCCGGAGCTTGCCGCACATCTCGGCGGTCGACACCACCGCCTTGTCTTCCAGGTGGCCGCAGCGCTTGGGGAAGGTCTGGTCCTCCAGCTGGATCATGGCGGCGCCGGCGCGCTCGAAGTCGCGCACCGTGCGCTGGGTGTTGAGCGCGTTGCCGAAGCCGGTGTCGGCATCGACGATGACCGGGACGCCCACCCGGTCGGTGATGCGCGCCAGGGTGTCGGCCGCCTCCTTGGCGGTGGTGAGGCCGACGTCGGAGCGGCCGAACTGGGTGTAGGCCACCGCGCCGCCGGAGAGGTAGACCGCCTCGAAGCCGGCCTGCTCCGCGATCAGGGCGGTGAGCGCGTCGTAGACGCCGGGGGCCAGCAGGGCGGGCGCATGCCGCAGGCGGTCGCGCAGCGACGCGGGGACGGACGGGGCCGGCGAGGGCGGCAGCGGAGGCGGGGTCATGGGCATGCGGTCGTTCCTGGCGCGGTGGCGGTGGCGGTAGGACGGGTCATTCGGGCTTGGCGCCGGTGGCGGCCACCACCTTGCCCCAGCGCACGATCTCGCTGCGCACGAAGCGGTCGAATTCCGCCGGCGGCAGGTTGAGCGCCACCAGGCTCTCGGAGGCGAGCCGCTGGCGCACGGCCGGGGCATCGAGCGCCTCGCGCGCCGCCTGGGCGTACTGCGCGACCAGGGCCGCCGGCATCTTCGCGGGGCCGAACAGGCCGTACCAGGCGCTGTACTCGAAGCCCGGGAGCGTCTCGGCGATGGCCGGGATCTGCGGGTAGAGCGGCAGCCGCTTGCCGCTGCTCACGCCCAGGGCCTTGAGCCTGCCGCCCTTGAGCAGTTCCTGCGCAGAGGCCATGCCCGAGAAGGTCAGGTCGATCTGCCCGGACATCGTGTCCGCCAGCGCCGGGCCGGTGCCCTTGTAGGGGATGCTGGCGATGTCGATGCCCGCGCTGCGCTTGAGCATCTCGCCGGCCAGGTGGTTGGCGCCGCCGATGCCGGCGATGGCGATGTTGAGCTTGCCCGGGCGCGACTTGGCCAGCGCGATCAGCTCCGGGAGGTCCTTGGCCGGCAGGTCGGGCCGGGCCACCAGCACGGCGGGCGCGCTGGCCACGCCGAACAGGGGCGTGAAGTCCTTGACCGGATCGAAGGGCAGGCTGGGGTAGAGCGAGGCGTTGATCGCGTGGCTGGTGTAGCTCAGGAGCAGGGTGCTCCCGTCGGGCGACGCCGTGGCGGTGGCCTGCGCGGCGATGTTGCCCGCGGCCCCCGGCCGGTTCTCGACGATGACCTGACGGCCCAGGGTGCGGGTCATCTCCTGGGCGAGGGCGCGCGCCACGAGGTCGGTGCCGCCGCCGGGCGTGGCGCCCACCAGCAGCCGCACGGGCTGGCCCTGCGCCAGGGCGCCGCGCGCCGGAAGGCCGCCGGCCGCGGCGGCGGCGAGGAGCGTCAGAAGGTCGCGTCGTTGCATGCGTGTCTCTCTTTCTTCGGGGATCGTTCTCGCGGGCGGCGCCGGGGCGCGGCGCCAACGCCGAAAAGGCGAAGCCGCGGCTTCGCCTGCGGGGCGCGGCCGCGGTCAGGCGCCGAGCAGCTCCGCCATCTCTTCCTTGCGGACGACGGGCTTCCAGGCGCGGATCGGCATGCCCAGGACGGCGGCCTGGCGCCGCTCGTAGTCCAGGAACTCCTGCGAGATGGAGCTGCCGCGCACCCCGCCGCGCACCGCGCCGGCGCGCACGTCGCCGTAGTACTCGGCCCACTGCGGCGGCAGCGGCTGCGAGCCCGGCACCGACAGCCAGAGCCGCAGCAGGTGGCGCTTCTGGTCCTGCTCCTCGAAATCCTCGAAAGGCGTGCGCGAATGCAGGGTGACGTAGTTGTTGAGCAGCTGCATGTCGCCGCGCTCCAGCTGCATCGAGTAGCACAGCTCGTCGCCGGGCATGAGCCGGTCGAGCAGGTCCAGCGCCTCCTCCTGCGGCGGCGTCAGGCGCGGCACCTCGGGGAAGTCGCGCTGCGCGGCCAGGGTGTTCTTGCGGTTGGTGCGCGCGCAGAAGAACATCGGGTCGTCGCCGAGGATCGGGCAGCGGTAGAAGGGCGGCTGCGACGGGTCCTGCGTGCCCTGGTAGCTGTGGAACCAGGGCTGCTGCAGCACCGGCACCAGGTCCGGCCGCAGCTGCGCCACCCGGTCGCGCAGCGCGATGGAGCTGATCACCTTGCTCGTGCCGCCGGTCTTGGCGGTGCGCCGGCACAGCAGCGCCACCACGTCGCAGGAGTCCTGGTGGAAGTCCAGGCCGGCGTTGGTGTTGTAGCCGCGACCGCCCTTGACCTTGTAGTCGGCGCCCTCGTCGCGCACGTCGTTGATGCACTGGCTGGCCCGGTTCTGGGTGCGGCCGACGCCCATGTAGAGGCTCATGCCCCAGTAGGCCAGGCGGGTGTCGGCCTCGGTCCACTCGTCGACCGGGAAGCCCTTGACCAGGCACATGCCCCAGCGGCCCTGGGTGGTGGCGATGGCGCGCTCCAGGGCGCGGCGGGAGGCCTCGGGCAGCGGGAAATCGGCCTGCTCCAGCGCGAGCAGGTCCTTGCCGGTGGCGCGGGCATGGACGAGGGCGGCGCGGAAGCCGTCGGTCTCCTCGGCCGTCAGGCGCTGGACCCAGCCGGTGTCGCGGGCGACGTCGGCGGCGGTCCAGGCGCGGGGGCCGAAGGCGGGGGCGGGTGCGTTCATGGCGTGTCTCCTGGTGGGCGATGCGATGGACGCAGTCTAGGCACGCGGAGCCGTTCAGAATAGCGAGGGTATTTGACGTATTCCATAAGGGTTCTTGATGAAGATCGAAGCCTTCGCCACCCTGGACGCCGTGCTGCGCCACGGCTCCTTCGCCGCCGCGGCGGCCGAGCGCCACGTCACGCCGAGCGCGGTCAGCATGCAGATGAAGCAGCTGGAGCGCTACATGGGCCAGACGCTGTTCGACCGTTCGGGCCTGCAGGTGCGCCCCGGCGCGCTGGCGCGCGAACTGGCGGAGGTGATGCGCGCGCCGCTGCAGGGGCTGGAGCAGTTGCGCAAGCGCGGCAGCGTCGTGGTCGAGGGCGTGGTCCGGCTGGGCGTGATCGAGTCGATGCAGCCGGTGGTGCTGCCGGCCACCATGCGCCTGCTGCGGGAGCGGCACCCGCGCCTGGAACTGCGGCCGGCGCGCGGGCGCAGCAGCGGCCTGACCGCCAGCGTCAAGGCCGGCGAGCTGGACGCCGCGCTGGTGGCCGAGCCCGAGCGCGGCGGCTCCGCGCGGCTGCTATGGCGCGAGATGATGCGGCGCGAGCTGGTGCTGGTGGCGCCGCCCGCGGCCACCGAGACCTCGCTGGCCGCGCTGTTCCGCAGCTACGAATGGATCCGCTACGACCGCGCCACCGTCACCGGCGCGATGGCGGCGCAGTTCGTCGGCGCGCAGCTCGGCGAGATCCGCAGCAGCCTCGAATTCGACAGCGCCGCCGCCATCGTGGCGATGGTGAGCGCCGGGCTGGGCATCTCGATCGTGCAGATCGCCGATCCGTCCCTGCTGCGCAGCTACCCGGTGCGGGTGGTGCGGCTCGGGCGCGGGGCGCCGGTGCTGCGGCTCTCGCTGGTGATGCGCAAGGACGACGCGGACAGCCGTCCGCTCGAAGCCCTGCACGACGCGATGCGCGCCGCCTGCCAGGACATCGCTCCCGCGGCGTCGACGCGTTCCCCGGCAGCGCGTTCCTCATCGCCGCGGCGTCCGGCCTGACGGGACGGCGCGTGCCGCCGCCGGGGCATCGGGCGCGGCCCGCCGGTGCGCCGCGACCAGCGCGTCGTGGAAGGCTTGCGCCGCCGCGCCCGCGGGCCGGCCGCGCCGGCGCACGATGCCCACGTGGCGCACCAGCGCCGGCTCGACCAGCGGGATGCCGACCAGGGACGCGCCCGCCCCGCCCGACAGCGACAGCCGGGGCACCGCGCCCACCCCGACGCCGGCCGCGATCAGGCTGAGCTGCGCCGGCACGTGCTGGACCTCGCAGGTCCAGCGCGGGCGGGCCGCCACGTGCGCCAGGCCCTGGTCCATCAGCAGCCGGTTGCCGCTGCCGGGCGCGAGCACCACGCAGGCGTGCTCGGCCAGTTCGGCCCAGCGCACCCGCCGCTTGCGGGCCAGCGGATGGTCGGGCCGGCAGGCCAGCACGAAGGGTTCGGCCGCCAGCGGCTCGAACTCCAGGTCGGGCTCCCGCATGCCCAGGTAGGTGATGCCGAAATCGGCCTCCGAGCGCGCCACCGACAGCAGGATGTCCGCCGCCGTCTGGTCGAGCAGCCGCACCCGGATGCCGGGGAAGCGCTGGTGGAAGTCGCGCACCACGCCGGCCACGAAGTTGTCCACCGCCGAGGGGATGCAGGCGACCGTCACCAGCCCGTGGATCCGCTCCGACAGGTCCACCATGCCGAGCAGGGCCGCTTCCAGCTCGCCCAGCACGTGGCGGGCGCGCGGCAGGAAGGCCCGGCCCATCGCATTGAGTTCGACCTTGCGGGTGGTGCGCTCGAACAGCCGGAACCCCAGGGCCTGCTCCAGCTTGTCCACCCGGCGCGAGAGCGCCGGCTGCGACAGGTGCAGCGCCTCGGAGGCCGCGCGGAAGCTGGCGAGATCGGCCACGGCGACGAAGGCGCGCAGATCGGACAGATCGAAATTCATGCGTGGATCGTATCAATGGGAAGGTTTTTTGCAATTTACAGCAGATGGCCGCCGATCGATCATTCGCCGCATCGCCCGCCGGGCCTCCGGCGCGGCGGAACCCGACGGAGACACGAATGAAACTTTCCCCGAACGGCCGATGGGCCGCGCTGGCCACGGCCGCCCTGACCGCGGTGGCCGCGCTCGCGGTCCTGCCGGAGGCGGCGATGGCGCAGGCGCCCTGGCCATCGCGGCCGATCACGCTGGTCGTGCCCTTCGCGCCGGGCGGCGGCACCGACAGCATCGCCCGCGACATCGCGAAGAACATGGCCGACCGGCTCGGCCAGCCGGTCATCGTCGACAACCGCGGCGGCGCCGGCGGCGCGATCGGCGCCAACCTGGTCGCCAAGGCGGCGGCCGACGGCTACACGCTGCTGTTCGCCACCTCGACCTTCGCGACCAACGCGGCGGTCGAGCCGAAGCTGCCCTTCGATCCGCTGCGGGATTTCGCGCCGGTGGCGATGATCGGCCGCGGGCCGCTGCTGCTGGTGGCCGGCAAGGGCGTGGGCGCGGGGACGGTCGCGCAGCTCGTCGCGGCGGCGAAATCCCGGCCCGAGGGCCTCAACTACTGCTCGGCCGGCAACGGCAGCATCAACCACCTGTCGGGTGAGATGTTCCGCCAGCGCACCGGGCTCGCGATGACCCACGTGCCCTTCAAGGGCAGCGCGCCGGCGACGGTCGAGCTGCTGTCGGGCCGGGTGGACCTGTTCTTCGCCACGGTGCCGACGATCCAGACGCACCTGAAGGACGACCGGCTCCGCCTGCTGGCGGTGACCAGCGCGAAGCGCTCGCCGCTCTTCCCCGGCGTGCCGACCCTGGCCGAGTCGGGCGTGCCCGGTTTCGACGTGAGCACCTGGTGGGGCGTGCTCGCCCCCGCGAAAACGCCGCCGGCCGTCGTCGAGGCGCTGAACCGCGCGGTCAACGACGCCGCCGCGGCCGAACCGGTGAAGGGCCGGCTGCTGCACGAGGGCGCCGATCCGGTGCGCCTCGCCCCCGCCGCGTTCGGCGCGGAGCTCCGCAAGGAGCTGGCGCTGTGGCGCGATGTCGCAGTCAAGCCCGGCATGCAGTTGCGCTGAACCGCACCCGCGAGGAGAACCCCCCATGAATCTTTCCGACAACGGCCGCCGCCGCTTCCTGGGCGCCTGCGCGGGCGCCGCGGCCTGGGCCGCGGCCGGCCCGTCCCGCGCGGCCGACTGGCCCGGGCGTCCCGTCACCGTCGTCGTGCCCTACGCCCTGGGCGGGCAGGGCGACGTGTTCGCCCGCCTGGTCGGCGACCGCTTGGCGCGCGCGCTCGGCCAGCCGGTGATCGTGGACAACCGGCCCGGCGCCAGCGGCGCGCTCGGCGCCCGCCTGGTGGCCAAGGCGCCCGCCGACGGCTGCACGCTGCTGCTGGGCCAGACCGGCGAGATCGCCATCAACGGCACCGCCATGAAGCGGCCCGGCTACGACGCGCAGAAGGACTTCCGCGCGGTGGCCCTGGTCGGCGACGCGCCGCTGGTGCTGGCGGTGCCCGCGGACTCGCCGTTCGCGCGCCTGGACGACCTGGTCCGGGCCGCGCGGGCCCGGCCGGGCGGCGTGGCCTACGCGTCCTCGGGCGTCGCCACGCCGGGCCATCTGGCCGCCGCGGCGCTGGCCTCGGGCACCGGGGTCGAGATGACCCACATCCCCTACAAGGGCGCGGGCCAGGCCATCACCGACCTGGTCGGCGGCCAGGTGCAGTGCTTCTTCGCCAGCGCCTCCTCGATCGTGCCGCACCTGCAGGGCGGTCGCGTCCGCGCGCTGGCGGTGTCCACGCCGGCCCGGGTGGCGGCCCTGCCGCAGGTGCCGCCGGTGGCCGACACGCTGCCGGGCTTCGACTTCAGCCTCTGGGGCGGCCACTTCGCGCCGCGCGGCACGCCCGACGCGGTGGTGCGGCGGCTGGCCGACGAGATCGGCCGCATCCTCGCCGAACCCGATCTGCGCCAGCGCCTGGAGCGCGAAGGCAGCGCCGTCAAGCCCGGCACGCCCGAAGGCTTCGAACGCTTCGTGCGGTCCGAGATCGACAAGTACGCGCGGCTGGTGAAGGCCACCGGCGCCACGCTCGAATGAGCATCCCCCGCACCGTTCCTCCCTTCTTCCCTCCCTGCCTGCCGAAAGCGAAAGCCCACCCATGAAAATCGTCGTACTTCCCGGAGACGGCATCGGCCCCGAGACCATGGCCGCCACCCTCGAGACGCTGGAGGCCGCCTCGTCGCGCTTCGGCCTCGGCCTCGCGTTCGACCACGACGTGGCCGGCCACGACAGCCTGCGGCGCCACGGCGCGACCGTCACCCCGGCGCTGCTGGAGAAGGTCGAGGCGGCCGACGGCCTGATGCTCGGCCCGATGGCCACCTACGATTTCAAGGACGAGGCCAAGGGCGAGATCAACCCGTCGAAGTTCTTCCGCAAGGAGCTCGACCTCTACGCCAACATCCGGCCCGCCCGGACCTGGGACGGCCTCGCCAACAAGGTGGGCGCCTTCGACCTGGTGGTGGTCCGCGAGAACACCGAGGGCTTCTACGCCGACCGCAACATCGAGTCCGGCGGCAGCGAGATGCTGATCACCAGGGACGTGGTGGTCTCGCTGCGCCGCATCACCCGCGCGTGCTGCGCGCGCATCGCCCGGTCCGCCTTCGAGCTGGCCATGACCCGCAAGCGGCACGTGAGCATCGTGCACAAGGCCAACGTCCTCAAGATCGGCGACGGCATGTTCATCGACGAGTGCCGCAAGATCGCGCGCGAGTTCCCCGAGGTGCGGGTGGACGACTTCATCGTCGACGCGATGATGGCCCACGTGGTGCGCGCCCCCGCGCGCTTCGACGTGGTCGTGACGACCAACATGTTCGGCGACATCCTGTCGGACCTGACGGCCGAGCTCTCGGGCAGCCTGGGGCTCGGCGGCTCGCTCAACGCCGGCCGCGACCACGCCATGGGCCAGGCGGCGCACGGCTCCGCGCCCGACATCGCGGGGCGGGACATCGCCAATCCGTTCTCGCTGATCCTGTCGGCCGGGCAGTTGCTCGGCTGGCATGGGCAGCGGCGCGGCCTGCCGGCGTTCACCGCCGCGGCCCGCGCGATCGAGGCGGCGGCGGCTGCCGCCATCGCCGAGGGCGAAGCCACGCGCGACGTGGGCGGCCGCCTCGGCACCGCCGCCACCGGCCGCGCGTTCGCGCAGCGCCTGGCCCGGGAGCCCGCGCTTGCCGGCGCCTGACCGCGGGGCGGCGCCGTTGCCCGACGGGGCCTGCGATTGCCACGTCCACGTGATCGGCGCGCGGGCGCGCCACCCGATGGCGCAAGACCGGCACTACACGCCGGGCCCGGCGCCGGTGGAGGCGCTGCGCGCGCACCTCGGCCGGCTCGGCATGCGCCGGGCGGTGGTGGTGCAGCCCAGCGTGTACGGCACCGACAACGCCTGCCTGCTCGACGCCCTGGAGCGGCTGGGCGGCGATGGCCGCGGCGTGGCGGTGCCGCCGGACGACGTCTCCGGCGCCGCGCTGCGCGAACTGCACGCGCGGGGCGTGCGCGGCGTGCGGGTGAACCTGGAGAGCGCGGGCGACCGGGGCCTGGACGGCGCCCGCGCGACGCTCGCCCGCTGGGGCGGCCGCGTCGCCGATCTCGGCTGGCATGTGCAGCTCTATGCCGCGCCGGCGGTGGTCGCGGGACTGGCCGACCGGCTCGACCGCCTGCCGGCGCCGGTGGTGCTGGACCATTTCGCCATGGCGGCCGGCGCGCCCGGGCCGGCCGGGGCGCCGGATCCGGTCCGCGACCTGCTGCGCACCGGCCGCGTTTTCGTGAAGCTGTCGGCGCCGTACCGGCTGGGCGATCCCGGCGGCGCCGCCGCGTGGGCGGCGCATTTCCTGGAGGCGGCGCCGTCCGCGGTGCTGTGGGGCAGCGACTGGCCGCACACCGCGCGCGATCCGGGCCGCGGCCCGCTGGAGGTCAGCGCCTACCGCGACATCCCGGGCGACGAGCTCGCCCGGGGCCTGCGCGCATGGCTGCCGACGCCGGCGCTGCGGCAGGCGGTGATGGTCGACAACCCGGCGGCGCTCTACGGCTTCTGATTCCGGCGCACGGAATCGGCGCCGGCCCGGGTCGCGGACCGGCCCGCTTCAGCGGCGCGCGAGCGGCAGGCCCGGCGCGTCCATCTCCGCGCGCAGCACCCGCCCGTGGGTGGAGTCGGTCACGTAGAGCGTGCGGCGGTCCGGCCCGCCGAAGGCCAGGTTGGTGATCGACGCGCCGGTCGGGCCGCGCAGCACCTCGGCCGGCTCGGCGCGGCCGTCGAGCACCCACACGTAGCCCAGGCCTGGGTTGGCCACCAGCAGCCGCCCGCCGGCATCCACCGCCAGCCCGTCCGGGCCGCTCGGGCCGTAGGAGGTGAAGAACTGGCTCACCTTGGAGACGCTGCCGTCGGGCAGCAGCGGCACCCGCCAGACGCAGTTGCCGCGCGTCACCGCCAGGTACAGCACCTTGCCGTCGGGCGAGAGCGCCACGCCGTTGGGGCTGGGGATGTTGTCCAGCAGCAGGTCGAGCCGGCCGTCGCGGCCCAGGCGGTAGAGCCGGCCGGTCGGGTCGTGCAGGCCGGTCTGGCCCTGGTCGGTGAAGTACAGCTCGCCCGCGGCGCCGAAGACCAGGTCGTTGACGCCCTTGAAGCGCTCGCTGTTGCGCCGCGCCAGGAAGGGCGACACCCGGCCGCTGGCCAGGTCCACCCGCACCAGGCCGTTCTTGTAGTCGGTGACCAGCAGCGTGCCGGCGTCCAGGAACTTCATGCCGTTGGGCTCGCCGTCGTATTCGGCCACCAGCGTCCAGGCGCCCTGCGGGTCGACGCGGAAGATGCGGCCCCACGGGATGTCGGTCAGGTAGAGGTTGCCCGCGTCGTCGAACACCGGGCCTTCGAGGAAGGAGTCGGTCGGCGCGCCGCCGCGGTTGGCGTCGGCCCAGTCGCTGCGCCCGGGGCGGCGCAGGTGGTCGGGCATGGCGCTGAACGGGGCGAGTTCGCGCACCCGGGGGGCTTGGATCAGGAACATGGCGTGATGGGGAGGGAATGGCAGGGAACGGGGGGAAGGGCGGCGGCGCGGGCCGGGGCTCAGGCGGCGGCCGGCGCGGCATCGAAGCCGTAGAGCCGCGCCGGGTTGTCGACGAGGATGCGGTCCGCGGCGCCCGGCGCGTCGGCGCACCAGTCCTGCAGCAGGTCCGCCAGCGCGGCGTCGTCCACCGTGCCGGGGGCCTCGGTGGTGTGCGGCCAGTCGCTGCCCCAGACCAGGCGCTCGGGCGCGGCGCGCACCAGCGCCCGGCCCAGCGGCACGGTGTCGGCGTAGCCCGGGCCGCCGGCGGCCGACCGCATGTAGGCGCCCGAGAGCTTGACCCAGGCGTTGCCGCCGTCGAGCAGCCGCCGCACCGCGCCGAAGGCCCCGGCGTCGGCGCCCCGGGCCGGGTCGATGCGGCCCAGGTGGTCGATCACCAGCGGCACCGGCAGGCGCGCGAGCACCGGCTCCAGCGCGGCGATCTGCTCCGGGTGCATGAAGACCTGGATGTGCCAGCCGAGCCGGGCGGCCTTGGCCGCGAGCGCGGTCAGCATCTCCGGCGTGGTCGTGCCCCAGGACTGCGGGGTGACGAAGTTCACCCGCAGGCCGCGCACGCCGTGGGCCGCCAGCCGGTCGAGTTCGGCGGCCGGCACGCCGGCATCGACCACCGCCACGCCCCGCGCGCCGTCGCCGAGCCGCCGCAGCGCATCGAGCGTGCAGGCGTTGTCGGTGCCGTAGGTGGACGGGGTGACGACGACGGCGCGCGCGGTGCCCAGGCGCTCCTGCAGCCGCCGGTAGGCGGCCACCGGCGCGTCGGGCGGCCGGCGCGTCCAGTGCGGCGAGGGCGGGAAGCGCGGGTCGAAGACGTGCATGTGGCTGTCGCAGGCCAGCGCCGGCAGGCGAAACGCCGGCCGCGCGAGGCCGGCCGAATGCGGCGCCGGTTCCCGCAGCGGCGGCCGTGGCGGGGACGGCGGGGAGGAGGCAGCCGGCACCGCGCTCAGTCCAGCTTGATGTTGCCCTGCTTCACCACCGCGCTCCATTTGGCGTCCTCCTTCTGCAGGAAGGCGGCGAACTCGGCCGGCGTGGAGCCGACCGGCTGCGCGCCGAGGTCCTTCAGGCGCTGCTGCACCTCGTCTTCCTTGAGCACTTCGACCACCGCCTGCTGCAGCCGGTCGGCGATGTCCCTGGGCGTCCTGGCCGGCAGCAGCAGGCCGTTCCACTCGAAGGCCTCGTAGCCGGGCACCACCGTCTCGGCCACGGTGGGCACCTCGGGCAGGCGCGGCGAGCGCTGGGGCGAGGACACCGCCAGCGCGCGCAGCTTGCCGGTGCTGATCAGCGGATAGGTGGCGGCGACGGTGCCGAACATGAAGTCGACCTGGCCGCCCATCACGTCGGCGATGGCCGGTCCGCCGCTCTTGTAGGGGATGTGCACCATCTCCAGCCGCAGCTTCTGGCGGAAGAGCTCGGCCGCCAGGCGCTGCACCGTGCCGCTGCCGCCCGAGGCGAAGTCGAGCTTGCCCGGCTCGGCCCTGGCCTTGGCGACCAGGTCGGCCACCGTCCTGAAGGGCGAGTCGGCCTTCACCACCAGCGCGTTGGGCGCCAGCAGCACCAGCGACAGCGGCTGCAGCGCGTCCTTCGCGTAGGGCATGCGGGCGAAGAGGTGCGGGTTGATCGAGTACGGCGTCGCGTCGTAGAGCACGGTGTAGCCGTCGGGCGCGGCCTTGGCGACGTAGGACGCGCCGATGGTGCCGCTCGCGCCCGCGCGGTTGTCGACGATGACGCTGGTGCCCAGTTTGGCGCCGAGCCGCGCGCCGATCACGCGGGCGACCGAGTCCGCCGCGCCGCCCGGGGCGTAGGGCACGACGACGGTGATGGGCCGGTCGGGGTAGGCGGCGTGGGCCGCGAAGGCAGTGAAGGCGGCGAAGGCGCAGGCCGCGAGGGCGGCGCGGCGGCCGATGGCGGCGGCGGTCGGTCGGCAAGGGGTCATGGGGTGGTCTCCTGGAATGGGAAAGGCGGGGGCGCGGCTGTCGGCCTCATTCGGTCTGCAGGCCGAGCGTGCGGGCGCTGCGGGTGTAGTCCTGCACTTCGCGCTGCAGCTGGGCGCCGAAGGCGTCGCCGCAGACGCTCTGGGCGTCCAGGCCCAGGCCGCGCAGCTTCTCGACCGTGGCCGGTGCCCGGGCGAAATCCTGCGCGGCCTTCCGCAGCGCGGCGACGACGGACGGCGGCGTGCCGGCCGGCGCGAGCAGGCCGTACCAGGCGTCGGCCCGGTAGCCCTGGACGCCGGCCTCCTCGAAGGTGGGCACCTGCGGCAGCAGGGCCGAGCGTTGCGGCGCGGCCACCGCCAGCGCCGTCAGCTTGCCCGACTGCACCTGCGGCAGCACCGAACCCAGCGTGGCGAAGGAGCTGTCCACCTGGCCGCCCATCAGGTCGGTCACCGCCTGCGCCGCGCCCTTGTAGGGGATGTGGTTCATCGCGGTGCCGGTCAGGCGGGTGAAAGCCTCGGAGGCGAAGTGCCCCGAGCTGCCGGTGCCGGGCGTGGCGTAGGTGCGCTTGCCCGGCTCGGCCCGGACCTGCTGCAGGAAGGCGGCGAGCGTGGGTGCCTTCAGCGACGGCCCGACCACCAGCACCGTCGGGCTCGCGGCCACGGTGCAGACGGGCGCGAAGGAGCGCACCGCGTCGAACTTGATGCGCGCGCTGTAGAGCGCCGGGATCATCGCGTGGTTGGTCGCGCCGAAGAGCAGGGTATGGCCGTCGGCCGGCGCGCCGGCCACCGCCTCGGCCGCGAGGATGGTGTTGGCGCCGGGCTTGTTGTCCACGACGAAGGGCTGGCCCAGCGCGCGCGTGGCGTAGTCCGCGAAGGAGCGTGCCACCACGTCGGTCGGGCCGCCGGCCGAGAAGCCGACCACGATGCGCACCGGCTTGGCCGGATAGGCCGGGGCCTGGGCGCCGGCTGCTCCTGAAAAGAGAGCGGCCACCGCAAGCAGGATGCCGGCCGACGCGGGATCGGAAGGCCGGATTTTTCGCAAGGCGACCGCGGTCGTCGCGGATGCCGGCGATTCGGGAGGGGGAGGGGTCATCGTTGTCTCCTGGAAGGAATCGGCCCGCGCGGACGGACCGCCGGGCGTGGCGATGGCGTGCCGCGCCCCGGGGCCTCTGCGGACCCCTGGGGGCGACGGCGCGCTGCGGACGCGCGGCCTCAGGCCGGGACGGTCTGGCGCGCGAGCACGGCCAGCAGGTTCTTCGCCGCGCCCACGCCCATGTTCACGTAGGCGTCGCTGGTCACGCCGCCGATGTGCGGGCTCAGCACGATGCGCTCCTGGCCGTGGAAGGGATGGCCGGCGGTCATCGGCTCGACCGCGAAGCTGTCGAGGCCGGCGCCGCGCACCTGCCCCGAGCGCACCGCGTCGAGCAGCGCCGCCTCGTCGATCAGGCCGCCGCGCGCGGTGTTGACCACGATCACGCCGGGCTTGCACTTCGCGAGGGTTTCGGCGTTGACCAGGCCGCGGTTCTCGTCGGTCAGCGGGCAGTGCAGCGAGATCGCGTCCGACTCGCGCCAGATCGTCTCCAGGTCCGCCACCTGGATGTAGTCGGGCAGGTTCTTCGCGTACGGGTCGAAGCCGATCACGCGCATGCCCATCGCGTCGGCCATCCGGGCGAAGCGCTGGCCGATGGCGCCCAGGCCCAGCAGGCCGACGGTGCGGCCGCCCAGCTCCAGGCTCTTGTGCGTGGCCTTGTCCCAGTGGCCGGCGTGCATGCGCGCGTCGAGCGGCACCACCGACTTGGCGCAGGCCAGCAGCAGCGCGAGCGCCTGCTCGGCCACCGCCGCGGCGTTGGCGCCGACGGCCGCCACCACCTCGATGCCGCGCGCCTGGGCGGCGGCCTTGTCGATGGTGTCGGTGCCGCTGCCGTGCTTGGAGATGACCTTGAGCGAGGGCGCGGCGTCCATCACCGCGGGGCCGACCTTGCCGTAGCGCACGATGATCGCCACCGGGTCGTGCGCCTTGCACAGCGCGACCAGGTCCGACTCGGTCGGGGTCTTGCCGGCGTAGACCACCTCGTAGTCCTGGAGCAGGGCGAGGGCCTGGGGCGCCAGGTCGGCGCCGGTGACGAGGATGCTGCGGCGGCTCACAGCGATTCCCCTTCCTTGAGCACGCCGGCGGCGCGCAGGGCGGCGGGCAGCCACTTGGAGGCGGTGTCGCCGCGGGCGATGGCTTCCAGGCGGGCGGCCTCGTCGGCCACCTTCTTGTCGGCCAGGGCCATCATGGCCGGCGCCTTGGCGCGCTCGATCACCACCACGCCGTCGGCGTCGCCCACCACCAGGTCGCCCGGGTTCACGACGGTGCCGCCGGCGGAGATCGGGTGGTTGATGCGGCCGGGCACGAACTTGGTCGGGCCGGCGGGGTTGAAGCCGGCGCTGAAAACGGGGAAGTCGAGTTCCAGCAGCTCCAGGCGGTCGCGGATCGCGCCGTCGACGATCACGCCGGCCAGGCCCAGCTTCTTGCAGGCGCTGAGCATCAGCGTGCCCATCAGGGCAGCGGTCTGGTCGCCCTTGCCGTCGATCACCAGCACGTCGCCGGGCCGGGCCAGGGCGATGGCGGCGTGGATCATCAGGTTGTCGCCGGGGCGGACCTCGACGGTGAACGCCGGGCCGGCGGCGACCATCTTCGGATCGACCGGCGCGACGCGGGCGTGCATGGTGCCGCGGCGGCCGGCCACGTCGGCCAGGATGGCGGCCTGGAAGGTCCTGGCCTTGGCGACGACCTCGGGGGCGACGCGGTCGAATTCGCGGACGATTTCGGGGAGTGGGCTCATGGTGTCGTGTCTCTCGGAGTGGAAGGGGTGAAGGGAGGATTTGCGTGCGGACGGGGAAAAGGGGCGGGCGCTTGGATCTTCAGACTCAGTCGGCCTTGATGTTGCCGTCGCGGATCACCTTGGCCCACTTGGCGGAATCGGCCTTCTGCAGCTCGCCGAGCTGCTGCGGCGTGCCGCCGGCGAGGGTGATGCCGAGCTTGTCGGCCAGGGCGACGACGGACGGGTCCCGGAGCGCGGCGTTGATCTCGCGGTTGAGCCGCTGGACGACCGGCGCCGGCGTGCCGGCGGGCGCGAAGACGGCCTGCCACTGCTCGACGACGAAGTTCTTCATGCCGGCCTCGCCCATGGTGGGCACGTCGGGCAGGGCCTTGAGGCGGGCGGCGGAGGTGACGGCCAGCGCGCGGAGCTTGCCGGACCGGATGTGCGGCAGCGCGGCGGCGGCGGGCGCGAACATGAAGCTCACCTGCTCGCCCAGCGTGTCCTGCAGCGCGGGCGTGTCGCCCTTGTAGGGCACGTGGATGAACTGCGCGCCGGTCTGCTGCCTGAGCAGCTCGCCCTGCATCTGCAGGATGGTGCCGTTGCCGCCCGAGGCGAAGGCGAGTTTGCCGGGCTGGACCTGGGCGGCGGCGACCAGCCCGGCCACCGTCTTGAACGGCTGGCCGGCGCCCACCACCAGGATGTGCGGAATGGTGCCGAGGAGGGCGACCGGCGCGAAGCCGGCGATCGGGTCGTAGGGCAGCCTGCCCATCAGGTGCGGCGCGATGGCCTGCGGGCCGATGGAGGTGCCCAGCAGCGTGGTGCCGTCCGGCGCGGCCTTGGCGACGTAGGCGGCGCCGATGGTGCCGGTGGCGCCGGCCCGGTTTTCGACGATCACGGTGGTGCCGAGCGCGGCGCCCACGCGCTGCGCCACGTTGCGGCCCAGCACGTCGGTGCTGCCGCCGGGCGGGTAGGGCACCACCCAGGTGACGACCTTGCCGGCGGGCCATTCGCCCTGGGACCGGGCGGCGCCGGCGGCGGCTATCGCGCAGGCGCCGGCCAGCAGGCGGCGGCGCAGCGGCGAGGCGGGGAAGGTGTGCGGGTGGGTCATGTCCTTGTCCCTGTCTCTGTCGTTGTCGGTTCGGAGGGAGGCGTCCGCGCGGGGAATCCGTAGAGCGCCCGCGGGTTGTCGACCAGCACCCGCCGCAGCGTGGCGGCGTCGCCGGTCCATTCGGCCAGCCGGTCGATCTGGCGGGCGTCGTCGGGCATCGGCTGCACCCCGGCGGACGCGGTGGCGTGCGGCCAGTCGCTGCCCCAGACCACCCGGTCGGGCGCCGCGGCGAGGTAGCCCCGCGCCAGGCCTTCGAGCGCCGGGTCGTCGGTCGAATGCCGCGGGCTCACGATGTAGCCGCCGGAGAGCTTGACCCAGGCGCGGCCTTCGCCCAGCAGCCGCAGGAGCAGCGCGTGCGCCGGGTGGCGGCCGGCGTCCCCGGGCGCGATGCGGCCGAAGTGGTCGAACACCAGCGGCACCGGAAGGCGCCGCAGCACGTCTTCCAGCCCCGCCAGCAGCTCCGGCGCCATCAGCAGCTGCAGGTGCCAGCCGTGGTCGGCGATGCGCCGCGCCAGCGGTTCGAGCCGTTCCGCGCCGCCGGTCACGCCGAGCGACAGGTTGAGCCGGACGCCGCGCACCCCGAGGCCGCCGAGCCGGCGCAGCTCGGCGTCGCTCTCGTTGCCATCGATCACCGCCACGCCGCGCGCGTCGCCGCCGAGCGCCCGCAGGCCGTCGAGCATGCAGCGGTTGTCGGCGCCGTAGGTCGATGGCGTGACCAGCACCGCGCGCCGCGTGCCGATGCGCCGCCGCAGCCGGCGGTAGTCGTCGGCCGAGGCGTCCGGCGGCAGCAGGCGCGCGCCCGGCGCGGCCGGGTGGCGGCCGTCGTAGACGTGGATGTGGCAGTCGCACGCGCCGGGCGGCACGGCGGCGCGCGGGGACGCGGCGCCGGCCGTGAACGGCACGGCGCCGGAGCCGCGGGGCCGTGTCGCGTCGGTGTCCATGGCCTGGGTCGGGGATCGGTCGTCGGGCCGGTCGCGGGCGTCAGTCGATGGTCGCGCCCGAGTCCTTGACGATCTTGCCCCAGCGCTGGATGTCGCTCTTGAGCAGCGCGGCGAACTGCTCCGGCGTGCCGCCGAGCACGTCGCCTCCGTCGGACTTGAGCTTGGCCGCCACGGCCGGGTCGGCCAGGGCCTTGTTGATCTCGGCGTTGAGCGTCTTGACGACCGCGGCCGGCGTGCCGGCGGGCGCGAGGATGCCGAACCAGGTCACCGCGTCGAAGCCCTTGTAGCCCGACTCGGCCAGCGTGGGCGTGTCCGGCAGTTCGCCGGAGCGCTTCGCGGACGTCACCGCCAGCGGGCGCAGCTTCTGGTTGCGCACCTGGCCCAGCAGGGTCGGGACGGACGACATGTAGATGTCGATCTGGCCGCTCACCAGGTCGGTCATGGCCTGGGCCGCGCCCTTGTACGGGATGTGCTGCAGCTCGATGCCGGCGGTCTTCTGCGCCATCTCGCTGGACAGGTGCGCGACGGTGCCGTTGCCGGAATAGCCCATGGTGATGGTGTTGGGCTTCTTCTTCGCGGCGGCGACCACGTCGGCGAAGGTCTTGTAGGGCGAATTGACCGACACCGCCATCACGATCGGCGAGGACGACAGCAGCGCCACCGGCGCCAGGTCCTTGACGGGGTCGTAGGGCAGCTTGGGGTAGAGGGTCGGATTGATCGCCAGGTTGCTGGTCTGGCCCAGCACCAGGGTGTAGCCATCGGCCGGCGACTTGGCGACCGAGTCCACGCCGAGGTTGCCGCCCGCGCCGGGGCGGTTGTCGATCACGATCGTCCACTTGAGGGTTTCGGTCAGCTTCTGCGCGACCGTGCGGGCGATCAGGTCGGTGCCGCCGCCGGCCGGGAAGGGCACCACCAGGCGGATCGCCTTGGAGGGATAGGCCGACTGGGCGAGCGCCGGGGCGGACCCGGCGGCGCCCGCCAGCGCGAGGCCGAGCGCGAGGGCCATGCGGCGGCGGATTCCATGGGAAGCATGGGAATGGGTCATCTGCTTGTCTCCTTGTCGTGCCGCTGCTGTGTGCAGCGAGCGGAGTTCAGACTGTAGTCAGGCGTTTCGCTCAATACAATGATGTTTCGTTCAACGAAACGCATGATGGAATGCGAAACACTTCACGCCAGATGTCTTCCCCCGTATCTCCGGCCGGCGCGTCCGATCCGGACGGCCCGGAGCCCAGCACCGGCAGCGTGGTCGCGGTGCTGCGCGCGATGCAGCTGCTCGGCGCCTTCGCGCTGGGGGAATCGCAGCTGACCCTGGCCGAACTGAGCCGGCGCTGCAACCTGCACAAGACCACCGCGCTGCGCATCGCCCGCACGCTGGCGATGACCGGCTACCTGGTCCCGTGCGACGACGGCGCCTGGCGCCTGGGGCCGGCCGCGGGCTGGCTGGGCGCGCGCTACCAGTCGGGCTTCGACGTGCAGGACGTGGTCGAGCCGATGCTGCGCAAGCTCTCCAAGTCCACCAGGGAAAGCGCGGCGTTCTACGTGCGCGAGGGCGATTTCCGCACCTGCCTGATGCGGGTCGAGGGCGTGCAGCCGCTGCGCCACCATGCCCGCATGGGCGAGGCGCTGCCGCTGGACAAGGGCTCGCCGGGCCGGGTGATCCTGGCCTTCTCGGGCCAGCGCGGCGCGGTCTACGAACGCATCCGCCAGCGCGGCTACTGCCTGTCGATCGGCGAGCGGGAGAAGGGGGTGGCGACGGTGTCGGCGCCGGTCTTCGGGCCGCACTGGAAGCTGCTGGGCTCGGTCTGCATCTCGGGGCCGGCCTCGCGCCTCACGGAGGAGGCGCTGGAGGCCCACGCCAAGGCGGTGATCGACGCGGCCAACGCGCTGTCCTACGCGCTGGCGGGCAGCGTCTCGGCGCAAACGCCGGCGGTGGTCTCGACCTGGCACCCCTGAACCGCGCCGGCCGCGCCCGCGCCCTGCAGCGATCCGCCGGACGCCGCATACTGGCCGGCCCGATCCTTCCACCCCCCATCCGGACCGACCCGACCATGATCGATCTCTACTACTGGACCACGCCCAACGGACACAAGGTCAGCATCTTCCTGGAGGAGGCCGGGCTCGCGTACCGGCTGCATCCGGTCAACATCGGCAAGGGCGAGCAGTTCGCGCCCGACTTCCTGAAGATCGCGCCCAACAACCGCATCCCGGCCATCGTCGACCGGGCGCCGGCCGACGGCGGCGAGCCGGTGCCGCTCTTCGAGTCCGGCGCCATCCTGCTCTACCTGGCCGACAAGACCCGGCGCTTCGTCCCGCAGGACCTGCGCGGCCGCGCCGACGCGCTGCAGTGGCTCTTCTGGCAAATGGGCGGCCTGGGGCCGATGGCGGGGCAGAACCACCATTTCGGCGCGGCGGCGCCGGAGAAGATCCCGTACGCCATCGACCGCTACGTGCGCGAGACGGCCCGCCTCTACGGCGTGCTCGACAAGCGGCTGGCCGACCGCGAGTTCGTCGCGGGCGACTACTCGATCGCCGACATGGCCAGCTATCCGTGGGTGGTGCCCTACCGCAAGCAGCAGCAGGACCTGGACGACTTCCCGAACCTGAAGCGCTGGTTCCGGGCCATCGAGTCGCGGCCGGCGGTGCAGCGCGCCTACGCGCTGGTCGACGGGGTCAATCCGCCGAACGCGCCGCAGCCGAGCGCGGAGGAGTCGAACCGCATCCTCTACGGACACGGCGGCCAGGCGCGCTAGGGCTGCATGCCGGGGCGGACCATCCAGCTGCCCCGCGTGTCGTGCCCGATCGATCCGCGCAGCATGGACTCGAAGCAGCGCACGATCGTCGTCCAGTCCATCTGCAGGGCCCGCGCGCGCGCGGCGTCGGCCAGCCGGCGGCGGCGCTGCGGATCGAGGGCCAGCGCCACCGCGGCGTCGACGAAGGCCTGCCGGTCGCCGAAGGGCACGCGCATGCCGTTCTCGCCCTGGCGGATCACCTGCGACGCGGCGGCGTAGTCGAATGCCACCACCGGCAGCCCGCTGGCCATGGCTTCGAGGGTGACGTTGCCGAAGGTCTCGGTCAGGCTGGGGAAGAGGAACAGGTCGGCCGACGCGTAGTGCGCCGCCAGGTCGGCGCCGCGGCGCTGCCCGACGAAGATCGCCTCGGGGCACGCGGCCCGCAACGGGTCTTCCTGCGGTCCGCTGCCCACCAGCAGCAGCCGTGATTTCGGGACCCGGCGCTGGATGGCGCGGAACGATTCCAGCAGCACCTCGAGGTTCTTTTCCCGCGCCAGCCGGCCGAAGCAGGTCACCACCAGCGTGCCGTCTTCGGCGCCCCAGCCGGCGCGCAGCTCGGCGCTGCGGTGCGCGGGATGGAACTGGGCGGTGTCGACGCCGCGCGCCACCACCTCCAGCCGCTCGAAGCCCGCGGCGGAGAGTTCGCGCCGCAGCGATTCGGTGGGCACCATGGTGCAGGCGGTGCGGTTGTGGAAGCCGCGCAGGTAGCCGAGGATGGGCCGGCGCAGCCAGCCGATGCCGTAGTGCTGGGTGTAGGCGTGGAAATTGGTGCGGAAATCCGAGCACACCGGCAGCCCCAGGCGCCGCGCCGCCCGCAGCGCGGACCAGCCGAGCGGCCCTTCGGTGGCGATGTGCACCACGTCGGGCCGCCGCGCGCTCCACAGCTTCACCAGCGCGCGGGTGGACGGCATGCCCATGCGCAGGTTCGGATAGCGCGGGATCGGCATGCCGCGCAGCAGCACTTCGTGGAAGCGGGGATCGTGCACCTCCGGCTGGCAGTCCGACTGCTGGGGGCGCAGCAGCTGCACCTCGTGGTCGAGCAGGCGCAGGCCCTCGACCATGCGCGCCACGGTGAGCGAAACGCCGTTGACCTCGGGCGGGTAGGTCTCGGTCACGCAGGCGATGCGCAGCGGACGCGGCGCGCCGGAAAAGTGGTGGGCGGGCGGGGCGATGTCGCAGGGGCGGTCCATGCCCGCATGCTGGCCGCGCCGCGCGACCGTTCGATGACAGCGGGGCCGTCGTCACGGCATTTTCATGGGCTGCCGCCACGATGCATTTTCCGATCCATCACACCGAGGAACCTGTGAAAGACTTCCTGCACGAACTGCGTACCCTGCGCTGGGACGACCACCGCTTCTACCACCAGAGCCGCATCAACCAGAGCCTGCACTTCATCAGTGCGATCA
Source organism: Burkholderiaceae bacterium (assembly GCA_022702125.1). Taxonomy (GTDB): domain Bacteria; phylum Pseudomonadota; class Gammaproteobacteria; order Burkholderiales; family Burkholderiaceae_C; genus JAKOND01. The sequence continues at coordinate 23,098 of JAKOND010000300.1, forward strand.
GCTTCCTGGTCGCCTACGCGCTGCTGTTCATCGACCCGCCGATGGCCGCGATCGTCGGCTGGTGCTTCTCGATGGCCACGCGCCAGTCGGGCCATTTCTTCTTCGAGCCGCGCGGATTCGATACGGTGAACCAGGTCACCGACGAGTACAAGGAGCAGGTCAAGGTGGGCTACAACATGCACCGCAAGACCCTGCTGCTGGCGATCTGGATGCTGGTGCCCGCGGTGCTGTGGGTCTGGCCCTCGGTCTTCGGCCTGATCGCGCCGGCCGAGGATTTCTCGGGCTTCCTGCACGACGTCGGCACCGCCTGGCTGGCGCTGGCGGTGACCGGCCTGCTGTTCCGCGTCCTGCAGCTGTGGAGGCAGGACCGCCTGCGCACCGGCCTGATCTGGCTGTTCAAGATCCTGACCGATCCGTTCCACGACATCGTGCTCTACCACAAGGCGCCGCTGCACCTGCTGCGCGGCGAACTGCTGGACCCGATGCCGCATGTGCGGCATCCGTCCTGACGCCTCAGCGGCGCTGGCGCAGCATTTCCCGCAGGATGCCGCGCCGGATGCCGCGGTTCGTGCGGTCCGGATCGTCCCACCACCAGCCGTCCTCCTGCATCCGCCGCGCGGCGGCCACGAAGCGCTCCCGTACCGCATGCATGTCCGCGTCGCCGTAGTCCAGGCTGAAGATCAGGCGGCCGGTGCCGACCCAGCTCAGTGCCAGGCCCTGGGCCCGAAGGTAGAACTGCAGCATCCAGTTGTAGCGCGAGGGCCGGGTGTAGAGCACCGTCCAGATCGTCGACAGGTTGGCCACCCGCACCGGCGTGCCGGCGGCGGCCAGCGCGCGGTTGAAGCCGTCCGCATGCGCGTTCCAGCGGGTGTCGAGGTCGTCGTAGAGCGCCCGCACCTCGGGCCGCTCCAGCTGCTGGAGGAAGGCGCGCATCGCCGTCATCACGTACGGGTGCGCGCTGAAGGTGCCGCGGGCGAAGCAGACGTCCGCCGGACGCTCTTCGCGGAAGCGCTTCATCAGCGCCTTGCGGCCGCACACCACGCCCACCGGCAGCCCGCCGCCCAGCGTCTTGCCGTAGGTGACCAGGTCGGCCCGCACGCCGAAGTACTCCTGCGCGCCGCCCGGCGCCAGGCGGAAGCCGACGAACACCTCGTCGAAGATCAGCACGATGCCGCGTTCGCTGCACACCTCGCGCAGCCGCCGCAGCCACGCGGCGTAGGCGGTGCGGTCGAAGCCCGCGCGGCGGGAGCTGTCCACCAGCGAGGCGTCGCCCGGCGCGGCGGCGTTCGCGTGCAGCGCCTGCAGCGGGTTGACCAGCACGCAGGCGATGTCGCGGCGGGTGCGCAGCACCCCCAGGGCGCGCTCGCTCATGTCCTGCAGGGTGTAGGTCTCGCGCGGCGGCAGCGGGTTGCCGGGGCCGGGTTGCACGTCCTCCCACCAGCCGTGGTATGCGCCGGCGAAGCGCACCAGGTGGCTGCGCCGGGTGTGGTAGCGCGCCAGGCGCACCGCCTGCATCACCGCCTCGGTGCCCGACATGTGGAACGACACCTCGTCCAGCCCCGAGATCTCGCGCAGCCGGCGGAGGTTGTCCAGCAGCGCCGGATGGTAGACGCCGAGCACCGGGCCGAGCGCGCCGGCCTCTTCCACGGCCTGCGCGATGCACCGCTTGTAGGCGTCGTAGCCCAGCACGTTGACGCCGTAGGAGCCCGTCAGGTCGTGGAAGCGGTTCCCGTCGAGGTCCTCGACCGTCACGCCCGACGAGGCCCGCACGAAGCTGCCGAGCTTCAGGTGCCGGGACAGGTAGGGCGCGTACTGGAAGGGCACCCGGTAGCTGCCGGTGAACCGCAGGTCCGACAGCCCCTCGCGGGCCTGCGCCGTCATCGCGGCGCTCGCGGGCCAGCGCCGGGCGAAGTCCTCGCACAGGCGCCGGAAGGCCTCCTTGCGCCGCGCCCGCACCGGCTCGGGCGCGTCGTCGGAACCGAAGAAGCGCGCCTCGTCGTAGGCGTACCCGGGAATCAGCGAGACGACGCGCTGGGCCATGCGCGAATGCCCCGCCAGGGAGCGGTGCTTGGCCCGCGAGAGCGCGATCCGGCGCCGGGCGCGCGGCAGGGTCCAGGCCAGCGCGCCGAGCGCGAGGGCCGAAAGGGCGGAGAGAGAAAGTGTTTCGTTCATGGTGTGGTCCGAGTGGAACCACGCCTGTCTACCAGCGAGGATTGACACATTGATGAAGGCCGACGCCCTGAGACGCATCGCGCAGCAGAAGGACTTGAACTTCCTGCTCACCAACCGGGTGCCCCGGATCGCCCTGACCCGCCTGATGGGTCGCTTCAGCCGCATCGAGAACCGCCTGCTGACGCGGCTGTCGATCGGCGCCTGGCGGCTGTTCACCGACCTCGACCTGAGCGAGGCGAAGCAGCAGCGCTTCGGCAGCCTGCACGCCTGCTTCACCCGCGAGCTGCGCGAGGGGGTCCGGCCGGTCGACCCGCGGCCCGACGTGCTCGCCAGCCCCTGCGACGGGATCGTCGGGGCCTGCGGCGAGGTGGCCGGCACCCGCCTGTTCCAGGCCAAGGGCTTCCCGTACGAGATGGGCGAGCTGTTCGGTCCGTCGCAGGAGCACGCGGCGTTCCACGACGGCCATTACGTCACGCTGCGGCTGACCTCGGCGATGTACCACCGATTCCATGCGCCGCACGATGCCCGGCTGGAGCACGTGACCTACCTCAGCGGCGACACCTGGAACGTCAACCCGATCGCGCTGGAGCGGGTGGAGCGCCTGTTCTGCCGCAACGAGCGGGCGGTGCTGCGCCTGCGCCTGGCCCACGGCGGCCATCCGGTCGCGCTGGTGCCGGTGGCGGCGATCCTGGTGGCCAGCCTGCGGCTGCACGCGCCCGACCTGCGGCTGCACCTGAAATACCGCGGGCCGAACGAGATCGCCTGCGACGTGCCGGTGGCCAAGGGCGGGGAGCTGGGATGGTTCGAGCACGGCTCGACCATCATCGTCTTCACGCCCCGGGGCTTCCGGCTGGCGCCGGGCATCGCCAGCGGCCAGCGCATCCGCATGGGCGAGCCGCTGATGCTGCTGCCCGAGTGAGGCCGCGCCGCCGGAGGCGTCCGGCGGCTTCCGTCACCGCGGCGTCATGGCGCATCCCGACGATGCCACGCCATGAAAATCGTCGATCTCGTCTACTTCAACGCCGGGGGCGGGCACCGCGCGGCGGCGCTCGCGCTGCAGAAGGCCATCGAACTGCAGCGCAGGCCCTGGAAGGTCCGGCTGGTCAACCTGACCGAGGTGCTGGACCCGGGCGCGCGCCTGCGCCGCGCCACCGGGGTCGATCCCGAGGCGCTCTACAACACCCGGCTCGCGCGCGGGTGGACGCTGGGAATGGGCCAGGAGCTGAAGCTGCTGCAGGCCGTCATCCGCATGGCGCACGACACGCTGGTGCGGACCCTGCAGCAGCACTGGCTGCGCACCGAGCCGGACATCGTGGTCTCGCTCATCCCGAACTTCAACCGCGCGCTCTGCGAATCCCTGGCCGGCGCCCTGCCGGGGGTGCCCTACGCCACGGTGATGACCGACATGGCCGACCTGCCGCCGCATTTCTGGATCGAGCCGGGGCAGGCGCAGCACCTGGTCTGCGGCACCGAGCGGGCGCTGGCCCAGGCGCGCATCGCCGGTTTCCGCGACACCGACCTGTCGCTGACCAGCGGCATGGTCCTGCATCCGTCCTTCCACGCCCCGATCCGGGTGGAGCGCGAGCGCGAACTGGCTGCGCTGGGCCTCGATCCCGCCCGGCCCACCGGCCTGGTGCTGTTCGGCGGCCAGGGGTCCCTGCAGATCCCGCGCATCGCCCGCCTGCTCGACGGGCACCAGCTGATCCTGCTGTGCGGCCACCATGCCACGCTGGCGGAGTCGCTGCGCCGCCTGCGCCGGTCCGCGCCCCATGCGACCCTCGGATTCACCCACGAGGTGAGCCGGTTCATGGCCCTGTCCGACTGGTTCGTCGGCAAGCCCGGGCCCGGCAGCCTGAGCGAGGCGGTGCAGCGCGGCCTGCCGGTCATCACCTTCTCGAACACCTGGACGATGCCGCAGGAGCGCTACAACACCCGCTGGGTGGAGGAGCGGGGCGTCGGCACGGTCGTGCGTTCGCTCAAGAAGCTGCCGGCCGCGGTCGACGCGGTCCTGTCAGACCTTGCCGGCTACCAGGCCCGCGTCCGCCAGATCGACAACCGCGCGGTCTTCGAGGTGCCCGACATCGTCGCCGACCTGCTGCTGCGGGCGGCGCTGACTTCCGGCATGCCGCGCGGGGTCCTGCATCCCGCATGACAGGGCGGAGGAGGGCAGGGGCGAGGGCAGCGGCAGGGCCGGCTCCCCGGGCGCCGCGCGCGCCGCGGCCGGCGTGCGGACGTGGTGCCGGGCCGACGCGCCGCGGTCGATGATCTCGAGCCGGCCGTCCGGGTGCTCGACCAGCGCGGTCAGGCTCTCGACCCAGTCGCCGTCGTTGCAGTAGAGGATGCCGTCGATCTCGCGGATCTCGGCATGGTGGATGTGCCCGCACACCACGCCGTGCATGCCGCGCCGGTGCGCCTCGCGCGCCACGGCGGACTCGAAATCGCTCACGTAGCTGACCGCCCGCTTGACCTTGAGCTTCAGGTAGCGCGACAGGCTCCAGTACGGCAGCCCCATGCGGGCCCGGGCGCGGTTGAACCAGCGGTTGAGCTTGAGCATGAACTCGTAGGTGACGTCGCCGGTGTAGGCCAGCCACTTGGCGCACTGGATGACGCCGTCGAACAGGTCGCCGTGGATCACCCACAGGCACCGCCCGTCGGCGGTGACGTGCACGCATTCGTCCATCACCTCCACGCCGCCGAAGTTGTGCGCCACGTAGCGCCGCGCGAACTCGTCGTGGTTGCCCGGGACGAAGATCACCTTGGTGCCCTTGCGCACCTTGCGCAGGATCTTCTGGATGACGTCGTTGTGCGCCTGGGGCCAGTACCAGGAGCGGCGCAACTGCCAGCCGTCGATGATGTCGCCGACCAGGTAGAGCGTCTCGCATTCCACGTCGCGCAGGAAATCCAGCAGCGGCTTCGCCTGGCAGCCGGGGGTGCCCAGGTGCAGGTCGGAAATCCAGACCGTGCGGACGCGGATGCGGTCCGGGGTTTCGGGGGGGGTCACGCCGAGATCGTCATGGAGCATGGTGGCGCATCTTTACGGCCTCGCATGACCGACGCGTGACCTATCGACGACAGCGTTGCGAACGCGCCTCGAAGTCGCAAAAAAGCCCGCACGAGGCGGGCAATGGAGTGCACCATGAAAAACGGTGCGCGGCGGGCGGAGGAATGTCAGACGGCGCGGTCCGGTTCTGCTTCGCCTGCTTCGGGATGATCCTTGTAGCGCTCGCGGCCCTGGCGGCTGCCTTCGACGACCGGGTCGTCGATGCCCGCGGCGCGGTTCTGCGCGGCGTTGCGGCCCGACATCGCGCCGCGGTTGCCGCCGACGAATTCGTGGTGGCTGGCCAGGCCGGTTTCGCGCTCTTCGTTGGGTTCGGGCGTTTTCTCGATGTGCATGGAAGGCTCCTGAAGGTCGGCCGCTTGAAGGCGGGGTAGCTCCCTATGGTGGACCTGCAGTGGAGGACGTGGGCAAGACAGGGACGGCAGGGCGTGTAGGCGCAACGGCAGTCGAAACCCGCCTCCCGCCTCCCGGACCGGGCCGGTGCGCGCTCCCGGCAGGCCGGCGGCTGCGGCTGCTACCTATGCGGGGGCGCCGACGGAAAAAATACAATCCCGCGCTTGCCCGCTGTATCAGCACCGCGACCGCAGCATCACAACCGGAGACATTTCCATGGTTTCGCATCCGCTTTCCCGCCGCCTGGCCATCGCCTTGGCCGCCGCCTCGGCCGTCCTGTCGGGCGCCGCTTTCGCCCAGCAGGCCAAGGAGGTCAAGATCGGCTACGCCCTGGCGCTCAACTCGCACTACGGCGCCGCCGCGCTGGCCTGGGCCGACACGACCGAGAAGGCCGCCAACGGCGCCTTCAAGTTCAAGCAGTTCCCGGCGAGCGCGCTCGGCGGCGAGCGCGAGCTGATCGAGGGCCTGCAGCTCGGCACCGTCGAGGCGGTGATCGTCTCCACCGGCGCGCTCAGCAACTTCGTGCCCGACGTCGGCGTGGTGGACATCCCCTTCCTGTTCCGCGACACCGCGCATGCCCGGGGCGTGCTCGACGGCCCCTTCGGCCAGGAACTGCTGGGCAAGTTCCAGAAGCGCGGCCTGATCGCGCTGGCCTGGGGCGAGCAGGGCTTCCGCCACCTGACCAACAACAAGCATCCGGTCAGGACGCCCGCCGACCTCAAGGGCCTCAAGATCCGCGTGACCGAGAACCCGGTCCACATCACCGCCTTCCGCACCCTGGGCGCCTCGCCCACGCCGATGTCCTGGCCCGAGGTGATCGGCGCGCTGCAGCAGGGCACCATCGACGGCCAGGAGAACCCGATGTCGGTCATCGTCTCGGCCAAGCTGCCGCAGGTGCAGAAGTACCTGACGCTGACCGGGCATGTCTACGCGCCGATGGCGCTGATCGTCTCGCCGGCCTTCTGGGGCGGCCTGAACGATGCGCAGAAGGCCGCGTTCACCCAGGGCGCCAAGGCCGGCGCGCTGGCCTCGCGCAAGTTCGTCGACGAGGTCGAGACCAAGGGCCTGTCCGAGGTCAAGGCGGCCGGCATGCAGGTGGTGGAGTCGGTGGACAAGGCCGCCTTCCAGGCCGCCCTGGCGCCGGCCTACAAGCAGTACGCCACCAAGTTCGGCCAGAAGACGCTGGACCAGATCGCCAGCGCCAAGTGAGGCCCCGGCCCGGCGCCCTGCCGGGTCCGGCCGCCACGCCCGGCACGGTCCGGGCGTCGTTCCTTCCCCCTTCCCGCACCGAACGCCGCGCCGCAAGGCGCCGGCGCCCCACCATGCTCAACCGCATCGAGCGCGCGCTCGTCGCCTGCAACCGCTGGCTGCTGATCGTCCTGCTGCTGGCGATGGCCTGCATCGTCTTCGCCAACGTGGTGCTGCGCTACACCACCGGCGATTCCATCGTCTGGGCCGAGGAGGTCGCCCGGCACCTGATGATCTGGGGCACCTTCCTGGGGGCCGGGCTGGTGCTGCGCTTCGGCGGCCATGTCGCCATCGACAACCTGCACCAGGCGGTGGGCCCGGCCGGCGCGCGCGCGCTGCGCACCCTCATCGTGGCCGGCATCGGCGCCTTCTGCCTGGTGATGACCTGGTTCTCGGCGCAGTACGTCTGGGCCACCCGCTTCCAGACCACGCCGGCGACCGACATTCCCTTCGCCTGGATCTACTCGGCGATGCCGGCGGGCTTCGCGCTGCTGTTCGTGCACCTGCTGTTCATGGCGCGGGGCTACATCCGCGACGGCAGCTACGTCGCCTCCGACGAGATGGACGCCGAATCGGCGGCCTCGCTCTGACCCGCCGCACCCCCGGACGCACGGAACCCCCATGGCCATCACCCTCTTCGTCGCCGCCATCGTGCTGATGGCGCTCGGCTTCCCCGTCGCCTTCGCGCTGGCGATGTCGGCCGCCATCGCGGTCTTCGCCGGCGGGCGCTATCCGCAGCTCATCGTCTTCAAGGAGATGTTCACCGGCATCGACAGCTTCCCGCTGATGGCGGTGCCCTTCTTCATCCTCGCCGCCGAGATCATGTCCGGCGGCGCGCTCACCGTCGTGCTCCTGCGCTTCGCGGCGCAGTTCGTCGGCCACCTGCGCGGCGGGCTGGGGCATGCCAACATCCTCTCGCTGACGCTGTTCTCGGGCATCTCGGGATCGGCGCTGGCCGACGCGGCCGGGCCGGGCTCGATGATGGTGAAGATGATGGACAAGGCCGGCTACTCCCGCGCCTACGCCGCCGCGCTGACCGCCAGCACCGCCATCGTCGGCCCGATCATCCCGCCCTCGATCATCATGATCATCTACGCGCTGCAGGACGACCAGGTGTCGGTGGGCGGCCTGTTCATCGCGGGCTTCGCGCCGGGCATCCTGATCGCGGCGGCGATGGCGCTGGTCAACTGGCGCGTCTGCGTCAAGCGCGACTACCGCTCGCGCGAGCCCCGGCCGTCGGGGCGCGAGATGCTGTCCAACAGCATCCGCGCCATTCCGGCGCTGCTGCTGGTGGTGCTGATCCTGGTGGGCATCCGCTTCGGCATCTTCACGCCGACCGAGGCGTCGGTGGTGGCGGTCTTCTACGCGCTGGTCTGCGGCAAGTGGATCTACCGCACGCTGGAATGGAAGGCGCTGCCGCACATCGCCGCGCGCTCGGCGCTGCTGACCGCCTCGGTGCTGCTGGTGGTGGCCGCGTCCGCCGCCTTCGCCTGGGTGCTGACCATCGAAGGCATCCCGCAGCAGCTGGCGCAGACCATCGTCGGCTGGAACCTGTCGCCGATCACCTTCCTGATCGCGGTCAACATCCTGCTGCTGCTGTTCGGCATCTTCATGGAGCCGCTGCCGGGCGTGATGATCCTGGTGCCGATCCTGGCGCCGATCGCGAATGCGTTGGGCATCGACCCGATCCACTTCGCGATGGTGGTGATCGTCAACCTGACGCTCGGCATGATCACGCCGCCGGTGGGAGGGCTGCTGTTCGTGACCTCGGTCGCGACCAAGGTGCCGCTGTCGGCACTGACGCGGGAGCTTCCGCCTTTCCTGCTGGCGCATCTGGTCGTGCTGCTGCTGCTGACCTTCGTGCCGGCCGTCTCGACCTGGCTTCCGCATGCCCTGGGGTTTTGAGCCGAGTCGTCGAGCCGCCGGGAACGGGGGGCCGGTCTGGCCTGCGGATTCTCCGCGGCCGGGAGCGGCTCCGGAGCGCGCGGGAAAATATGTAGTTCGGAAGGCCGATAGCTTGTAGGACAGAAGATAAAAATTCCTACATCATTTTTTGATTTTTGTCGATAAAAATTACAAGATCCTTTTTGAAGAATCAGCAAGTGGTTCGTGCGCATGGGATTTTTTTTGTGGCCTTCTTCTTGCTGATGAGCTCTCGAATCTTCTTCAAGGATCTTTGCCAT
>JAKOND010000309.1 GCA_022702125.1 Burkholderiaceae bacterium
TGGCTATGAGGCCATTTCCTGCTGGCAGGCCGCAGTCATCATCCCGACCTTCAAAACGCCAAACCTTGGGTCGACGACATGGCCGGAGCACAGGTCAAGAACGAGATCCTGCGCGCCATTCGCAAGCTTGGCCATGCGATCTGGAAAAAGTGAAGCGGTTACAGAAGATGGAGCGCTTCAAGCCATTCGGCGAATGAGTGATGGCGCAGGACTTCGATCGAGAGGCGGTGTCCAAGTGCGCTTGCACTTGCGCGAGCAGCGCATCCTTGGGTTTGTCGCCGGTGAGCGCGGAACCGGGACCCACCGGAACGCTGACGACGAACGACAAGTCGACTTCCATGACGGCGGTGATTTCGTCCAGTTGCATGGTGCTTCTTCCTTTGGACATGACGCCTGTGCGAACTGAGGGGGTGCGGAATGTCCTCAGGAGGTATACGGCCGGTGCCGCCAGCGAAATGCCCCGTCACGCAGCGCTCGGGGTTTGCAGGGGTGACGCCGGATGCGGGCGGTCCCCAGGCTAGTCCTGCCGGGCAAGGGATAGTCCTTTATAGTCAACCAAAGTAGAAATTTTTAAGATTGTTCTACTTTATTAGTCAAATTGCTTGACTGAAAGCGTCATTAAAGTAGAATTTTTTCGGAAAGTTCTACTTTAGCTGACATGAAAAGCATTGCTGAAACTTCTGACGAACTTCGAACCGCCCTCAAGCGAACCCGCATGCGGCAGGCGGACTTGCGCGAGGCCGCGGGCGTCTCGCGGCAAACCCTCGCCAATGTGCTCGGCGGCAAGGACGACTACAAGCTGAGCACGCTGCTCAGCCTGGCCGACAAGCTCGGCCTGGAAATGCTGCTGCTGCCCAAGGAGGCGGCGCGCGGATTCCAGGCGATGCCCGAAGCGCCCCCCGTGGAGTCCGTGGTCGACCAGGCGCGGAAACTCGTTGATCGCTCGTACCCGAGGCTGCGGAATTGAACGTCAAGGCGCTGACCATCCACCTGGGCGCGCGCCGCATCGGCGTGCTGTTCCAGTACCCGCTGTCGCACGACCATGTCGTCAACCGGTTCGTGGCCGACGAAGCGTTCCTCAACGACCCCGGACAGGACACCCTGTCGCTGTCGATGCGGGCGAGCGATCTGCAGTCCCAGGCGGCCCTCTGGAAGGCCCAGGCGGGGCCACGCCTCAACGGCAGCTTCTCGCGCGACCCCAGGCGCGGCTGGTTGCTGCCGGCGTTCTTCCAGAACTTGCTGCCAGAAGGCCCGCTGCGGGCCCGGATCGCGGAGATGCGCGACTGCGATATGGAGGACCACTTCGAACTGCTCGCGGCCACGGGCAAGGACCTTCCGGGCGACGTGCACGCGCACCCGGCGGAGCTGTCGCGCGACGAGCTGTCCCGCTACATCACGCAGAACCAGGACGCGCTGGAGATGTCGGTGGTCGCCGAGCCGATGGAGGACGCCATCTCCGTTTCGGGCGTGCAGGCCAAGCTGGCGGTGCTCAAGGAAGGCGGGCGCTTCGTGGCGCGGACCAAGCTCACCGACACTTCGCAGGTGCGCCATGTGATCGCCAAGTTGCCGGTCAGCAACTACCCCCACCTGCCGGAGCTCGAGGACCTGTCGCTGCGCCTGGCGCGCGCGGCAGGCGTGGATTCGGTGGAGGCCGAATTGGTTCCGCTGTCCCTGCTGGCCGCCGAGCACCACTACGACCTGGGAGACGTCGACGGGCAGACCAAGTTCCTCGCGGTCTACCGGTACGACCGGGATGTCGCGACCCCGACGGGGCGGGTGCACTGCGAGGACTTCGCCCAGATCCTGGGGGTGCAGCCCGAGGACAAGTACACGCAAGACTATCTCACCGTGGCCGCGGTCATGGCGGCATCGCCCTCGCTCGGGGAACCGGCGGTGCATGAGCTGCTGCGCCGCATCTTGGTCAACGACATGATGGGCAACCCCGACATGCACCTGAAGAACATCGGGGTACGCTACACCGGTGGCCGCGATCCGGAGCTGCCCCCGGCCTACGACTTGGTCGCCTACGGCGCCTACAGCCTCACCCCGCGCGGTCGCGCCCTGCACCTGGTGCCGCCCACGCCCGGCGAGAAGCCCGACCCGGGAGCGCGGCTGACCCCGGCGGTGGTGCGGGACTTCTGCGCACGGCTGGGCCTGCCGGAGAAGCCGGCCTGGACGGCGCTGCGCCGGTGCGCGGACAAGGCTTTCAAAGCCTGGCCGGCGCTCATCGCCGAGTCGGGCATCAGCGACAAGATGAAAAAGCGGCTGCTGGATCGCTTGAGCGCTTACCAGGCCCGCAAGCCCGTCGCCGCATGAGCGGCCCCGGGTGCGCCCCGGCGGACCCTATACGGTATGTCAACAACCCGTATTGAAGAAACCCATGCATGCCCATCGACTGCCCGCCTTCGCGTCCATCAACGCAGCAGGCGCGGCCCGAGCCTTCACCGAGAACAACATCGGCGGCGCACTGAGAGGGCGTAGACGAAATCAACTGGCCTGAACATTGAAGGTCATCCGCCTTCAATGCCGGAGACGGCAATGACGGAGCACAGGCCTGGCAACGGTGAGAAGGTGGTCGACCGAGTCGGTAGACTCGGGGCGCTGGCGCAGCAGGACATCCTCCTGCTGCGCGAGATCGTTGCCTGGATGTCGCATGAGACGCTTGATGAACTCGCTGCCGAGCTCGATCATCTCGGCGATGTTTGTGTCCGCACTGCGACGATCCGCAGGACGCTGCGTGCGCAGGGCATCGTGCGCTCGATGCCGGTGCGGCAGGGCGGGGGCAAGTCGGTCGAGTCCATGGCACCCGTCGCCGCACTGAAGCGTTACGGCTACACCGCGACGCACCGGCGTGAGGCGGGTCAGTACAGCACCGATCTGACCGATGCCGAATGGAGCTTGGTCGCCAACCTCTCCGAGCGTCCCGAGGGCAGCCGTGGTGCGCCGGTACGCTACGAGCGTCGGAACCTGGTCGATGACTGCTGCTATGTGCTGCGCACAGGCTGCGCCTGGCGGCTCCTACCCTCGAGCTTCGCCCTATGGCAGGCGGTCTACAAGGCCTTCATTCGATGGTTCGAGGTCGATGCCTTCGAGCACATGCAGGATCGGCTGCGCTTGGAGTGGCGAGCCCGCATGGGCCGCGGGGTCGAACCGAGCGCGGCCGTCATCGATGCGCAGTCCAACTCACACCGCTATATATAAACAAAACGGATAGCGGCAGAGAGGCCAACCGATGGTTGCATGATCAAAAGAAGGTGTCGATTTTTTTTACATTGATCGATCGGTGAAATTCTTCATGGCGGAAAAAATCTTGCAAAACAAAGGGTTGAAAGAAAAATACAAATTGGCATGTGATTTGCTCCAGTGGAGGCATCAGGCGTTCCCGCCACTCACTCATTGAAAGTTCAAGATGACCATTTTCAAGAAGACCCTGGCAGCCCTGGCAGCAACCGCCGCCATGGCGGCCGCCCAAGCTGCACCGATCACTGTTTCCGGCATCACTTTCGATCCCGACTCGGCCTTCGACTTCACCGGCACCAGCGCACAGATCTTCCAGACTTCAAATGCTGCCGGTCAGCTGAGCGGATACGGATTCATCACCACCATCAACAATACCCTGCAGAGCACTTTCGCTCCAGGCGGCGGCGAGCTGACGTTCACCTTCTCGGGCTATACCCCGGTCGTGCAAAGCGGCAACACCATCTCCTTCACCGGTGGCATTTTCAACGTCTACTACGACTCCACCGGCAATGCCAACGGCGGCGGCACTCTGAGCCAGGCCACTGCTAGCAATGGCACCCTGTGGCTGGCCCTGGTCGGCGCCGCTGGTAACAACTACACGCTGACCGGCACTACCGCTGGCACCATCAACACCACCGGATCCACGCTGACTGGCGTCGGTTACCTCGATGTGGTTGGTGGCGCGGCTGCATCTTTCCTTGACACCAACAGCCGTATGGGCGGTTCGGACCTGTCGTTCAGCTCGTCCTTCACGACCTACCTGGGTGCCAACACCTATTTCGGTAGCGCCAACTTCAATGGCGACAGCCGCAACAACGTGCCGGAACCCGCATCTCTGGCACTGGTCGGCCTGGGCCTGGTCGGCCTGGCGGCTGCCCGCCGCAAGCGCAAGTGATCGAATAAACGAGGGAGGGCTGAGGGCTCAGACAGCAATTCGACTGTCCCAGTCTCTCAAGCCGAGAGAAAAGGCCATCTGTAGCACAGATGGCCTTTTTTTTATGTTTTCGACTGGGTAGGCCGAGCCCTGTTTCGCACCGTTTACCCATGCCTCTCGAATAGCGTCGGGCTACTGTTTCAGTACGAGGCACTCGACGTCGGCGAGTCCTCGGCGCGAAACTGGCACTGGTCGTAGATGCGGGTCGACAAGATGCTGGCATGTACGAGCCACTCCTGGACCCTATCGTTATCGGTACCACGGTCCAACGCATTGGTCGCGGACGTCGCTCGCAAGGCATGGGGGACGAGATGTTCATTCCCGGCAAGAGATGGATCGGATCGATCCTGAACCGCTCGGGCTCGGATGCCTTCTGTATGCAGGTGAATTCGTACGGTGTCAGGCCCTTCAAGGCCTTGGGGGCCTGCGGCCGAAGTCGTAGGCGTCGATG
>JAKOND010000313.1 GCA_022702125.1 Burkholderiaceae bacterium
GGCGGGCATGGGCTGGCAGGATGGGAGCGGGCGGAGCGTTCCGGGGCGGGAGGGGCGCGGGAGCGCTACGCGGGGAATGCGCGGGGAAGGCGGCAGGGAAGGGACGTCTGGGCGGGCGACTGTCGCACAGTGGGACGACCGGGTCACTATGCGGGTTTGCATGGGTAGGCAGCATCCGGAGAAACCCCCAAAATATTCTTTCTGCGAACTTTTGTTCTTCAGATGAACATTTTTTCGGACGGGTGCGGCACGAATTTCCGGGCCGGACGCAGGCACCGTGTCCGCCTGAACTATCTTCCGCGAAGAGGAATTCCATGATCGACAAAATCGTCGCCTCGGTGGCCGAGGCGCTGGCCGATGTGCGTGACGGCGCCACCGTGCTGATCGGCGGCTTCGGCACCTCGGGCAACCCCACCGAGCTGATCGACGGCCTGATCGCCCACGGCGCGCGCGACCTGACGGTGGTCAACAATAACGCCGGCAACGGCGACACCGGCCTCGCGGCGCTGCTCAAGGCCGGCCAGGTGCGCAAAATCATCTGCAGCTTCCCGCGCCAGGCGGACAGCTACGTGTTCGACGGCCTCTACCGCGCCGGCAAGCTCGAACTGGAGCTGGTGCCCCAGGGCAACCTGGCCGAGCGCATCCGCGCCGCCGGGGCCGGCATCGGCGCCTTCTTCTGCCCGACCGCCTACGGCACGCAGCTGGCCGAGGGCAAGGAGACCCGCGAGATCGACGGCAAGCACTACGTGCTGGAGCACCCGATCCACGCCGACGTGGCGCTGATCAAGGCGGAGGAGGGCGACCGCTGGGGCAACCTCACCTACCGCAAGGCCGCGCGCAACTTCGGCCCGGTCATGGCGACCGCCGCGAAGCAGACCATCGCCACGGTGCACACGGTGCGCGAACTCGGCGAACTCGACCCCGAGGCCATCGTCACCCCCGGCATCTACGTGAGCAAGGTGGTGCGGGTCGAGCGCGTGGCCACCCAGGCGGGCGGCTTCAAGAAAGACGCATGAAAACCGCCCCCAGCCCAGAAGGAACCATCATGAGCAGCTATCAGAAACGCAGCAAGGAAGCACTGGCCCAGCGGGTGGCGCAGGACATCCACGACGGCGCCTACGTCAACCTCGGCATCGGCCAGCCGACGCTGGTGGCCAACCACATCCCCGCGGGCCGCGAGGTCATCCTGCAGAGCGAGAACGGCATCCTGGGCATGGGCCCCGCGCCGGCCAAGGGCAGCGAGGACTACGACCTGATCAACGCCGGCAAGCAGCCGGTCACGCTGCTGCCGGGCGGCGCCTACTTCCACCATGCCGACAGCTTCGGGATGATGCGCGGCGGCCACCTCGACATCTGCGTGCTCGGCGCCTTCCAGGTGTCCGCCCGGGGCGACCTGGCCAACTGGAGCACCGGCGAGGAGGGCGCCATCCCCGCCGTCGGCGGCGCGATGGACCTGGCCATCGGCGCCAAGCAGACCTGGGTGATGATGGACCTGCTGACCAAGCAGGGCGCGAGCAAGGTGGTGGCCGAGTGCACCTACCCGCTGACCGGCCTGGGCTGCGTCAAGCGCATCTACTCCGACCTGGCGACGCTCGAATGCACGCCCGACGGCCTGCGCCTGATCGACAAGGTCGACGGCCTGGAGCACGCCGAGCTCGAACGCCTGGTGGGCCTGCCGATCGCGGCCTGACGCCCCACCTTCCCCGAACCACCCGACACGCCCCGAGGATTCCCCAATGACCACCCAAGCCTTCATCTGCGACGCGATCCGCACGCCCTTCGGCCGCTACGGCGGCGCGCTCTCCGGCGTGCGCGCCGACGACCTGGGCGCCGTGCCGCTCAAGGCGCTGATGGCCCGCAACCCCGACGTCGACTGGGCCGAAGTCGCCGACGTGATCTTCGGCTGCGCCAACCAGGCCGGCGAGGACAACCGCAACGTCGCCCGCATGGCCTCGCTGCTGGCCGGCCTGCCGGTCGAGCTGCCCGGCTCCACCGTCAACCGCCTGTGCGGCTCCGGGCTGGACGCCATCGGCACCGCCGCGCGCGCCATCAAGGCGGGCGAGGCCGGCCTGATGATCGCCGGCGGCGTCGAGAGCATGAGCCGCGCGCCCTTCGTGATGCCCAAGGCCGAGTCCGCCTTCAGCCGCGCCAACGCGGTCTACGACACCACCATCGGCTGGCGCTTCGTCAACAAGCTGATGAAGGCCAAGTACGGCGTCGATTCGATGCCCGAGACCGCCGAGAACGTCGCCGACGACTACAAGATCTCCCGCGAGGACCAGGACAAGATGGCGCTGGCCTCGCAGCAGCGCGCCATCGCCGCGCAGAAGTCCGGCTTCTTCGACGCCGAGATCACGCCGGTGCACGTGCCGCAGAAGAAGGGCGATCCGCTGGCGGTCAGCCAGGACGAGCATCCGCGCGACACCACGCTGGAGACGCTCGCCAAGCTCAAGCCCGTGGTCCGCGAGGGCGGCACCGTCACCGCCGGCAACGCCAGCGGCGTGAACGACGGCGCGGCCGCGCTGCTGCTGGCCTCCGAGGAAGCCGCAAAGCGCAACGGCCTGACGCCGCGCGCCCGCATCGTCGGCATGGCGACCGCCGGCGTGCCGCCGCGCGTCATGGGCATCGGCCCGGCGCCGGCCACCGAGAAGGTGCTCAAGCTCACCGGCCTGACGCTCGAGCAGATCGACGTGATCGAACTCAACGAGGCCTTCGCCGCGCAGGGCCTGGCGGTGCTGCGCCTGCTGGGCCTGCGCGACGACGACCCGCGCGTCAACATCAACGGCGGCGCGATCGCGCTCGGCCATCCGCTGGGCGCCTCGGGCGCGCGGCTGGCGACCACCGCGGTCAACCAGCTCCACCGGGGCGGCGGCCGCTACGCGCTGTGCACCATGTGCATCGGCGTGGGCCAGGGCATCGCCGTGGTGCTGGAGCGGGTGTGAGGAGTGCGCGGCCGTCCGCCGTCGCCTCGCCGCATCGGCGCGGCCTGCTGCTCGGCGGCCTCGCCGCGGCGGCCGGTTCCGCGCTGCCGGCCTGGGCGCAGGGCGGCGGCGCGGGCGCGGTCCGCATCGTCGTGCCCTTCGCCCCGGGCGGTGGCAACGACGTCTTCGCGCGCCAGCTGGCCAAGGGCCTGGGCGAGCTGCGCCGGCAGCCGGTGGTGGTGGAGAACCGGCCCGGCGCCGGCGGCAACCTCGGCACCGAGCTGGTGGTCCGGGCCGCGGCCGACGGCGCCACGCTGCTGCTGGGCCACACCGGCACCGTGTCGATCAACCCGGCGCTCTATCCGCGCCTGAAGTTCGACGCCCGGCAGGACCTGGCGCCGGTGGCGATGTTCGCCTCCTCGCCGCTGGTGCTGGTGGTGCCGGCGTCCTCGCCCGCCAAGAGCGTCGCCGACCTGGTGGCGATGGCGCGCAGGGACCCGGGCCGGCTCGACTACGCCTCCAGCGGCGCGGGCACCGGCGGTCACCTGACCGGCGAGATGTTCGCCCAGCAGGCCGGCGTGAAGCTCAGCCACATCCCGTACAAGGGCACCGCGCCCGCGCTGGCCGACCTGGCCGGCGCGCAGGTGCAGCTGATGTTCAGCGTGCTGCCGCCGGCCCTGGCGCTGGTGCAGGGCGGGCGCCTCCGGGCACTGGCGGTCACCACCCCGGAGCGCCTGGCCGCGCTGCCCGACGTGCCGACCGTGGCGGAGTCCGGCGTGCCCGGCCTGGCCGGTTTCGAGAGCACGCTGACCTACGGCATCCTGGCGCCGCGCGCCACGCCCGACGCGGCGCTGCGCACCCTGTCCGCGCAGATCCTGCGGGTCGCGGCCGCGCCGGAGTTCCAGTCGCGGCTGGGCGTCGAGGGCGCGGTGCCGCTGCCGGGCGACGCGGCGGCCTACGCGGCGCGCATCCGGCGGGAGAGCGCCCAGTGGGGCGCGATCGTCACATCCTCCGGCGCCACGGCCGATTGATCCCTTCCCGGCCGGCCCTCCCGACCGCGCCGGCCCCTACCCCTTGCGCACGGCGCGGGCCCCGGCCCGGCCGCCGCATCGCTTTCCGCGAGCAGCCCATGACCCCGAGCACGAACGCACAGACCAACCCAGAGACGAACACGGACCCCGGACGCCATCCGCGCGCCGGCGACGAGGAAGCCACCGTCGTCACCGGCGCCAGTTCCGGCATCGGCCGCGCCATCGCCGAAGCCCTGATCGCCCAGGGCCGGCGGGTGGTCAACCTCGACTACGCCGCGCCCGGCTGGAGCCACGCGCGCCTGACCTCCTACCGGGCCGACCTGACGCGCGAAGACCAGACCCGCGACCGCGCCGCCGAGATCGCCGCCGCCCACCGCGTGACCGCGCTGGTCAACAACGCCGGCGCGACCCGCCCGGGCACCATCGACACCGCGACCGCCGCGCACCTCGACGACACCGTCGGGCTGCACCTGCGCGCGCCGATGCTGCTGACCCAGGCCTTCCTGCCGACGCTGCGCGCCTGCGGCCACGGGCGCATCGTCAACATGTCCTCGCGCGCCGCGCTGGGCAAGGTGGACCGCGTCGCCTACTCGGCCACCAAGGCCGGCATGGTCGGCATGACCCGCACCCTGGCGATGGAACTGGGCCGCGACGGCATCACCGTCAACGCCATCGGCCCGGGCCCGATCGCCACCGAGCTGTTCCGCCAGAGCAACCCCGACGGCGCGCCGCAGACGCGGCGCATCCTCGACAGCGTGGTGGTCGGCCGCATCGGCACGCCCGGGGACGTGGCCCGCGCGGTGCTGTTCTTCCTGTCGCCGGACAACGGCTTCGTGACCGGGCAGATGCTCTACGTCTGCGGCGGCGTGACGCTGGGGCAGGCCCCGGTCTGAGCCGGCCCCCGGCCCCGATGCCCGCCGGAGCCCGCCGGGGGCCCCGCGCACTTCCTTTCCCGCGGCCGCCGCTTCCGCCACCGCCCACGAGGCCTGCGCGGAGGGCGGCCATCCTTCCCGTCCGCCAACCGGAGACATCCATGTCCGCTTCTTCCTCCTCCCGGCATTCCGCCGCCTCCCGCCGCGGCTTCGCGCTCGGCGCGTTCGCCGGCGCCTGCCTGCTGGCCGCGCCCGGCCTCGCCACGGCCCAGGCCGCCTGGCCCGCCAAGGCCATCACCATCATCGTGCCCTTCTCCGCGGGCGGCACCACCGACATCCTGGCGCGCGTCGTGGGCCAGGGCCTGTCGCAGGAGCTGGGCCGGCCGGTCCTGATCGACAACCGGCCCGGCGCCGGCGGCAACATCGGCGGCCAGGCGGTGGTGCGTTCGCCCGCCGACGGCTACACCCTCTTCATGGGCACCGTCGGCACCCAGTCGATCAACGGCAGCCTCTACAAGAAGATGCCCTTCGACCCGGCCAAGGACTTCGCGCCCATCAGCCGCGTGGCCAACGTGCCCAACCTGCTGGTCGCCAACCCGAGCCAGCCGTTCAAGACGGTCAAGGAACTCATCGCCTACGCCAAGGCCCACCCGGGCAAGGTCAATTTCGGCTCGTCGGGCAACGGCAGCTCGATCCACCTGTCGGGCGAACTCTTCAAGTCGATGGCCAAGGTGGACATGGTGCACGTGCCGTACAAGGGCAGCGCGCCGGCGGTGACCGACCTGATGGGCAACCAGATCGCGATCATGTTCGACAACCTGCCGTCGTCGATCCAGTACGTGCGCGCCGGCAAGCTGCGCCCGATCGCGGTCACCACCGCCAAGCGCTCGCCCGAACTGCCCGACGTGCCGACCATCGCCGAAGCCGGCGTTCCCGGCTACGAGGCGGTGTCCTGGTTCGGCCTGCTGGCGCCGGCCGCCACGCCCAAGCCGGTGGTCGACCGCCTGGCCGCCGCGGTCGCCAAGGTGATGGCCCAGCCCGAGATCCGCAAGAAGATCAGCGAGCAGGGCGCCGAGCCGGTGGCCGAGACGCCGGCGAAGTTCCAGGAATTCATCACCGCCGAAACCGCCAAGTGGACCCAGGTGGTGAAGGACTCGGGCGCCAGCGTCGATTGAGGGAGGGAAACCCTCCGCAGCCCGGGAAGAACCTTGGCCGAGTGCTCCTGAAAAGAGAGCATCGCGCGGGTGGCCCGGCATTGTCCGACCGGTCGGACGGGCATGGTTTCCCCGCTTGCGGGCGCGGTGCCGCGGCGACTCCAATGAAGGTTTGTGCCTTGCAGGAGCCTCCACGCGATCCGTCGTGCCCCGTCCCGCCCCGTCCGCCCCGGTCGATTCCCCGAGCGGCCGCCTCTCCGCCGCCGCCTCCCGCCGGCTGCTGCTGT
Source organism: Burkholderiaceae bacterium (assembly GCA_022702125.1). Lineage (GTDB taxonomy): Bacteria > Pseudomonadota > Gammaproteobacteria > Burkholderiales > Burkholderiaceae_C > JAKOND01. The sequence goes on from JAKOND010000313.1 coordinate 6,266, forward strand.
CGCTGCCGGCGCTGGCCGCCGCGGCGCTGCTGTGGCCCGCCGGCGGCGCCCGGGCCCAGGGCGCGTGGCCGACCAAGCTGATCACCGTCATCGTCCCGTTCCCGGCCGGCGGCACCACCGACATCGTGGCGCGGCTCGCGGGCCAGGCGCTGTCGCAGGAGCTCGGCCAGCAGGTGGTGGTCGAGAACAAGCCGGGCGCCGGCGGCAACATCGGCGCGCAGCAGGTGGCCCGCTCCGCGCCCGACGGCTACACGCTGGTCATGGGCACCGTCGGCACCCACGCCATCAACCCGGCGCTCTACAAGAAGATGCCGTACGACCACCTGAAGGACTTCGCGCCGATCAGCCGCGTGGCCAACGTGCCCAACATCCTGGTCGCCAACCCTTCGCAACCGTACAAGACGGTGCAGGAACTCATCGCCTACGCCAAGGCCAACCCGGACAAGGTCAGCTTCGCGTCCTCCGGCAACGGCACCTCGATCCACCTGGCCGGCGAGCTGTTCAAGACCCTGACCGGGGTGCGGATGCAGCACGTGCCCTACAAGGGCAGCGCGCCGGCGCTGGCCGACCTGATGGGCGGCCAGACCAGCATCATGTTCGACAACCTGCCGTCGGCCATCGGCTTCGTGCGCGCGGGCAAGCTGCGCCCGATCGCCGTCACCACCGCGAAGCGCTCGCCCGAACTGCCCGAGGTGCCGACGGTGGCCGAATCGGGCGTGCCCGGCTTCGACGCCTCGTCCTGGTTCGGCCTGCTGGCCCCGGCCGGCACGCCGCCGGCGGTGATCAAGCGCATCGACGACGCGCTGCTCAAGGCCATGGCCACCACCGACCTCAAGAAGAAGATCGAGGCCCAGGGCGGCGAGCCGTCGGCCGAGACGCCCGCGCAGTTCGCCGCCTTCATCCAGTCCGAGACCGCCAAGTGGGCCAAGGTGGTCCAGGCCTCCGGCGCCAGCGTGGACTGAGGCCGCGCCGGTGCCGCGGCGGGCTGTCGTCCCGATGCGACAGCCCGCGCGCCGTCTTCGGGCGCGGGCTCGCCAGGCCGGGGAAAGCGGGGTTTTTGCGCGTAAGCTCTGCTGTACGTATCCACAGTCCTCGACCGCCTGCCGACCGCGCCGCCCTCCGTGAACCTGCCGCTCATCACCGATCCCTTCTTCTACGCCGTGGCCGTGCCCGCCACGCTGCTGCTGGGCATCAGCAAGAGCGGTTTCGGCGCGGGCTTCGGATCGCTGGCGGTGCCGCTGATGGCGCTGGCGGTCAGCGTGCCGCGCGCGGCGGCCATCCTGATGCCGGTGCTGCTGCTGATGGACCTGCTCGGGCTGGCGGCCTTCCGGCGGCACGTGGACTGGCGGCTGCTGAAGTTCCTGGTGCCCTGCGCGCTGGTCGGCACCGTCGTCGGCGCGCTGCTGTTCCGGCTGCTGGACGCGCGCCTGGTGGCGGGCCTGGTCGGTGCGTTCACGCTGCTCTTCCTGGCGCAGCGGCTGGCCTTTCCGCCCCGGCCCGACAGCCGGCCGCCGCCGCGCTGGCTGGGCGCGCTGCTGACCGCGACCTCGGGCTTCACCAGCTTCGTGGCCCACGCGGGCGGGCCGCCGGTCAGCGCCTACGTGATTCCGATGCGGCTCTCGCCGCTGCATTTCACCGCCACGATGGCCTACCTGTTCTTCGTGGTGAACCTCTCGAAATGGATTCCCTACGCCTGGCTCGGCCTGCTGGAATGGCGCAACCTGGGCACCTCGCTGGCGCTGCTGCCGCTGGCGCCGCTGGGCGTGTGGGTGGGCGTGCGCATCGCCCACCGCATCGACCCGGCCTGGTTCTACCGCCTGCTGTACCTGGGCATGCTGCTGACCGGCCTGAAACTGACGGCCGACGGGTTCTGGCCATGAGGACCGCGCCCGCCGCGCGCGTCCCGCCGTCGCCCCCGCCGCCGGCGCCGGGCGCGTCGCCCCGGCCACGGGCGCCGCGGAGCGGCCTGCCGGGGGCGCCCCGGATGCGCGCGGTGCTGCTGGCGGCCTGCCTGGGCGGCACGGCGGCCGGGCCGGCCGGCGCGGCCCGCACGCCCGGCAACCGGCTGCAGGCCGAATCGCAGCTGCCGCTGCGCGCCGTCTACTGCACCGTGCCGCTGCGCCAGCAGTTGCAGGCGGCCCGCAGCGAGGCGGCCGGCCCGCGTCCGGGCAGCCCCGCGCGCGGCGCCCAGGCCGCCCGCGCCGAGCGTAACGCCGACCGCATCGCCGAGCGGCTGCACGCGGTCAACCTCTACCTGGCGCCGCGCTGGCGTGCCATCGACGACCGCTACGAGCAGGCCGCGGTGCGGCGCGGCCAGGCCGACCTGGCCGAAAGCGTGCGCGAAGCCCGGCATTGCCCGCAGCGCTGCGCGGCCGCCGGGCCGTCGCACGGCGCTGCGCCGCCCCCCGCGCCCGCCGGCGCCCGCCGGGCGCCGGCGCAGGTCGCGTCCGCCGGCCGGGCCGCCTGCATCGCCCGGTGCGAGGCCGACGCCGGTCCGGCCAGCGGCCGCATCGCCCGCTGCATGGACCCGGACCTGCTGCAGGACTGACCCGGGGGCGGCCGGACCGGCCCGCGCCGCCGCGGCTCAGGCCGACGCGCCGCCGAATCCGTTCTGCCGCCAGGCCTCGAAGACCGTCACCGCCACCGCGTTCGACAGGTTCAGGCTGCGCTGGCCGGGCCGCATCGGCAGCCGCAGGCGCTGGGCGGGCGGGAAGCCGTCGCGCAGTTCCGGCGGCAGGCCCCGCGTCTCCGAGCCGAAGACCAGCCAGTCGCCCGGCCGGAACGCGAGGTCGTGCAGCCGGCCGGAGCCCCGGGTGGTGAGGGCGAACATCCGCGCCGCATCCGGCCGCTCGGCATCGAGCAGCGCCTGCCAGCCGGCGTGTCGCCGCACCTCGGCGTACTCGTGGTAGTCGAGCCCGGCGCGGCGCATCAGCCGGTCCTCCATCGAGAAGCCCAGCGGCTCCACCAGGTGCAGCGTGCAGCCGGTGTTGGCCGCCAGGCGGATGACGTTGCCGGTGTTCGGCGGGATTTCGGGCTCGACCAGGACGATATGGAACATGGGGCGGGATTGTCGCCGGGCCCGTCCGCCCGTGGCGCCGGTCAGTCGTCCGGCGTGCGGGCCAGCACCAGGGCCGCGACGTGCGCCGCGCCGGCGGCCCGCAGCACCGCCGCCACGCCGAAGACCGAGGCGCCGCTGGTCATCACGTCGTCCACCAGCACCACCCGCCGGCCGGCCGCCCGGGCCGGGTCCGCCAGCGCGAAGGCGCCGCGCAGGTTGGTCCGGCGGGCCGCGCGGTCCAGGCCGTGCTGCGGCGCGGTGGACCGGACGCGCAGCAGCAGCCGCGCGTCGCAGCGGTCCGGCGCCAGGCGGCGGGCCAGCAGCAGCGACTGGTTGAAGCCGCGTTCCCGCAGCCGCGCATCGGCCAGCGGCATCGGCAGCACCAGGTCGGCGGCGTCCAGCAGTCCGGGCGCGCCGGGCGTCCGCGCCACCGCCGCGGCCATGACCGCGGCCAGCGGCGCCGCCCAGCCCGGGTCGCCGCCGAATTTGAACTCCGCGATGCAGCCCGACCACGGGAAGGCGTAGTCCACCGCCGCCACGCAGGCGTCGAGCGGCGGCGGCGCGCGCCGGCAGGCGGCGCACGGTCCGCCCTGCGGGGTCCGCAGGGCGCAGGTCGGGCAGCGCGGAACCGCCGGGGCGAACCGGTCGAGGCAGTCCGCGCACAGCCGCTGCGCCGGCCAGGCATGGCAGACGGCGCACCGGCTCGGCACCCGGGCGAGCAGGGCGCGGAGCGGCGCCCGCCCGGCGGGCAGGGCCATGCGGTCGAGGAGCTGCCGGAACATGGGGCGGTCAATATACTCGTCCGGCCTCCGCCGCCACGGCGGCCCGCCCGAACCCGCCGACGCGGTGGCCCGTCCGAAGGCCGGCCCGTCCCCCATCCGATGCCTACCGAACGTCCCCCCACCATCGATCCGACCGCCGCCGCGCGCTGGCAGCATGCCGCCCCGGCGGTCTCCCCCTGGCTGCACGAGGAGGTCGCGCGCCGCATGGAGGACCGCCTGCAGTGGATCACCGTCCTGCCCCGGGCCTGGGTGCACTGGGACGCGGTGCGCGGCGGCCTGCGGGCGCATGCGCTGCTGACCCGGCGTTTCCCGGCGGCGGCCTGCACCGTGGTGGAATCCGACGCGCGGCGGATCGCGGCGGCGAAAGCCGCGTTGCGCCCGGCCTGGTGGACGCCGGCGGCCTGGCGCGGAGCGGGACTGCGATTCGCCGATCCGGACGACGCCGCGCTGCGGGAGGGCGGGCCGCAGATGCTCTGGGCCAACATGGCGCTGCACCTGTCGGCCGACCCGCAGGCGCTGATCGCGCGCTGGCACCGGGCGCTGGACACCGACGGCTACCTGATGTTCTCCTGCCTCGGCCCCGATACCGCCCAGGAGGTGCGCGCGCTCTACCAGGCCGCCGGCTGGCCGCCCGCCGGCCATGCCTTCACCGATATGCACGACTGGGGCGACATGCTGGTGCACGCCGGCTTCGCCGAGCCGATCATGGACATGGAGCGCATCGTGCTGACCTTCGCCACGCCGCAGCGGCTGCTGCAGGAACTGCGCGAACTCGGCCGCAACCTGCATCCCGACCGCTTCGGCGCGCTGCGCGGGCGCGGCTGGCGCCGACGCCTGGAGGCCGCCGTCGACGCGCTGCCGCGCCAGCCCGACGGCAGCCTGGCGCTGACCTTCGAGATCATCTACGGCCATGCCTTCAAGCCCGCGCCCCGGGTGCGGCTGTCGCAGGAGAGCGCGGTGTCCCTGCGCGACATGCGCGCCCTGCTGCGCCAGGGCCGGCCCGGCGACGCCCCGGGGAATGCGCCGGGCGGCGGTGCTCCGGGGGGCGCCCCGGACGGTCCGCGGGCCTGAAAAGGCACGGGCGCGCGGCCGCCGGTGCATGGGGCTTCCCCGGGGTAAAACAAGGGTCCTGCCGGGTAGGACCACGATAGAATCAGTTGCTATCAAAAATTCCCGGAGACTCCGCGCGGCACGGCGGTCCGGCAGGCGAGCCGCTTCGCGGACCTGCCCGGCGCACCGGTCGCATGTATCGGCCCACGAAAGCATCCGAAGTGTCCACGTCGACCCATCGTCCTGTCCGCGATGCGGGGGCGGGCCAGACGCACTGGTTCCTCTCGCGCAACTGTTCGGCGTCGCCGCGGCAACTCGGGGGGATGTTCGTCTCGCTGTGCGTGGTGTCCCTGGCCATCGGGACCTTCTTCTGGCTCCAGGGCGCGCGCCTGGTCATGCCCTTCGTCGGCCTGGAGTTGCTGGCGCTGGGCGCGGCCTTCGTGGCGCATGCCCGGCACGCGGCCGACGGCGAAAGAATCTTCCTGCAGGACAACCGCCTGGTCGTCGAGCGCGAGACGGCCGGCCGGCTGGAGCGCGCGGAATTCCGGCGCGAGTGGGTGCGGATCGAGCCCAAGACGGGCGACCGGTCGCTGATCCTGGTGTCGGGGCAGGGGAGGTCGGTGGAGGTGGGGCGCTTCGTGCGCCCCGAACTGCGTCCCTGGCTGGCGCGCGAGATCCGCAAGGCCTTGCGTGCCGAATGAAGGCCCGTGCCGCGCGGGGCGGCGGGCGCCCGCCGGACGGCGTGCAGGTGTGGTTTTGAAGGCAAACACTAAGAAGTGAAGACGATGAAGAGCATTCTCAACAAGCTGCCCCCGGCGCTGCTGTCGGTGGCCGCCTGGGTCTCCACGGCTGCGCATGCCGTCAACGACCTGCCCGGCGGCCCCGCCGTGCGCCAGCTCAACCTGGCGCCGCCGGTCACCAAGATCGCCGAGGAACAGCACTTCCTGCACTGGATGATGATGATCATCTGCGTGGTGATCTTCGTCGCCGTCTTCGCGGTCATGTTCTATTCCATCTGGAAGCACCGCAAGTCCAAGGGCCACAAGCCGGCCAACTTCCACGAGTCGGTCGTCGTCGAGGTGATCTGGACCATCGTCCCGTTCCTGATCGTCATCGGCATGGCGCTGCCCGCCACCAA